>DATJBA010000382.1:0-3835 GCA_035515675.1 Mycobacterium sp.
CAGGATAAGAGCCTGGCGGGGGCGCGCCCGGTAGTCTTCCAGCCGCACCGGCCCAATACCGTTGGAAGGCTTCGTTACGATCACCCGGGTCGGATCGGCCTTCGCCGTACTGGCAGATGGTTGATTGGCGAGGGGGTGGCGCGAGGAGGTAGAGCCAGTCAGCGCTTGGCCTAGCGCATCGTTTCTCGTCTGCTGGTGAACTGTTTGACGAGCAGTTGGAGACGGTCCGAGTCGTAGCCAGGGCGGAGTCGGCCGGTACGGTTGAGGGTGACCAGTCCGTGCAGTGCGGCCCAGAACACCTCGGTGAGTGCGTCCGCATCCTGTTCGTCAGCGACGAGGCCGACTGCTTGGTGCAGCTCGGCGAAGGCCGCCGTCAGCTGAGGCGGTGTGTCTTGGGCGGCGAAGCGCAAGGTGGTCGCGCGGGTGAACATCGCGTCGTAAACCGCCGGGTTGTCGCGGGCGAAGTCGAGATAGGCGTGTGCAATCCGGGTCAGGGCGTCGCTGGCCGCGCCGGCGCTGGAGCGCGCGGCCCGAATCACATCGGCGAGCTCGCTGAATCCGTCGATGGCGACGGCCTCAGCGATTTGTTGCATGCCGGTGAAGTGTTTGTACAACACAGGCTGGCTGTACTCGATCTCGGTGGACAGCCGACGGGTGGTGACGGCATCCCAGCCTTCGGCCTCGGCCAACTTGCGGGCCGTTGTGACGATCAGCCGCCGCCGGGCGGCCCGCTCACGCTCACGACGATCCTCAATGGCCATACCCGATACTAGCATCGCTAGAACTGCGAGCGCTGCTATTGACAGCGCTCGCATGAGGGGTTAGCGTTGCTAGCAGTTATCGGTTGAGAGGAGTTTTGACATGGTCTTGGACCTCATCACTCGTTCCGCCGCCCTGATCGCGGTGCTGGGTACAGCGGTGGTCTACGGCACCGACGTGTTTTGCGCGATCGTGCTGCGACCGGCCTTGGCGTTGGTCGACGACGATGCCCTGGTCGCGGTGACGGGAAGCGTGCATCGCTACGGCGACCGGCGCATGCCGGTGCCCTGGGTGCTCGGGTTTTTCGCCGCCGCGGTAAGCGGGGTGTTGGCCGGTGTCACCGCACACTGGACTCAAGCGATCGCGGCGGGCGCCGCGCTGGTCCTGCTGTTGGTCTGGCTTGTGCTCTACACACGGGTGAGCGCGCCAATCAATCGACAGCTGACTGCGGCCGCCGACGCCGGGAAGGTGCTACCGAACGGGCGTGTGCTGCAAGCAAAGTGGGACTCAATCATCGGCGCCCGCGCGATGCTACAGGCTCTGGCACTGGCCGCCCTATGCGTGGCGCTGATGATCTGACACGCCCACGCCCACAGACCCACACCAGCCGACATCAACCGAAGGAGCACAGCATTATGTTTCAGCTCAGGATCTACACCCTGCGATCGCCCGAAGCTCTGCAGCGGTACGCGACGGTTCGCTGGGCCCGCCACCTGACAACCTTCACGACGTTCGGGGTCACCACCCACGGTGTGTGGACCGAGCGAAGCGACGGCGCGAATCGACTCGTCGCGCTGATCCGCTACCCACCGGGCGCCGACCCCGAACAACTCACCCGGCATATCATGACCAGCCCCCAATTCGCCGCCGACATGGCCGGCTTCGATCCCAACGAGATCATCGACGTTCAGTCGGTGCCGCTCGACCCGACATCATTCTCACCGATTCACTAACAGCACCGCAGGAGTGCTCGACATGACCACCACCACCATCGCCTACACGCTCGCCGGACTCATCGGCGCGGGCATCATATTCATCGGCGCACGCTTTATCGTCGCGCCGCGCGTCGCGGCCGCCGGCTACGGCGTGCAACCAGATCTCAGCCAAAAAGCCGCCGGCGCCTACTTGAGCGTCAAGGGCGTCCGCGACATCGCATCGGGGCTGATCGTCTTGACTCTGATGGCCGCAGGTGCCACGCACCCGCTTGGCTGGATGATACTGGCCGCCACCATAATTCCGCTCGCCGACGCGACCATCGTGCTCGCCAACGGCGGCCCCAAGTCAATCGCCTTCGGAGTCCACGGCCTCACCGCCGCCGTCATGCTCATCACTTCTGCGCTCCTGCTCATTTCCTAAGGAGGAAGAAACTGTGCCCGCGACATTCACCGACATCGCAAAATCCCGCCACATTGGGTAGGACGAGATGACTGAGATGAGAGCCGATCTTTGTCACAGCCGGGCAGCGCGGTATACCGGGCCGCGACCACCCCGCACAACGCCACGGTGGTGCAGCGTCCGGTTATGGTGGCTCACCCGGGCCGCGCCGAGGAGGTCGCCCAAGCCGTGCAGTGGGCCGCGCAGCACAACCTGGGGTCGCAGTACAGGCCAGCGGGCACGGCGCGGGTGCGCCGATCGAATCCGATCGGGTGCTGGTGGACACTTCCGGATTGAACACGGTACGCATCGACGCGCAGGCACGCGTCGCCCACGTCGGTGCGGGTGCGACATGGTCGGCGGTCAACGCGGTGGCCGAACGCGATGGGCTGCTTGGACTGGCCGGGTCCTCGCCGACGGTGGCCGTCGCCGGCTACACGTTCGGGGGCGGAGTCGGGTTTTTGACCCGCCCGCATGGGATGGCCAGCTCGGCGCTGCTGGCTGTCGACTATGTCGATGGCAACGGGCAGATACGGCGGGCGGAAGAGGACGCGCCCAACGCCGTCGATCGCGAGGCGCTGTGGGCGTTTCGGGGCGGGGGTGGGGTTGGCTTGGCCACCGCTCTGACCGTTGAACTTGTGGCGCCCCAAGAACTGTGGGCCGGCTATCAACTGTGGAGCATCGATGCTCTTGGGCCGGTCGTCGACGCGTGGGTGAGTGCTATGGGGCAGATCGGTGATGCGCTGTCGACAAGTATCAGCGTGCTGCACACGCCGCCGGGTGCCCCAACGTTTCCCCCGGCGCTGCAAGGTGTACCGATCGTGCATCTGGCTTTCGCCTCACCGCAGGGCCCCGACGCGGCTAGCCCGCTGCTGCGCGCCCTGCGGGTGGCGCCGGCGCCAGTGGTGGACAGCAGCTGGGCGCCCGCCGACGCGGCCCGGCTTGCCGAGATTCACCTCGACCCGCCCAATCCGATCCCCGCGCTGGGCATCGGCCGATGGCTGGGGCCCGGCGCGCCGGCCGTGGCAGCTGGTGTGTTGGACACCGCGGCTGCAGTCGACTCGCCGGTGGCGATGATCGAGTTGCGCAACCTGGGACCTCGACCTCCGCGAGGCCAGGCTGCGCAATCCAGACGGCAAGGCGCTCAACCTCGAGTCTGCCTCGATTAAGAGGCTGATACTCGAACCGGCAGATGTCGGAGGTGAGGTCCACCTGAACCGGGCGGCGGTCATCGACTTGAGGACCGACAACAATCCGCCGGGGCCGGGCTGCGCCGCCGCCCACCCCGACCCGGCGACAAGTGGCATCTCGACGAGGTGTTCTTGACGATCACCGGCCGTCGGCAGTATCTGTGGCGGGCCGTCGACCAGGACGGCAACGTCCTCGACATCCTCGTCTTGTGCAGGCGCGACGCCAAGGCCGCCAAGCGGTTCTTCGGCAAACTCCTCAAGAGGCAGTGCGCGTCTTTTCCGGTGCTGGTCACCGACAAGCTCCGCAGTTACCCAGTGGCGCATCGGGAGGTGATGCCGTCGGTCGAGCACCGGCAATCGCAATACCCGAACAACCGGGCGGAGAACTCCCACCAGCCGACCCGGCACCGCGAACGCGCCATCAAACGCTTCCGCACACCTGGCGCAGCCCAACGGTTGGCGGTGTTCAGCGTGATCTCCCCGCACTTGCGGCCCCGCCGCCATCGCCTCAC
>DATJBA010000383.1:0-15387 GCA_035515675.1 Mycobacterium sp.
TTCCGGCTGCATCCACCGGAAACCGTGCAGTGGTTCGACATCGATCAACCAAATGTGATCGCGTTGCGGCGCAAGCTCTACGACGACCACGCCGGCTACCGGATGATCGGCTCGTCGGTGACCGATGAGGCGTGGCTGGACGAGATACCCACCGATCGTCCGATGCTGATGGTCGCAGAGGGACTAGTCATGTATCTCACCGAGCCCGAGGTGCGTACGCTGCTGCAACGCCTCACGGATCGGTTCGGCAGTGGCGAGCTCGTCTTCGACACCGTGTCGCCGATGGGGCCGCGGCTGTCCAAGGTGCTCACCAAGGGCATCACCAAGTGGGGCATCCGTGACGCCCGCGAAATCGAGCAATGGAACCCGCGAATGCGCTTCCTCGATCAGTCCTCCGTGGGGGCACTCTACGAACGCATACCCTCGGCGCCGGTGCGGCTGTTGTGGCGGCTCATCTACGCCACACCGGCCCGCAACTACGACGTGCTGAACCGCTTCGCGTTCTAAGTCACGCGGCATATACGGTGCCTCACTGCCGGCGTCGCGCTGCTAGCGAACCTTGGTCGCTAGGCGACCGCTAACGGGCAGGGCAGGGAGAGCGCGAATGTCGTTGACCACCAAGCTGATCGGGTGGGCGATGAAGCTGCCACCGGCGACACACTCTGACCTGGTCTGCGAGGTGGATCTTCGGGTGCCGATGCCAGACGGAACCGTGCTGCTGGCCAACCGCACCGCCCCCCGCGGGGAGAACGACCTTCCTATCGTGCTGATCCGCACCCCCTACACACTCAGGGGCACCAAACCCGACCTGACCTCGATCCTGCTTGCCGAACGCGGATATCAGGTCATCGTGCAAAACTGCCGGGGCACCTTCGGATCCGACGGCGAATTTTGGCCCTTCCGCGACGACCGCGACGACGGCCTTGGCCACCCTGGCATGGATCGCCGAGCAGCCCTGGATTTCCGGCGCGGTCGCCATGAACGGGCTCAGCTACCTCGGCTATGTCCAACTCGCCGCCGGACCCGACGCCCCCGGTGACACCGACCGCCTCACCGTCGGGCGCACCATCGCCTATTTTCAAGATGTTTTGCGCTACGACCGCCCCCAGGACGAATTCTGGGCGGCGATGGATCACTCCAAACGGGTCCCGAGATTACCGCGCCGGTACATCTCAACTGCCGTCCTCTATAAGACCTCAGCAACCAAGCTCCAAACCGGAGCGGTCAGAGCCAATCCCGCCACCACGGCATAACATCACGAATGCAACGAGGGGAACCGACGTCAGGGCCGCTTTTACACCGCCCGCGGGGCACCGTGCGCAGATGCAGGTCTTGACAATTGCTCTATTGGCGCGCCGTAACGGCATTTGGCCGCAAGGCTTCCTAATATTGCCGCGTGGTGGATCGCTATGGAACCGACGTTCTCGCCGCGGGTCGGCGCAAGCCTCGCTCGACCGAGCATCCGGCCGAGCTCGGCATGGTGGTCGAGGACGTAGAGACCGGCTACGTCGGCGCAGTGGTGCGAGTCGAATACGGCCGCATCGACCTGGAAGACCGGCACGGGCACACCCGTGGCTTTCCCCTGGGCCCCGGGTATCTGCTCGAGGGCCGCCCAGTGATCCTCACTGCGCCGCGCCGCCCGGCGCCTACCGCCTCGGGCAGGACGGCGTCCGGCTCGGTCGCGGTGCCAGGTGCCCGCGCCCGCGTCGCCCGTGCCAGCCGGATTTATGTCGAGGGCCGCCACGACGCCGAACTCATCGCGCAGGTGTGGGGCGAGGACCTGCGAATCGAGGGTGTCGTCGTCGAGCACCTCGGTGGCGTCGATGACCTGGTGGGCCTCGTGGCAGAGTTCGGGCCCGGTCCGGAGCGCCGGCTCGGCGTGCTCGTCGACCACCTCGTCACAGGTTCGAAGGAGGCGCGGATCGCCGATGCGGTGCGACGGGGACCGGGTGGTCCCGACACTCTCGTTGTCGGGCACCCCTACGTCGACATTTGGCAGGCCGTGAAGCCACAGCGGCTCGGCTTAGCGGCCTGGCCGAACGTGCCGCGGCACATGGAGTGGAAATACGGCGCGTGCAAGGCGCTCGGCTTGCCGCACGCTGACCAGGCGGACATCGCCAGGGCCTGGCGGCGCATCCGTTCGCGGGTGCGCGACTGGAACGATCTGGAGCCGGCGCTGATCAGCCGGGTGGAAGAACTTATCGACTTCGTGACGCAACCGGCCGGCCCCTGAACGCCTGCTGTCCATCTCGGATCAAAAAGATCCTCACGATTTTATTCGCCTGCAGAACCGACTTGGCGCCCACCACCCGCTCTGCGAACACATCCGCCGCATCGGGTCAGCTATCTTCCCGGTACCGCCCACGCCTGAGAAAGGCCACTTCATCGGACAGAGTCCCTATAGCTGAGCACATCTCACCCACCCAGCGCCTCCGGGGGTGCCCGCGATGTTTCTGGCAAGCGATGTCTGGTGTCGTCTCGGTAAATCAATCTCGCGACCGTCACGTTTCGCCACTCGCCGAGCACTAACGCCATGAAGATCAAAACATGCGAGAAACGGAGGACCTTCATGACCGACGCGCTCGTCATCGACGCCGAAGGGCTTGACCGGCTGTCCTGTAATGCCAAGGCCAATCCTGAAACCGGCAAGAAGACCCTTAAAGCCAAGACGGTATGTGAGGCCGGGTTCCGCAACATGACCTATGTGCGCGACCTTGCACCGATGCTGGTCGGCGAGCCGCCGGCGTTGCTGGGCGATGACTCGGCGCCCAACCCCTCAGAGACCGCCCTGGCTGCGCTGGGGTCATGCATCTCGGTCGGCCTGCTGGCGAATGCCACGCACCGCGGCGTGACTCTCACCAAGATCGAGGTCGAGATGGAAGGTGACGTCGACATCTCGGCGGTGTGGGGCGTGGGCGACACCCCAGAGGGGAAACGCCTCGGCTTCAGCGCGGTCCGCTGCAAGGTAAGCCTGGCTGGAGATGCCGACGACGCGACCCTTAAGGAGATCCACGACAACGCGATCGCCTGGTCGCCCGTTGTGAACACGTTCCGCAACCCGGTAAGTGTCGACTCAACCCTGGCCATCGGCTAGGCAATTGCGACGGGGAGCCGACTGTGACGCGCACATTGACCAAGGCCGACCTCGCGGAGGTCATCAGGCTGGCCCGGCTCAAACGCGGTTTGAGCTGGGCGAAGATCGCCGAGTCGATCGGCAAAGACAAGGTGTGGACCGTTGCCGCGCTACTCGGACAGCATTCGCTCTCGGCCCAAGAGGCCTTGATCGTCGCGGAGCTTCTTGAGCTCGATGACGAAGCCGTCGCTGTCTTGCAGATGACGCCGTATCGGGGCAGCGGCGAAGCCGTGTCGTCCGATCCGACGATCTACCGGTTTCACGAGGTGTTGTCGGTTTACGGCCCGGCGATCAAGGAGCTGATCCACGAAGAGTTCGGCGACGGGATTATGAGCGCGATCAACTTCCAGATGAGCGTCGAACGCCGTCCCGACCCGAAAGGCGATCGGGTGATTGTCACATTCGATGGCAAGTTCCTCGACTACGCGTGGAACCACACAGAACAGGAGGTCGCGCCGTGACCGCGACAATCGATGCCGCGATCGACCTGCTCGATGCGGAGCTGCTGCCAGACATTCGTGCCCACGCCGACGCGTTGGACCGCAACGAGCACACCTCGAGGCGCAGCTTCGCGGCGCTCGGGGCCGCCGGTCTGCTCGGCCTCGGCGCGCCCGGCAACGGCGACGGCCGGCTCTCCCAGATGGCCGACGTGATCAGGTTGATCTCCGGGGAGTGCATGAGCACGGGATTCTCGGTGTGGGCTCACCGGATGGCGGTGGAGTACCTGCTCACGGCCGCAACGCCGTTCAGCAAGGTGGCGGCTGAGCCGCTGCTCGCCGGAACCACACCGGGGGTTACCGCCATGGCCTCGGCGTTCAAGGATGCGGCCGGTTGTGGCAGCCTCGACCTCACGGCCACGCCGGTCGACGGCGGTTTGCGGCTGAGCGGGACAATCAGGTGGGCCAGCAACTTATATGCCGACTCGCTGATGGTCACGGCGGCACGCACCGAAGCCGGCGAGAAGTTGATCGCGGCTCTGCCCCTGAACACCCTCGGCGTCGAGATCGGCGAGCACTTCGCGCTGCTGGCAATGGGGAGCACCGCGGCGTCGTATTTGACACTGCAAGACGCGTTCATCGCTTCAGACCAGGTGTTGTCCACGGATTTTGAAGGGTTTCTCAACGCAGTCCGGCCCACATTCCTTGTCCTGCAGTCGGCCATGTGCATCGGGCTGACCAAGACGACTGTGGAGCAGAGCAAGCTCGGACTGAGCGGGGTGAACTCGGTGTTCACCGCGGAGGTCGACGCGGTCGCACAAAAGCTCGCCCTGGCGCAGACAACATTGGCGAGCGCGACCGCGGCCGTCGGCGGACCGCGGCCCCCCGGCAAGAAAGAGTTACTGTCCCTACGGCTCACCGCAGCTGAAATTGCCAGCGCCAGTGCGGCTTTGGATATCCGGACTGCGGGCGGCAAGGGGTACGCGAGCAGGACACCGGCAAGCCGGCGCTACCGCGAGGCCGCTTTCATCCCCGTCCAGTCGCCATCCGAGGCTCAACTGCGGTGGGAACTTGACCGATGCGAGTGAGCGACGGCCCGGGTCAACGGTGACTCCGGGGCGCTGCCGCCCGAGGCCGCTGAACCCGAGCGTCTGGTTGGCGGTATTCCGCTGACCAGTTTGGTACGCGACTTCCACCGGCCGATGGTGAATTTCGCCCGCACGATGGTGGATTCACCGACGGTGGCCGAAGAAGCAGTGCAAGAGGCATGGGTGCAGGTTCTGCAGTCATCGAGTTCGTTCGAGGGGCGTTCTTCCGTGGCCACCTGGTTATTCGCAATCGTTAAGAACACCGCCTCGCGGTACCGGCGCCGCGAGTCCCGGATCCGCGAGCATGAGGTGCTGGCTCCCGATGACACCGACCCGCTGTCGGGTCGCATGCACCCCGCCGGCCACCCCGATGCTGGGCACTGGAGCGTCCCGCCGTCCAGACGCTTTCTGCCGGAAGACCAAACCGTGGCAACCGAACTCGTTGGGTACGTGCGGGCCGCGCTCGATGCGCTGCCGGCGCGGCAACGACAGCTGGTGATCCTCCGCGACCTCGTCGGTGCGTCCGGCGAAGAGGCGGCCGCGATTCTCGAACTGTCCGCCGAGGCGCAGCGCGCTCTGCTCTACCGCGCCCGAGGTAACCTCCGAAACGAACTAGAGAAGCGGTACCAACGATGACCGTCTACGACAACACAGTCCCCGCGATCGACTGCGTCGATTTCGTTCGACTCGTCGATGACCTTGTCGACTCGGACCCGCAGCAGTGGGGAGCGATTGTGGCCAAGCATCTTGAGGATTGCCCCCCGTGCCTGGTCTACCTGCAACAAATGCTCGACCTCAAGATCCTGCTTAATCACGTCTTCGACGGGGAAAAACTCAGCGACAAGGACATTGCCGGGGTCATCGACACAATCAACACCCTCAGGAAGAGCCAACACGGATGAATATCAAGTGTTTCGGCTTCGCGCATGGTTGACGCCGTGTTCCCTAAGACCGCCGAGGCGGTGATGCGTGTGCGTGCGACGATCCTCTGGTCGTAGATCCAGCCCTCGATTGGATGCATCTCGGCATGCGGGTGACGGATGTTTAGTTGGTGGGCGATTTCGTTGTGCAGGTCGTGGATGGTACGCGCCAGCGTGACCGCCTTGCCGTCGTAATGCCATAGGCGACGACGATAGGCGCCCAGGATCTGAGCCAGTGTGATGACCTGTGGGTAGGCGCTGATGTGTGCCTCAAGAGTGTCGATATCGGACCTGGCGTCCAGCACTATGCGCTGGCCGTCACGCAGGTCATGTTCGGCGGTCGTACTGATGTGACAGAGTCGCCCATGGGTGCGGGCGGCTGCTATCACGCGGGGCCGGGCCGCGAGGCTCTGTTGGTCCTCCCAAGCACGCGCAGGTGGCCCGATCCACCGCTGATGCCGACGGCACACGGTCATGTATTCCGGCAGCCAGCAGTACACCTGTTGGTGCACGCCTCGCCGCGCCATGCATAGCTGACAGGCGGGTCGTGATCGACGCCGCTGGCGGGTGGGGTCGCGTTCGTCCGCAGCTAATCCCTTCAGCCGGGCGTGCAGGACCTGCAGCGGGTATCCGCTGGCTGTGGCGAGCCAGTCTGGGCGTGGATCTGCGTGTTGCCTTCCAACGAGGTAGGAGCGAAGGTCTTGGGGCTGAAGATGATTGGCGTGGGCAAGGCGTGTTACATATGACCACACTGTTTCGCGTTGAAACGGTGTCACGGTCCGTGGGAGGGCCTGTCGCGGTCCTGTCGGCCAGGCAATGGTGGTCACAGCGGTTCAGCTGGCGCTGCGCTGGGCGGCGATATGTGCCGCGTAGTCGATCAGGACGGTATCCATCAATTCCCTTGTGATCTGCTCAGATTCATCGAGAATGGAGCGGATCGCTGCTGAACGGATCAGGTGAGCCAGGCTGCCGATCACCCCGCCGGTGCGTAGGTGCAGGTATCTTGCTTCGCGCACCAGGCTGCCCGGTTCGTGGCGGTGTAGTCGCAGCGTGCCTTCCATCGCCGCGACCAACGGTTTCCACTCGCGGCCGTAGGGGAAGGGGCCGGTGTTGATCACGCCGAAGCGTCCGGCAAGCTGGCGGCCGCGAGTGCCAGTGAATACGCCGGAGCGTTCGACATCGATGCCGGCGTAGACGAACGTCGTCGGCAGGTGTTCGTTATCTCTAGCTGAATTGGGGCCGTCTACGACGTGTGCGACGTGCACCGGAAATCCCTGGGATCGGGTCGTGGATGGGATTACCTTCTGCTATCCATCACGGAACGTGAGGTAGAGATGCGTGTGCAGCGTGTGCTGATGCCGGGTACGGGGTTCGAGTCGTGGACGGTGCTCGGCGATGATCTGGTGCCGGTGGAGCCGATCGAGCGGTTCCTGGCGTATCTGGCGTCGATCGAGAAGTCGCCGAACACGATCAAGGCGTATGCCCATGATCTGAAGGACTGGATGACCTATCTGGACCGGCGCGGCGTCGACTGGCGCAAGGCGCGGCTGGAGGATGTGGCCGGGTTCGTGGCGTGGCTGCGGCTGCCGCCGCAGGTCCGCGACGGCCGGGTGGCGGTGCTGCCGACCGTCGAGGTGCACTGCTCGGAGAGCAGCGTGAACCGGAAACTCTCTGCGGTGACGTCGTTTTGCGGGTTCCATGCCCGTCACGGTGTCGAGCTGTCGGGCCTGCTCATCACGATGCAGCCGACGAGCAGACACGGCCGAGCCGAGGTGACGTCGTATCGGCCGTTCCTGCACCATGTGTCCAAACGCGCTGGCGAGCGGCGGCGGACGATCAAACTGAAGGCGCCGAAAACGCTGCCGAAAGTTCTTACCGTGCAACAGGTTCAGGTGATCCTGGACGCCTGTGATCATCTGCGGGACCGGCTGCTTTTTGCCCTGATGCTGGATACGGGCGTCCGGGTGGGTGAAGCGCTCGGGCTGCGCCACGAGGACTTCGGCATCGCGGAGAAGGCGGTTACCGTCGCCCCGCGCGACAACACCAACCGCGCCCGCGGGAAGACAGGGTCGCTTACGCGACCTGGCTGCTGCGCCGCGGTGCCGGCATCGAGTCGGTCAAGGAGCTGTTGGGACACGCGTCGATCACCACCACGATCGACGCGTACGATCACCTCACCGTCGAGGACGCCCGTCAGACGCTGGAGGCCGCGGGCTGGTTCACCGGACGGGGGTCCGCTGGTGACGACCGCCGAGAAGCCTGCCCGGGGATCGCTGCTGGAGCAGCTGATGGCCGCCGTCCGGCCAGAGTTCCGCGTCGAGGTCTACGTTCCCGCGCCGAACGACCCTGTCTTCATCTCCGACCAGTGCATCGTCGCCGATTGCGACCGGACCGCGGAAGCGCTGCGGCAACGCCTGTGCTGTGCCCACTCTCAGCGGTTCCGCAAACGGGGCTATCGGTCGATGGCGGAGTTCCTCGCCGATCCCGACCGCCGACCCGGGGCCGCAAGGCGCTGGCCGCCTGCGTCGTGACCGAATGCAAGCACGGACGATGGGATCGAAACGGGTTGTGCCGCAAGCACAGCGACTGGTGGAAGCGGGCCGGTCGGCCCGACCTGGTCAGCTGGAAGACTCCTGACGCGACACCGAGCGACCCGGCATCGGCCGAATGCAGGCTGCCGTTCTGCGATCTGTGGGTCGGCACTCCCACGAAATTGTTCTGCCCCGGTCACGACGACCGCTGGGTGCGGCACGGCCGACCCGGCATCGAGCGGTTCATCACCGACTGCGAACTGGTCGGCACCGCTCACATCGATCTACGGGCCCTGGCCGCACAACCGCGACTGGAGATCCAGTACGCGTTGCAATGCCGCTACGACGCACGCTCCCGCGTCGCGCCTCCCCGCATGGTCACCCCCGCTGTCCGGCTCGTCGAGACGCTGGGCATCGCCTCGCTGCTGGAGCTGGGCGAGGAACAATGGCGCCTCGCAGGGGCGACCCGCCCGAATCAATCGCTGATCTTCCTGCTCGATGCCCGCTACGGGATCGAGGCCCTGCGAGACGGAATCGGCTGGGAGATCGAATACCCCAGGAACGTCTGGCGGCTGGACAAGCTGCCCGGCATTGCCCCGCCCGCCGGACGCCCCTGTCCAAGAGCACGATTGCGGTTCGACCACATCACCCATCCCCGGCTGGCTACGGGATCTGGGCAAACGGTGGACCAGGCTGCGGCTGACGTCCGGGCTGAGCATCGGCGCGGCTTGCGCAGGAGTCGATGCCCCGATCCGCTTCAGCGACTTCCTGACCCTCGCCGGCGTCGACACACTCGCCGAGATCGACCGGCCCCTGCTGGAACGCTACCTCGCCCACGCGATGTCCCAACCCGGTGGAAACGACGTGAAGAGGCACCGGATCAACGCGCTCAACGTGTTCCTCCAAGCCGTCTGCCAGCACGGCTGGGACGACAGCGTCCCCGCAGGGGCGGCCTTTTATGCTGGCGATACGCCACCGATCCCCGCCCAGGTGGACCGCCGACTGGCGGAGTTCGTGATGACCCAGGTGGAATCGGCGGCCAATCTGGATCGCTGGCCCGATCCCTCCGGCAAGCTGGCCACGCTCATCCTCACCCGCTGCGGCCTGCGGGTTTCCAGCGCCTTGTCGCTCGCGTTCGACTGCGTGGTCCACGACGGGCAAGGCGCCCCTTACCTGCGCTACTTCAACACCAAGATGAAACGCGAAGCCGCCGTTCCCATCGATGAAGAGCTTGAGGCCGCGATCGGCGAACAACAGCGCAGGGTGCTGGACAAGTGGCCGGACGGGACACCGCTGCTGTTCCTGCGCCAACGCTCCAACGTCTCCGGCGACGTTCCGCTCGACCCCGGCACCTACCGCCGCATGCTGAACTGCTGGCTCGAAACCTGCGAGATCCGCGACGAACACGGCCGCCCGGTGCACCTCACGCCCCACCAATGGCGTCACACCTTCGTTATCTGTACTGCTTGCGACCGCATGAGGTACATGGGTTCAGCGGCGTGACACGCCGGTGCCTTACGAATATCCGGTAGTTGCAGGCACGACCGTTACGTTTGGCACGTGAACGAGTTCCGCGCCGAACGGGCGGTTTCACCCCTGGATGGATCCGAGTTGTGGGTGGTGCTTGACTCCGGGTTGGTGATGCACCGGGAGGCCAGCGACTTTCTGCGAGCCCTGCATGGGGCCGGGCGTTCGCCGCAGACGATCCGCGCCTATGCCGGGCGGGTGGCGAGCTTCTTGGGCTGGTGCGCCGGCCAGGGGGTGCAGTGGTCCTCGATCGGTCTGCCGGGCTTGGCCCGGTTCAAGCATTTCATCGAAGCCACCCCGCGCCGCGATGGGCGGTTGCGTTCGGGCGCAACGGTAAACGCGATCCTCACCGCGGTGTGTGAGTTCCTGCGGTTTTGCGCCAGGACCGGGGTGATCGACCAGGCCGTCGCCGACCGATTGTCTGAACCTCGCTGGCTGCAATTCACTCCGCCGGGTTTTGATGCCGGCGAATCCGGCCAGTTGCGGACGATCCGGGCCCGCGCGCTCAAGGCGAGGGCGGAGGCGGCGTTCCCCGAGGCGTTCACCATCGAGCAAGGCGAACGGGTCTTGGCGTGTTGTCGGAGGCCTCGGGAACGATTCATGGTGTCGCTGCTGCGTGACGGGGGGTTACGGATCGGGGAAGCTCTGGGATTGCGCCGATCCGATCTGCACCTGCTTCCCGATTCGCGGCGTGTGGGTTGCACGGTGCTGGGCGCTCACGTTCACGTGCGACACCGAGCCAATCCCAATGGCGCGCTGGCGAAGTCGCGGTTTGCTCGCACTGTGCCGACCAGCGAGGCGGTGCTGTCGGCGTACGCGGACTACCAGTTCGAACGCATGCAGATCCTCGGCGGCGACGACTGCGACATGGTGTTTGTCAACCTCTACCACGAACCGCTGGGTGCGCCGATGACTTACCGCGCGGCGAAAGGGTTCTTCGAGCGGCTGGCCAAGGAGTGCGGCTTTGCGGTGCGACCGCACATGTTACGGCATACGGCGGCTACGAACTGGGTGCGGGCCGGGGTGGATCTCGATGTCGTACAACGGCTTTTGGGTCACGCCGCGTTGGCCTCGACCGCTGTTTACCTGCATGCGCGAGACGAGGACAAGCGCCGAGCCGTGGAGGCTGTGGCCGCCGGGGAGCGGTTCCGATGACCACGCCCGCGTCGCGACCGACGGTCGGCAGCGACGCCCAACGGCGGTCGCTCACCGATGCCGGCTGGCTGGAGTGGCTGTCGGCTCACATCGATGCCGCGTGGCGGCCGGGTGAGTGGGATGGGTCGCTGTGGCTGTTCACTGGGGATTTGGACAGTGACCGGACAGCGGCGTGGCGATGCCGGACTCCGGGCTGTCCCACGGCGGCGCGGGGCTTTAACGGCCGCTGCTCGAGTTGCCGGCGGGCGCGCGCGGCGGCCGGTGTCTGCGAGGAGGAGTTCGACCGCGCTCCCCGGCGGCGCCCGACCCGCCCGGTTGCCCGAGGCGGCTGCGCGGTGCCAGATTGCCAGGGCGAGTTGCATTGTCGTGGGCTGTGTTTTCGGCATGAACGGGCTTGGCGCAAGGCCGGCGCCGGGCCGCTGGAGGAGTTCATCGCTTCTGCTCGGCCGCTGATCCGCACCGAGCCGTGCCTGGTCACCGGTTGCGGTCGCGAACGGGTCACCCGGCGTGGGCTGTGCTGGTTCCACGGCAATCGGCTGCAGCGGCAACGCAACCCCGCGTCGATGTCACCGGAGGAGCTGGCCGCGTGGATCGCCGGCGAGGAGCCTCGGATCGCGGCCCACCAGTTCTCGCTTGCTGGCTTGCCCGAGCTGGGGCGTTTGGAGCTGCTCTACGCGCTGCAACGCCGCGATCAGGCGCCTCCTCCGTTGGACCCGCTGCCGGTGCGGATCCTCATCGCACGCCTGAAGGGAGCTGTCTCGGTTCGCCGCGTCGACCCCCAAACCGTGTGTGGCAGCGGCGGTGTGCAATACAACGCGGCCGTCAGGGGCTTGTTCGCTGACCTGCGCCGGTACCTGGAACGAGCCTGGACCCAGTACGCCGGCGCTGACCCGTACGCGGGCGACGTGTGGCGGGTGCAGCTGCTGGACCTGCAGTCCAACGGCTCACGCCGCTGGCCGGCCACCAAAGGGACCGTCGACTTCGGCTGCATCGAGCTGCGCTGGCTGCGCGAAGTGCTCAAAGACTGGGCCCGTAACACCCGGCCCTACCTGCAACGACTGCGGCAAGCGCTGCGGGCCTGCCGTGTTGCTTCCCAAACCTTGGTGGCCTGCGGTCGCATCGACCCGACCAGCTTGGGCGCGGGCGACTTCGTCCTCGTCGAACAGGCCATCATCGAGCAACGCCGCACCGACGGCAGTCCTCATTCCGCCTCATATCGCACCCAGCTGCTGCGGGTGTTTTGCGAGGTGATCGAGCACGGCCGCGCCAACGCGCTCATGACCGAGGTGCCCGACCCGTTTCGACCAGCCCAGCGTCGTCACTGGGTGGTCGAGGACGTCAACGAGGAACAGTTGGGAAAGGCGTTGCCCGACAACGTGATCCGCCAGCTTGACCAGCATCTTCACCTGTTGGGTCCGGCGGGGGGACACGGCTCGATCGGTGCTGCCGACCTGCGGGCCATGCACCAAACCATCTACCAGATCCTGCGTGACACCGGCCGCCGCCCCGGCGAGATCGTCAGCCTCAAGATCGGCTGCGTCGAAGTCATCGACGGCCAGCACAACCTGATCTACGACAACCACAAGGCCGCCCGGCGGCGTCGCCGGCTGCCCATCACCGCCGACACCGCCGAGATCATCACGACCTGGCAGCATCGCCGCGAGCAACTGCCCACAGCCCCGGCGACCCAGCAGTGGCTGTTCCCCTCCCCGCTACTGCGCTCCCACCAGGCCCGCGGCCACCTGACCGCCTCCTGCGTCGGGGTGGCGTTTCGCCTCTGGACGCAGGCGATCCCGAACATCGACAGCGAACTCCTCGGCCCCGACGCGACGCCGCTGCCGTTTGACCGTTCGCTGATCACCCCGTACGTGCTGCGGCACTCCTACGCCCAGCGTCACGCTGATGCCGGCGTGCCCGTCGACGTGCTCAAAGACCTGCTCGACCATGCGTCTATCCAAACCACGATGGGGTACTACTCGATCACCCATAAGCGCAAGCAGCAGGCCATCCGCGCGGTCGGATCCCTGGCCGTGGACGCCGCAGGCAACCCGTCGTCGTTCGCTGACCCGCTGGCCTATGAACGGGCCTCGGTGTCGGTGCCGTTCGGCAACTGCACCGAGCCGTCCAACGTCAAAGCCGGCGGCGGAGCCTGCCCCATCCGATTCCAATGCGCCGGCTGCGGCTTCTACCGCCCGGACCCCTCGTATCTTCCCGCCCTCGAAGAGCACATCCACTCGCTTAAGGCCGATCGAGAGACCGCCCGGGCGATGGGCGCCGCCGACTACGTGATCGCAAACATGAGCACCGAGATCGACGCGTTCACCCGCGTGGTCGACACCATGCGGCGCCGCCTCGCTGACCTCGACCCCGAGCAGCGGGCCGAGGTCGAAGAGTCCAGCCGGATCCTGCGGCGGGCCCGCGCCGCCCGGCGCTTGCCGCTCATCGCCATCACGGCCAACAAGACCGGATGAGCAGCGCTACGGCCAACCAGGCCCGTGCCGCAGCGCTGAAAGCGGCCCGGGCCAAAGACAGCCAGCACAAGCGTCAGCACACGCTGGCCGTGCTGCAAACCCTAGAAGCCAGCGGTGCGGCGATCACCTTCACCGCGGTGGCCAAGGCCGCCGGGGTGTCCACCTGGCTGGTCTACGCCGATGGAATCCGCGAACACATCGACGCCGCTCGACACCGCCAGGGCAACCACCACCGCTCGACCGGCACACCGACGGCTCCCAGCACGCAACCGGCGACGCCGGACAGCCTGCGCACCGACCTGGCCATCGCCCGTGAACAGATCAAGGCGCTGCGCGCCGAACGGGACAAACTCCAACAGCGCCTGCGGCTGCAACTGGGTGCCGAACTCGAAGGACCCGACCGGGCCCACCTGACCACACGGGTCGCCGACCTCGAGACCATCAACCGTCAACTCGTCGCCGAACGCGACGCCCGAACCATCGAGGCCGACACCGCCAAACGTCGGGCCGCCGAACTCGAAGACGAGCTATCCGCCGCACGCGAAAGCCTGCGCCGAGTCATCAAAGCCCAAAACCGAGCACCATGACACATACCTTCGCAGCGGCTCCCGCCCACCGCCGCGCACATCCACGTGCCTCACGTGGCCCACACACAAAACTACCTCTGGCCAGCACTTTTGCAGAAAAAGTACAGATAACCGCGGCCTGCCGACTCATAAACTCGAGAGTTGATATCCGCCCGAACAGCAGTTGGTTGACCATAGATATATTATCGGCAAAGCCGTTCCCCTGCAATATATTCCATAGTGTGATGTTCTTAATATCTTGCCAGAGTTGCACATTCGGCATGTTCTTGCTCAAGCCGGTGGTGCTGACACGGGCATAGCCGAGGATTGCGGTCACCGGCACACCGTCTCATGGTTGCGACACAGGGGATTTGAGACACGCCGGTGTGAGACAAGAAACGAGACGGCATAAGGCAGCGCGAGCTGCGCAAACGTTTTTTGAATGGCTCCAATTTGCTCTGTCTTGTTTCTCTACAAATGAGACAGAGGATGGGTGCGTTGCTTCGATGTGAGTCGGGTTAGCGCGGGCGGGCGATGTATTGGGTATTGCTGAATAGGGCGATCATGACGGTCGGATCGTTCACCGCGCGGCGCAGGAAGGCGTAGTGGGCATCGATTTGGTCAGCGGGAGCGCCGATTTCGTTCAGATACGCCGGCGCGTGCTGCTCGAATCCCAGGGCGTGAACGAGTTTGGCTTCCGCCGAAGCAGCCACGGGCTGGTAGCGGTCGCAGCGGTGGATGGCAAAGCCGGTTTGATCGAGGAGTTCCTCGATGCGCTCGGCGACGTCGTAGGACGCACCGCGTGATCTGGCGAGCGCATACCACCAGGGACGCCACAAGTCGCTTTCATGACTTCCGGGCAGGAAACGCAAGCTACCGACATCGGCGATCTCCAACAGCAGCGCGCCGCTGTCGGTGAGCATGTTGGCCATCGCGAGCAGGGCGCAACCAACGTCGCCGACGTGCATGAGCAGAAATCTGCTGTAGACCCAGTCGACGCGCACGCCACGTAGCGGATCATCCTCGACAGCGCCTTCGATGAAGGTCACGTTGCGGCGATGGGCCAGCGTTGACCGGGCAATCCGTAGCTGATCTGCGGACGCATCCACTGCGTACACGGTGCCGGTGTCGCCGACGCGGGCAGCGATCCTGTCGGTGACTGCACCATGGCCACACCCCAGGTCCACGACAGAGTCTCCCGCTGCGACACCGGCTGACTCGATAAACGCTGCAGAGTTCGGATCGTAAAACTGCCCCAGTAGTTTTAGCCGTTCAGCGTCGGCATCGCCTAACCGCATGCTATAGCGACCCTCGGCCCACGCCCCACGGTTCTCCACAGCCCAAACTTTAAAGGGGTCACCTCTGCAAGACCATCGAGGAGAGCGGCGACCCTAGTCACGGGGCAAACATCTGAGACGGGAACTGATCACTCCCGAATCTCTAGCACTGAGACTCCGTTTAGTTCATGACATGGTTTACGGTGCGCCGCGGTAGGTGCCGATGGTCCAGGCGTTGCCCTCGGGGTCTCGTAGGCTGAAGGTGTGCGAGCCGAAATCGGT
>DATJBA010000384.1:0-19308 GCA_035515675.1 Mycobacterium sp.
TAGCTGCGCCGGCTGCAATATCAACAACGCCGATCGCGACCAGATCGCCGGGCAGAACATCGCCAAACGTGTGCTGCTGGTCAAGACCAAGCTCAAGCGCCCGAAAGGCAAACCCAAACGCATCACCACGGTCGCGCACCGACCGGTCGCCAAGACCCGGTACAAGACCACCGCGACCCGACAACAGCGCCGGCACAAACGCGTCCGCAACACCACCGCGCAACCCAGCGCCAAGCAACAGACCTATCCTGCACGCCAAGCGTCCGTGTGGGACAGGGGCCAGCCGATCACCCCGGTGGGAAGCACCTCTGCACAACCCGTCCCAGATACCCGCTGACACCTCATAGTGTCAGCAAGCATCAGAGACCGATAGACGCTGCATATCGCCCGTGGTAAACGAAACGAAATGAGGGAGGCGCGATAGTGGGTTTAGGGGTGGGTTTCGGCCGAGCGGCCGCAACCACCGACTCGCGGCGAGCTCCGGAATACTTCCGGCGGTCGCTTGGCCTTCCCTGGCTGATTGGCCTGGTGGTTATTCCGTTACTGATAGCGGCAATCGGCTACGGTGCGTTGGAGCGACCGCCGTCCGCTAATGGGCCGACCGGCGCGCTGCCAACACTGGGGCCATCGAGCAAATCCGGTGCTCCGAAGTTTTCCTTGGCGCCGCTTTCAATTAGCCGCAACGGCAACGACATCACGCTCAGCGGTGATTTCCCCGATGATTCAGCTAAAACGGCGTTGATGAAGGCGCTCCAAGGATCACTGGGTCCAGGCGTCAACATCATCGACCAAATCCATATCAACCCCGATGTTGACGCGCTCGATTTCTCAAACGCTGGGCCGATTTTCAAGGACAGCGCATCGATCCCCGATTTCAATCTCACCGTCAACGGGGACACCATCACCTTGGCAGGCACTGCCGCGTCGCAAGACCAGAAGAACACGGTCGACAACGACGCCAAGCATACCTGGTCGAACCTGAATGTCGTTGACAACCTTGCAGTTACCGGCTCCGTTCCACCGCCGGCACCGCCTGCGCCGCCTGGCCCGCCAGCACCGTCTGCGCTGCCTGCGCCGCCTGGCCCGCCTGCGCCGCCCGGCCCGCCTCCAGCGCCCGCGCCCCCTGCCCCGGGTCCGTGCACCGACTTACAATCGGCCATCAATACCGCGACAGGCGGGCCGATTACCTTTGGGAACGACGGGTTTAGCTTGACCCCGGCCGACGAGCAGATTCTTACTCAGGTAGCGGACAAGCTGAAGGCATGTCCGACCGCGCATGCGACTGTCAACGGCTACACCGACAATTCAGGCACCGAGGCCATCAATATTCCGTTGAGCACCCAGCGAGCCCAAACAGTGGCCAATTTTCTCACTGCTCACGGCGTTGCCGGCAGCCAGCTGGTCGTCAGGGGTCTCGGTTCGATCAACCCGGTCGCCACCAATGACACGGCCGAGGGTCGCGCCAAGAATCGCCGCGTCGAAATCGTTGTCAGCTAAGGAGGATCCAGCATGGATTTCGTGATCCAGTGGTTGTGGTACCTGCTTGCTTTTGTGGCGGGCTCGGCCGTCGCCTGGGTGATCGCCACTAAGTTGATCAAACGCACCCGTGACGTGGATGTCCGTGCCGACGTGACCGGCCCCGCCGAGATAGGCGCGGGGCGATGAACCATGTGCATTGGTGGCTCTTCGGCTTGTCCTTTGTGACGGGGTTTGTTTTGACGCTCGCGCTGATAGTCCGCCCCATCAAACATGAAGTGCCGGTGGGGGCCTCAGGAAGTCGGTCGGGCCGACAGCCCGAGTCGCCGACCACGATGATTTCCGTCGTAAAAGGGTTCTTCACGACGAAGATCCCGGTCGAAGAGGAGTTCCCGACGACGAAGATCCCGGTCGAAGAGGAGTTCCCGACGACGAAGATCCCCGTCGAAGAAGAGTCGCCGACGACCGAGACCCCGGTCGCGCAAGAGTCGCCGTGGGCGAAGATTCCGTTCGCCAAAAAGCTGCTGCCGAAGAAGGCTCCGACCGCGAAAGAGTCGCCCACCACCAAAATCCCGGCCGCGAAAGAGTCGCCGACGACAAGGATTCCGGCCGCGAAGGCGGGGCCGGCGAAGAAGGCTCCGGCCGCGAAGGCGGGCCCGGCGAAGAAGGCTCTGGCCGCGAAGGCGGGCCCGGCGAAGAAAGCTCCGGCCCCCAAGGAGTCACCGACGACGAAGATCCCCGTGTTGCCATACGCGCCCTACGGCCCGGGCTCCGCTCGCGCCACCCCCGATGGCGGCGGACCGGCGGGATGGCTGGTGAAAGGCCGTTCGGATACCAGGCTTTTCTACACTCCTGACGATCCGACCTACGACGCGACCGTCGCCCAGGTCTGGTTCAAGGACGAGGAATCCGCCGTGCGAGCCTGTTTCACGCCGTGGCGCAAGAGTTCGAGGAAGTGACCTCTGGGCAGTACAGCGCTAACTGGGGCCGGGGAGGCGCAGCACTAGCCGCGCGCCGCCCAGTGGGCTGTTTTCCAGCGAAGCCGTCCCGCCGTGCAGCTGGGCCTGCTGGGCCACCAGCGCCAGTCCGAGGCCCGACCCCGAATGAGAGGCCGTCGACCCGCGGGAGAACCGCTCGAACACCACTTGGCGCTCATCTTCGGGCACTCCGCTGCCGTTGTCGTCGACGGCGATTTCCACTCCGGCTCGCGAGCTGACCGCCGACAGTTGGACCCGGATGGCGCCGCCATGTTTGACGGCGTTGGCGATCGCGTTGTCCACCGCGAGGCGCAACCCGGCCGGCAGTCCCACGATGATGCAGGTTGGCGACGGCACCAGCGAGACATCGAGGTCGGGGTAGATCCGGGTTGCGTCGTGGGCGGCGCGGTCGAGCAGTTCCGTGATGTCGACCGGCACGTGATCGTCCGACGTCGACAGTTCGCCCTGGGCCAACCGCTCCAGGGCGCTCAGTGTCGCCTCGATGCGCGACTGGGTGCGGATGACGTCGTTGAGCACCTCTTTGCGCTGGTCGTCGGCCAGATCCAGGGTCGCCAGCACCTCGAGGTTGGTGCGCATCGCGGTCAGGGGAGTGCGCAGTTCATGGGAGGACACGGCAGCGAAGTCGCGTGCCGAGGCGAGCGCCTCCTTGGTCCGGTTCTGTTCGTTCCAGATGCGCTGCAGCATGCCTCTCATTGCCTCGGCGATCTCGACGGCTTCGCTGGCGCCATGTACTTCTACCCGTGGTGCCTCGTCCCCCGCGTCGATCGACCGCGTCTGCTGGGCGAGCTGTTTAAACGGGCGCACCGCGAACGCAGCCAGCAGCCAGGCGAACACTGCCGCAGCCCCGATGGCGAAACCGCAGATCAGCAGCACCCTGCGGTGCAGGTTGTGGGTCTCGGCGATCGTGGCGTCATACGTCGCTCCCACGGCCACCGACGTCGGTTCCGGTCCCGGGATCTCCACCGTGCGCACCCGGTAGCGCACCCCGTGGACGTAGGTGTCCGCATAGTCGACGTCCAGCTTGGGCAGCGTGACGTCGGAACTCGACTTGACCAGGTTGCCGCGGCGGACCGTGATGATGGCGTCCTGGTCATTGGGCGAGCGCGGGATTTCGTCCAAACCGCGCGGCACGAACGGGATCGCAAAACCCGCGGCCTCGTCGAGCCGGCGGTCCAGCCGCTCCTTGCGGTCGTTGGTGATCCCGACCCAGACGACGGTGCCGACGATGAGCACCGGAATCGCGGCGCCGATGGCCGTCGCGACCACCACCCGGGTCCGCAGCGACGGTGTGCGGGCGAAAATCCGGGACAGGATATTCATGGCTCGTTCGATCTCATCGATGCCGGCCTTTACTGCATTCGCAGCACGAACCCGACTCCGCGGACGGTGTGCAGCAGCCTGGGGCCGCCGTTGGCCTCCAGCTTGCGGCGCAGGTACCCGATGAACACGTCGACAACGTTGGTGTCGGCGGCGAAGTCATAGCCCCACACCAGCTCCAACAGCTGCGCGCGGGACAGCACGGCGGTCTTGTGCTCAGCCAGCACCGCCAGCAGATCGAACTCCCGCTTGGTCAGGTCGACGTCGACGCCGTTGACCCGGGCCCGCCGGCCGGGGATGTCCACCTCTAGCGGGCCCACTGTGATGGTCTCCGAGGAGGACGTCGCGGTGGAGCCGCGGCGGCGCAGCAGCGCCTTCACCCGTGCCACCAGCTCGGCCAGCACAAACGGTTTGACCAGGTAATCGTCGGCGCCGGCCTCCAGGCCTGCCACCCTGTCGTCGACTGAGCTGCGCGCGCTGAGCACGCACACCGGCACGTCGTTGTCCATGGCGCGCAGCGCCGTGACGACGCTGACGCCGTCCAGCACGGGCATGTTGATGTCGAGCACGATCGCGTCCGGCCGCGTCTCGGTGGCGCTGCGCAAGGCCTCGGCGCCGTCGACGGCGGTCGACACCTCGAATCCGGACAGGCGCAGGCCGCGTTCCAGCGAGGCGAGCACGTCGGAGTCGTCGTCAACGACCAACACCCGAGGTGAGGTCACACCAGTGTCCATACCGCCCATTTTGCCGGATTGTTGTCATTGGCCGTGGGAGGTCACCGGCCGGGTCGCGGCGGTCTTCCCGCTGGTTCTCCCCGCCCGAGCTTGCTCACGTGACGTCGACGACAGCGGGAACCGCGGCGGCGTCGTCGTCGACGCGACGCAGCATGGACGCGAACCCGAGCCAGATGATCAGCGATCCCAGCGACAGTCCGCCGAGCATCACGAACGCGACGGGGAATCCAAGATGTTGGGCGACAACCCCGCCCAGCACTGGGCTAAGCGCGGCGCCGAGGCCTTGCGCCGCCATGATGGCGCCCTGGCCGACATTGATGTGGCCGGTGCCGTCAAGTATCCGCGCGACCAGCCCCGGCACCGCCACCGACAGCATGCCCGCGCCGACGCCGTCGAGCACCTGCACCGGGATGACTCCCCAGGTGGTGATGACACCGGCGGCGAGCAAACCGCGGATCGGTAGTGCGGTGAACGCGATCAGGACGGCCGGCCAGTAGCCACGAGTTTGGGCGATCCTCATCGCGGCCAGCGAGGCGACGATCATGACCGCCTGGGCGACGACGACGGTGCTGGCTACCGTGGTAAACGGGTTGGCGTGGGTGGCCACCACGGCCAACCCATACAGCGGCAACATCGCCGCGTTTCCCAGGTGAAACAGCACCACCGCGGCGGCCAACGCCAGCAGCGGCCGGGATCCGGCGAGCACGCGCATCCTCTTGACCGGAACCTGATTCGCGGCGCGGGCCTCGCCGCGCGCGACGTGGTGGTTGATGCGAGCGGCGGGGATGGCCAGGACGGCGATGACGGTGACCACCGCGAAACCTGCGGCCAGCCAGAACACGCCCGCGTATCCGAATAGCAAGCCCAGCAGCCCCGACGCGGCGGCACCGGCCATGTTGCCGGCGTGGTTGTAAGCCTGATTTCGGCCATTTTGGCCGGTAAAGCCGGCCTGCCCCACCAGGCCAAGCGTGATGCCGATCATCGCGGGTGCGATCGCCGCCCCGGAAATGCACATGACGGCCTGCGCCCCAGCGACAACCCAGAAATGCCGCGACGTCAAGATCACTGCCGAAGCGGCAACGGCACCCAGGCCGGCCACAATGACACAGGCCCGCTTGCGGCTGGTGGCATCTACCAGCGCCCCTGCCGGCGTGACCGCGGTCATGCCAACGATCGCACCCAGGGTGATCACTGCGCCAATGGCGCTGGTAGTCCAGCCACGGCTGGCCAGCAACACGCCCAAGAAGGGGCCCATGCCGGCCTCCATGTCGGCCATGAAGAAGCTCACCGTCTGCAGCGCAGCTCGATCCCGTGCAGAGGCATCCGGTGCCGGCACGTTCCGGTACGGCATCTCTTGATTGTTAGGGAGGTCCGACAGCTCAGCGCAACCCGACGCGGCGGTAGCGCTGCAATCGCGCGGCCAGGCGCTCGGAATCGGGTATCCGGCGCAGCGCGTGTACCTCGGCGGCTATGGCGCGCGACAGTCGCTGGGAGAACTCGACCGGCTCGTCGGCGGCGTCCGGACACTCCGGCACGATGACGTCGACAATCGCGGAGGCCAGCAGGTCGGCTGACCGGATGCCTTGGGCCGCTGCGAGTTCGGCGGCGTGAGCGGTGTCGCGGAAGACAATCGCGCTGGCGCCTTCGGGCGGTAGCGGTGCCAGCCAACCGTGCAGCGCGGCCAGTACCCGGTCGGCGGGCACCATCGCCAGCGCCGGCCCGCCGCTGCCCTGACCCAGCAGCACCGACACGGTCGGGGTATCCAGTATCACGAGCTCGGCGAGGCACTGGGCGATCTGGCCCGCCAGGCCGCCCTGCTCGGCTTCGGCGGACAGCGCGGGCCCGGCGGTGTCAATCACTAACACCAGTGGTAGGCGCAGCTCGGCGGCCAGTGCCATGCCGCGCCGGGCCTCGCGTAGCGAAGTCGGCCCGACGATCCCGCCGGTCACCCGTTGCTGGCCGAGTACCACCGCGGGCTGGCCGGTAAATCGAGCCAGCGCCAGCAGAGTGGTCGTCGCTTCGGCCTTACCAGTACCGCACAGCGGCACCACGTCGGTGGCGCCGTGTCGCAACAGATGTCCGACACCCGGCCGGTCCGGCCGCCGTGACGCCACCACCGAGTCCCACGCCGGCACATCGGGCATCGGCTCGGTTGGCTGCGGTGTCGGTAGCGGCTCAGGAGCGTCGGTGATGACCGTCAGCGCACGGTCCAGGGTCTGTCGCAGCTCGTCAAGCGCAACGACGCCGTCGATCACCCCATGCCGCTGCAGATTTTCCGCGGTCTGGATGCCCTCCGGGAATGGTTCGCCGTAGAGCAGCCGGTACACCCTCGGTCCGAGGAAGCCGATCAGAGCGCCCGGCTCGGCGACGGTGACATGGCCCAGCGAGCCCCACGACGCGAACACCCCGCCGGTGGTCGGGTTGCGCAAGTAGACCAGGTAGGGCAGGTGAGCCTGGTTGTGGAGCTTGACGGCCGCGGCGATTTTCACCATCTGCAGAAACGCAACCGTGCCCTCCTGCATGCGGGTGCCGCCGGAACTCGGCGAGGCCAGCAACGGCAGTCGCTCGGCGGTCGCCCGCTGCGCGGCAGCGGTGATCCGTTCGGCCGCTGCCACCCCGATCGAGCCGCCGAGGAAGCTGAACTCGCAGACCACCACCGCTACCCGACGCCCGAATATGCGCCCCTCGCCGGTGAGTACGGATTCGTCCAGGCCGGTGGCGGCTCGGGCGTCGGCCAGCTCTCGCGCATAGGACTCGCTTACCGATATTGCCAGTGGCTCGCTGTCCCAGCTGACGAAGGAGCCCTCGTCCAGCACCGCGTCCCGCAGTTGATCGGCCGTGATACAACTCACCCGACGAGGCTATATAGGCTGGCCACCATGATCGGTGTCACCCAGGCCGAAGCCGTCATGACCATTGAGCTGCAGCGCCCCGACCGCCGCAATGCCCTGAATTCCCAGCTTGTCGACGAGCTGCGGGAGGCCGTGCTGAAAGCCGGCGACGGGTCCACCCGCGCGGTTGTGCTGACCGGCCAGGGCACGGTGTTCTGCGCCGGCGCAGACCTGAGTGGCGACGCATTCGCCGCCGACTATCCAGACCGGCTCATCGAGCTGCACAAAGCCATAGACGCGTCCCCGATCCCGGTGATCGGCGCCATCAACGGCCCCGCCATCGGCGCAGGCCTGCAGCTGGCGATGCAATGTGATCTGCGGGTCGTCGCACCGGAGGCGTTCTTTCAGTTTCCGACTTCGAAATACGGTCTCGCGCTTGATAACTGGAGTATCCGCCGACTGTGTTCGCTGGTCGGCCACGGCCGGGCCCGCGCGATGCTGCTGGCCGCGGAGAAGCTGACCGCCGAGATGGCGCTGCACACCGGGATGGCTAACCGCATCGGGACGCTGGCAGACGCCCAGGCCTGGGCCGCCGAGATTGCCGGCCTGGCGCCGCTGGCGATCCAGCACGCCAAGCGGGTGCTGAACGACGACGGCTCCGTCGAGGAGGCCTGGCCGGTGCACAAGGAGCTGTTCCACAAAGCCTGGGGCAGCCAGGACGTTCTCGAAGCGCAGATTGCCCGCGTAGAAAAACGGCCGCCGAAGTTTCAGGGAGCCTGACCGTCATGCTGCGGGGGGCGCTACGGCTGGCCGCCGGTACGGCCACTCTGGCGGCCGGTAGTTGGTTGTTGCGCGCGCTACACGGCGCGCCGGCAGCGCTAGGCGCTGACCCCGCTTCGATCCGGTCGGTGGTGGCGGGGTCGCCGAACCATTGCGACGGCAGGTTCGTCAACCTCGACCCCGCCTCGATATACAAGATGGATCGCGAGCAACTGCGGCTCATCGTGTGGGAGTTGGTGGGTGGACGCGGCGGGAGCCGGCCGGCAGGGCCGATCCCGTTGGCCGTACCGGCGATCTTCGACGGTGACCCCAGCCGGCTCGCCGTCAGCTGGTTCGGTCACTCGACGGCGCTGTTGGAAATCGACGGTTACCGGGTGCTCACCGATCCGGTGTGGAGTGACCGATGCTCGCCGTCGGACATTGTCGGACCGCACCGGCTGCATCCGCCGGCGGTGCAACTGGAAGGGCTTCCCGCCGTCGACGCGGTGGTCATCAGCCATGACCATTACGACCACCTTGATATCGACACCGTCATTGCGTTGGCCCACGCCCAGCGGGCCCCTTTCTTCGTGCCGCTCGGGGTGGGTGCCCACCTGCGCGCGTGGGGGATACCAGAGCACCGCATCGTCGAACTCGACTGGCATCAGAGCGCTCACGTCGACGAGCTCACCTTGATTTGCATGCCGGCACGGCACTTCTCGGGGCGCTTCCTGGAGCGGAATGCCACACTGTGGGCGTCGTGGGCGTTCATCGGTCCGGGCCATCGCGCGTATTTCGGCGGTGACACCGGCTACACCAAGAGCTTCACGCAGATCGGTGCCGACCACGGACCGTTCGATCTGACCCTGCTGCCGATCGGCGCCTACAACACGGCGTGGCCGGACATCCACATGAACCCCGAGGAGGCGGTTCGGGCCCATCTGGATGTCACCGACTCCCGGTCGGGACTGCTGGTGCCGATCCACTGGGGCACCTTCCGGCTGGCCCCCCATCCGTGGGCTGAGCCCGTCGAGCGCCTGCTGGCCGCCGCGGGGCCTGCTCAGGTCAATGTGGCGGTGCCCGCACCCGGTCAACGCATTGTTGATCCCGCAGCGCCTGCGATATGCAACCCGTGGTGGCGGCTCTGACACCGGTGGCCGGCAACGTCGCCACGTTAGAGTTCCGCCATGACGAAACGTGCGGCAACGGCCGCTGTCGTGGTGGTTTTGCTGGCGTTGACCGGATGTGGGTCTGTGCAACCGGTATCGAGCCCGCCGTCCACACTGTCTGATGCGCCGCCCAACGAGGTGTCGGGATTACAGATCCCCGCCGGCCGCATCGACGACGCCGTATCAAAGGTCGACGACCTGGTCGGCGACCTGATGAAAACCACCGGCATCCCGGGCATGGCAGTGGCCATTGTCCATGGGGGAAAGACGGTGTATGCCAAGGGCTTCGGTGTCAGGGACGCAAGCAAAGGCGACGGTCAAGACAACAGGGTCGACGCCAACACCGTCTTCCAGTTGGCCTCGGTGTCGAAATCGGTCGGTGCGACGGTGGTAGCGCACGAAGTCAGCGACAATGTAGTGTCCTGGGACACGCCTATCGTGTCCAAGTTGCCGTGGTTCGCTCTGAACGATCCCTTTGTCACCAGCCATCTGACCGTCGCCGACCTGTATTCGCATCGTTCCGGGCTGCCCGCTCACGCCGGCGACAAACTGGAGGATTTGGGCTACGACCGGAGACAGTCGCTTGAGCGGCTGAAGTACCTGCCGCTGGCGCCCTTTCGGATCAGCCACGCCTACACCAACTTCGGCGTGACTGCCGCCGCCGAGGCGGTGGCCGCGGCGGCAGGCAAACTGTGGGAGGACCTGTCCGACGAGGTGCTCTACCGTCCGCTGGGGATGGCTTCCACGAGTTCGCGGTTCGCTGACTTCACGGCCAGACCCGACCATGCGGTCAACCACGTCAAAGTCGGCGATAAATGGGAGCCGCGCTTCCAACGGGATCCCGATCCTCAATCGGCCGCGGGCGGAGTGAGTTCGTCGGTCAACGACATGGCCCGCTGGCTAATCATGATGCTGGGCAACGGAACCTACAACGGCCAGCGGATCGCATCGCCGGAAGCCCTGCTACCCGCTAACACCGCGCAGGTCATCTCGGTGCCGGCGACCACACCGAAGGCGCGCGCCAGCGCCTATGGTTACGGATTCAACGTCTCGGTGACCTCGTCGGGTCGCACTGAGTACGGCCATTCCGGTGCCTTCTCGCTGGGTGCCGCGACGAACTTCGTAGTGATGCCGTCCGAGGACGTCGGCATCATCGCACTGACTAACGCCGCACCCATCGGCGTGCCAGAGACGCTGACCGCCGAATTCATGGATCTGGTGCAGTACGGGCAGATTCGCGAAAACTGGGCCGAGTTGTACAAGCAGGCAATCGCCCCGATGAATAATCCGCAAGGTTCGCTGGTCGGCCAGCAGCCCCCCGCCAACCCCGCGCCGGCCAGATCGCTCAGCGACTACCTCGGCGTATACACCAGTGACTACTGGGGACCGGCCGTCGTGACCGAACGTGACGGCACGCTGCAGCTGGCGATGGGGCCGAAAAGCCAGACGTTCACCTTGACGCACTGGGATGGCGATACCTTCACATTCCCTTTGACGGACGAAAACGCCCCGCCGGGAACGATTTCCAAAGCTGTCTTCTCTGGTAACACGCTGAGCTTGGAGTACTTCGACTCGGACCAGCTGGGAACGTTCACCCGATGACCCTTGCTAACACCTTGGGCCTGACCGATGCCGAGGTGGCACAGCGGGTAACCGAAGGCAAAAGCAACGCCCTTCCGGAACGTGCCACGCGCAGCATCGCGGAAATCGTTCGGGCCAACGTCTTCACCCGGATCAACGCGATCCTGGGCGTGCTGCTGCTGATCGTGCTGGCGACGGGCTCGGTGATCAACGGGCTGTTTGGCCTGCTCATCATCGCCAACAGCGTCATCGGCATGGTCCAGGAGATCCGGGCCAAGCAGACGCTGGACAAGCTGGCGATCGTCGGGCAGGCGAAGCCTTTGGTGCGCAGGCAATCCGGGACTCGAACGCTGGTCCCCAGCGAGGTCGTACTCGACGACATCATCGAGCTCGGCCCTGGGGATCAGGTCGTCGTCGACGGCGAGATCCTCGAGGAGGAGAACCTGGACGTCGACGAATCGCTGCTGAGCGGTGAGGCGGAGCCGATCGCCAAGGCCACCGGCGACGCGGTGATGTCGGGCAGCTACGTCGTCGCCGGTACCGGCGCCTATCGCGCTACCAAGGTCGGCCCGAAGGCCTATGCCGCCAAGCTCGCCCAGGAAGCCAGCAAGTTCACCCTGGTGAAATCCGAACTGCGCAATGGTATTAACCGGATTCTGCAGTTCATCACCTATCTGCTGGTGCCGGCCGGTCTGCTGACCATCTACACCCAGTTGTTCACCACGCACGCCGGGTGGCGGCGGTCGGTGCTGCGGATGGTGGGCGCGCTGGTGCCGATGGTGCCCGAAGGCCTGGTGCTGATGACGTCGATCGCGTTCGCCGTTGGCGTGATCAGGCTCGGTCAGCGCCGATGCCTGGTGCAGGAGTTGCCGGCCATTGAGGGATTGGCCCGGGTCGACGTGGTCTGCACCGATAAGACAGGCACCCTGACCGAAAACGGTATGCGGGTCTGCGACGTCGAGGAATTCGGCACGACTGGTCGAATGGAGCGTGCCGCCGATGTGCTCGCGTCGCTGACCGCAGCCGACCCGCGACCCAATGCCAGCATGCAGGCGATCGCCGAGACCTATCACCGGCCGCCCGGTTGGATCGCCACCGCGACTGCACCTTTCAAGTCGGCCACCAAGTGGAGCGGCGTGTCGTTCCGCGACCACGGAAACTGGGTGATCGGTGCGCCCGATGTGCTGCTCGATCCGGCCTCGGCGGCCGCCGAACAGGCCGAGCGGATCGGGGCGCGGGGTCTGCGGGTACTGCTGTTGGGCGCCGCCGAGTTGGCCGTGGATCACCCGAGCGCGCCGGGCCAAGTCACTGCGGTCGCGCTGGTGGTGCTTGAGCAGAAAGTGCGGCCAGACGCCCGCCAGACGTTGGATTTCTTCGCCGCCCAGGGTGTTTCGGTCAAGGTGGTCTCCGGCGATAACGCGGTGTCGGTCGGTGCCGTCGCCGGCCAGCTCGGGTTGCGTAGTGAGACGATGGACGCGCGTCAACTCCCGACGGGCCCGGCCGAACTGGCTGACGCGCTCGAGACCCACACCACCTTCGGCAGGGTGCGGCCCGACCAGAAGCGGGCCATCGTGCACGCCTTGCAATCGCACGGGCACACCGTTGCGATGACCGGCGACGGCGTCAACGATGTGCTGGCCCTCAAGAACGCCGATATCGGTGTCGCGATGGGCGCGGGCAGTCCGGCGTCCCGCGCGGTCGCGCAGATCGTGTTGCTGGACAACAGGTTCGCCACGTTGCCCTATGTCGTCGGCGAGGGCCGGCGGGTGATCGGCAACATTGAGCGGGTCGCCAACCTGTTTTTGACCAAGACGGTGTACTCGGTGCTGCTGGCAGTGTTGGTAGGTATCGAATGCCTGCTGTGCAAAGTGCTCAAGGCGGATCCGCTGCTGTATCCGTTTCAGCCGATCCACGTCACCATCGCGGCGTGGTTCACCATCGGAATCCCGTCGTTCGTACTGTCGCTGGCACCCAACAACGAACGCGCTTACCCGGGCTTCGTGCGGCGGGTGTTGACTTCGGCGCTGCCGTCCGGACTTGTCGTCGGCGTCGCGACGTTCATTTCCTACGTGGTGGCCTACCACGGCCGCCACGCCACGTTCCAGCAACAGGATCAAGCATCGACCGCGGCTCTGATAACGTTACTGATGACCGCGCTATGGGTGCTTGCGGTGGTGGCGCGGCCCTACCAGCGGTGGCGGTTGGCGCTGGTAATCGCCTCCGGCCTGGCCTACGTGGTGATCTTCAGCATCCCGCTGGCTCAGAAGAAGTTCCTGCTCGACCCGTCGAATATGGTGGTGACGGCGACCGCGGTGGGGATCGGCGTGCTGGGCGCGGCGGCGATCGAGGCAATGTGGTGGATCCGGGCCAAGATGCTGGGCGTGCAACCGCGGTTGTGGAGCTAACTGGTGGGAGCACGCACAAGTAGGTCGCGAACTGGTGTCGCTTGGGTTTCTTCGAGTGCACTTTGGCGGGTTCTAGCGTCGGCTGTCGTACGGCGAAGATAGGCTGGCAGCATAACTTAATGCCCCCGTGACTGGCCGGGATATGCCAGTTGTGGTCCAGTCGGGACCACGGCGCCGTTCGTCAGCAGTTCCAGCGGTAGCGCTGGAGACGGCGGGCCAGACCAGCGGATAAGCGGATTGCGCTGGTCTGGCAGCCCGCGCAAGACCGACCCGCGCAAAGCGGCGGCCGTAGCCGGTGAAGCCATAACCCAAACTCCGCAAGGGGACACCGCACGAGCGTGTCACCAAAACACACTCGGGGGCAACGGAAAGGACGGGTGCATGGGAATCCTGGATAAGGCGAAGGATCTGTTGTCGCAGAACGCCGACAAGGTCGAGATGGCGATCGACAAGGCCGGCGAGTTCGTCGACGACAAGACGCAGGGCAAGTACTCCGACACCATCCACAAGGTGCAGGAAGAGGCCAAGAAGGTTGTCGACACGGGCGACCAGCAGAACTGAGTGTTCATGGCGAAACTGTCCGGATCCATCGACGTACCGTTGCCTCCCGAGGAGGCCTGGAAGCATGCCTCCGACCTGTCCCGGTACAAGGAATGGCTGACCATCCACCGGGTGTGGCGCAGCACGTTGCCCGAAGACTTACAGAAGGGCTCGATCATCGAGTCGATCGTCGAGGTCAAGGGCATGTACAACCGGATCAAATGGACGATCGTGCATTACAAGCCACCGGAAGCCATGACGCTCAACGGCGACGGCGTCGGCGGTGTCAAGGTCAAGCTGATGGCCAAGGTCAAGCCAAAAGAAGACGGCTCCGTCGTCGGCTTCGACGTCCACCTCGGTGGTCCGGCGCTGTTCGGGCCGATCGGCATGGTCGTAGCCGCTGTGCTGCGAAGCGACATCAGCGAATCGCTGCAGAGGTTCGTCACGGTGTTCACGGTCCCTGATCCGGGTGTGAACGGAGATCGCGGCGTCTGTTGCTGATCGCCTGGCGGGCTTTCTTCGCGAGACGCGGCCGTCCGGCCGATGAGTTTCTGGTATGGCGCCAGTCGATTATGTGTGAACCCCGACCACGTGAAAGGACACTACGAGGAGGTCATCGTGCCCATCCGCGACGACGCGCCGCTGGGCGCTTCCTGCTGCATCGATTTGACGACGTCGGACGTCGACCGCGCCCAGGACTTCTACGTCACGGTATTCGGCTGGACGTTCGAGTCCGCCGGGCCCGAGTACGGCGGATACATCAATGCCGCCAAGGACGGCCACCGCGTGGCCGGCCTGATGGCTAACCGGCCCGAGTTTCAGTCTCCGGACCACTGGGCCACTCACTTCCGCACCGCTGATATCAACGCGACAATGTCTGCGGTGAGTGCGGCTTGTGGCTCGGTGTGCCTGGAGCCGCATGAAGTACCGGCAAAGGGTTACATGGGCCTGGCGATCGATCCGTCGGGCGCATCCTTTGGGTTGTGGCAGCTGTTGGAGCACCGCGGCTTTGAGCTGATCGGGGAGGCCGGCTCTCCGGTCTGGCACCAACTGACCACGCGCGATTACCGCACCGCGGTCGACTTCTACCGCGAGGTCCTCGGATGGCGTGCCGAGCAGGTTTCTGACACCGACGAATTCCGCTACACCACAGCATGGTTCGATGAACAACCGCTCCTCGGCATGATGGACGGCGCCAGCTGCCTGCCCGACGGTGTTCCGTCGAATTGGAGTATCTTCTTCGCCGCTGAGGATGTCGACAAGACGCTGCAGGTGATCAGCGACACCGGCGGCGCCGTCGTGCGGGCGGCTGAGGACACCCCCTACGGTCGGTTGGCCGCGGCGACCGACCCGACGGGTGTCATCTTCAACTTGTCCTCACTGCAGACTTGACCGGTCCCGGGCGCCGCGTGGCGAGCCGCGAACTGGTCCGAGCCCCTATTAATGTCGCAACCATGACGCGCCGGCTGAGCCCTGGTTGGCTGGTGGCGTTTTTCGCCTCGATCATTTCGGCCAGCGCATGGATGCCGTGGCTCACGACGGCGGTTAACGGCGGGGGCTGGGCCAACGCCATCGGAGGCACCCACGGCAGCCTGGAACTACCGCGGGGGTTCGGTGCGGGCCAGCTCATCGCGCTGCTGTCCTCGACGCTGCTGGTGGCTGGGGCGATGGTGGGACGTGGCCTGTCGGTGAAGCTTGCTTCGATTGCCGCGCTGATCATTTCGCTGCTCATCGTGGCGCTCACGGTGTGGTACTACAAGCTCAATGTCAACCCGCCGGTGTCGGCCGAATACGGGCTCTACGTCGGTGCAGTCGGTGCGGTCTGCGCGGTGGCATCCTCGGTTACGGCAGTGATCGCGGCCGTGGTTTCTGGTCGTTCCAACCGGTGAGTTCGCTACGGCGACGGGAACTCGTGCTTGCCTGAGGTGGCGTTCTCGTCGGGTTCGTTGACGCCGAACACAAAGGGCACGAACACGACTTCGCGGCCGTCCGAGTCGCGGTAGGTGACCGCACCCATCGCCTCCCAGTACGGGTGCTGCTCCACGGGTTCGGCGGCCGCAGCTCGCAGGCGTGCGATTGCTGCCCGCTTCGCCTGTTCGTCAGGGAAGTACAGGCACAGCTGTTCGTGGTGGTCCACCGCGACGGGGTCGGCCGACTCAACGATTTCGAGTGTCAGGTTCCAGCTGGGCAGGCCGAATATCGCGCCGTTGCTGCCGTAGCTGGCCTCGAACGTCTCGTAGAGCGGCAGTCCCACCAGCTCACGGTAAAACCGGACTGTTTCTTTGAAGTTCGATGAGCGCCGAGCGAAGCGGATTGCGCCGATTGACGCCAACTGCACGGGCCAGTGCGTCGTCCGATGTGGCAAGCCAGGGAACATCATCACGGCCCGATCGCGCTTGCTGCCGGCGTGGCGGTATCCCAGCGCCACAGCCGCGTGCAGGGTGCCCACCTCGAATGCGTGCCGCTAGAAATACGTTCCGGCAGTGGGAATTTGCACACCCGGCGGTCAGCGATCCAAGCAGCGTCGAAGACCGCGCAGTAGGAGGCGTCGGCGTTCATGTCGGTAGTGTAAGCCGTCGTCTTCACCGCTGGCGCCTATGCGCGCGGCGCCATCGCGGTCTCACTTCCGTAGACGCCGTCGCCGAAGGAGTAGCCCGCCCGGCTTGCGATGAGCAGGTCGCATTTGACCAGTCCGTCGAACCGGAACCATCCTCGCAAGGCTTTGGGCCCACAATGACGGGTTATACGGGTCAAAAGCGCATGGACGGGAGGTAAGGACCGGGGCCTTTCGCAACCCTAGAGTCGCCCACTAAGTGTCACCGAGTGACAGCCACTGCCCGCCAATAGGTTTCGGATCCCGCCGGGTGCGATCAGCATGCCAACGCGCGCACTCCCGGTGAAACCGATGCGTTGCGACACGGTTACGGATGCATACCTTTCAGCCGATCACTGGTCACAGGAGCCCCGCAGATCACTATCGTCACATGAGCCAGCTGCGGACGTCAATCCGGCGTCTCGCCCCGCGAAAGGTGTGACATTGTCGGCGATTCTTCGGAGCGTCTCGCTATCGGTGGCGTCGGTTGTTGCGATCGGACTCATGGCTGCGATAGGCCCCGCGCCAACAGCGAGCGCCACGCCTTGCAGCGCGCCCGAAGCCAACGTCCCGCCCCCTGTCGCGCCACCGGCGATGCCCGCCCCCGGGCCGGTCGTCCAACCACCGACTGGGCGCAGGCCTCGTGGTACAAATGACCAGGCGCCGCTACCCAAGCTTGGTCCGCTGATTTCCTCTTTGATCAGGCCGACTTCCCCGGGTACTCGATACTCCGCCCCGCTGCAACCTCAAGCGGGGGTAGTACCACCCGGGCCCAATCCTCCCGCCCCGGGCAACCCACAGCCTCCGAATGCTACTCAGTTGCAGCCGAACGCAGCCCCCGTTCAGCCGCAGCCGGCACCGCCGCCGCCACCTCCTCCTGCCTCGATCGCGGGGGCTCCGACATCGCTCGTCGACTTTGTGACCGGACCGAACGGCCCAAACAAAACCCTCCAACGTTTCGGCATTTCCGGGACGGACCTCGGGATCGCTTGGGACAACGGCGATCCCGCCAGCCATCAGGTCCTCATGGCCTTTGGTGACACATTCGGCTATTGCAGCGTGCACGGCCAACAATGGCGCTATAACACACTATTCCGCAGTTCGGACCATGATCTGTCGCAGGGAATCCACGTGGCGGACGGCGTGCCCAACGACAGATACTCCGGCTCGCCGGTGTGGACAACCGGCCTGTCCAAGCAGGTCATCAACAGCATCCATCGGGCATCGCACGAGGCGGGAATCATTCCGACCGCCGCCATCTCGGTCGGGAGAACCCAATACATGAACTTCATGTCCATTAGGCAATGGGGCCGCGATGGCGAATGGACCACGAACTACTCGGCAATCGCGAGGTCCATCGACAATGGCCAGAACTGGGGGATCTACCCTGGAACCATCCGCACGGCCTCGGCGGACGCTGTCCCGGGAACCGGGTTCACTCCGGGAAATGAGAATTTCCAGATGGGGGCGTTCATGCGGGGTAACGACGGTTACCTCTACTCGTTCGGAACCCCGTCGGGACGCGGCGGTGCGGCGTATCTGTCGCGAGTCCCCATAAACTTTGTCCCGGACCTCACCAAGTACCAATACTGGAACGGCGACGGAGGTGGACACTGGGTCCCGAACAATCCGGGGGCGGCGACGCCGGTTTTCCCGGGCCCGGTGGGCGAAATGTCAGCGCAATACAACAGCTATCTCAAGCAATACCTGGTGCTATACACCAATGGTGGCAGCAACGATGTCGTGGCGAGGACTGCGCCGACTCCGCAAGGACCATGGAGTCCAGAGCAACCGCTGGTGTCGTCATTCCAGATGCCCGGTGGCATCTACGCGCCGATGATGCATCCCTGGTCGTCAGGCAGGGACCTCTATTTCAACCTGTCGCTGTGGTCTGCATACGACGTGATGTTGATGCACACCGTGCTGCCATAGCCTCTGCGATCAAACGAGTATCAGAGACGGGATCTGGTTAGCCAGCATTGACCTCCAATAAGGTTGGCGCGCAGAGCCTTTAAGTCCAAAAACGCGGAATCGTTTCATGCCATGATGACGCAGTACTTGCTGATCAGACGGTCGTTTCTGTTGCTGGCGCTCGCATTCCCCACGCGCTGGCACACTTGCCCCGTGGAGATCCGATGCGCACGGGCTACCGACGCGCCAGACGATCGCGGCGCTTCTGACCGCGCTCGGCCCCCTACTGCGCTGCGCCAAGGGCGTGGCACGGGACTGGGATTGCCGGCTCATCGAGGTCTCGAGCGCACGCGCCCGAGCGAGACACGGCTCACTCGTTCTAATCGGCGGCCGGCTTCGAAGCCCTATGCGCCGTCACCAAAGCCACATTGGTCAGATGTGCACTACGGAACCGACCATCCAGCAACGACGTAAGCATGACGCAGGCAACCCGACCAGTTCGCACAATCCAATCAGGTGGTGCCGTTGTAGACTTGCGATGGCGCTCAGAGTCAAGCGTGCGCGGCGCAGTGGCGTCATGATCGGCTATGCGAGGCACGTCTGTCGACGTTCCTGGGATCCGCAGTGGCCCGCCATCGAGCGTCTACGGTGACACCGAATTCGCCAACGACGCAACCACATTCAGAGTTAAGAGCCCGTCGCTATTGGTGTGTGTGATCAGGCCTACAGCGATCAATGTGGTGACGGGATTGGCGACGGCGGCTCATGAGAGTGAAGGTGGTCCAACAGGATTCAGGTGTGGGGTGCCATGCGAGCCATGCATACATGCCTGGGGATATTGGTGGCTTACCTGAATCTGTTGTGCGCGAATTGATTCAGTAAGGCCGGGTTGAAGAGAAAGGTGCTTTCTATCGTGTTCCCGCTGCGCAGAACTGCGGTTGTCATACAATGTGACGCCTGTAGCAACGCCGGCATCGGCGTCGGGCGTAGTGCG
>DATJBA010000385.1:0-31223 GCA_035515675.1 Mycobacterium sp.
AGCTACTGCTCACAGGCACGCTGGGTGTCTGGGGCGCAGGTTCAGCCGCTACCGGGATCGCTTGAGGCTGAATCTCACCCAATCCGTTCAGCCCCCCCAAGCCGCTAAAACCGGGGTTGAAGGCCGGCAGGGTGAGCGCAAGCGCATTGATCTCCGGGAAGTACGCCTCGTAAGCCTCCGCCGCATGGCCTGTCTCGTCGGCTATCAGACCCGGAATGTCGGACTCCAGCTGCCCCATCGCTACGGACGGATTCTGCGGAAATTCGCCTATGTCGCGCCCCGCGGTGTCCAGAGGCTCAAGGAATCGATTCATCCACCAACTCAGGTCGTATGGGCCGCCTGCATCATTGTCGATGATGTCCGACACAGTGCCGCCAGTATCGCTGCTGTCGTTGCTCACGATGGGCTTCACGATTTGGGGCGGCGGTTGGTTTTGTGGCGACGAGGTGCCCACCGCTGAGACGACCGTCAGGTCATATTGGACCATCGTGGCGGCCGCTTGGATCCACATCCACACATAGGCGGCCTCGTTGAGCGCGATGGGAATGGCATTGATCCCGAAGAAGTTTGTTGCCACCAATACCGCGTGGATCGCGTGGTTGGCGGCCAGCTCGACCAAGGTCGGCATCGCGGCCAGTGCGGCGGTGTAGGCGGCGGCCGCGGTCTCGTGCTGGGCAGCCGTGGCCGAGCTGTCGGCGCTGGCCTGCGTCAGCCACATCAAATAGGGCACATGCGCGGCCACGTACTGCTCGGCACTGGGCCCCTCCCATGCCCCGGCCTGCACCGCCGCCAAGATCGCGCTGAGCTCTTCTGCGACCGACGCATAGGTCGCACTCAACGAACTCCACGACCCGGCGGCAGCCAGCAAGCTGCCCGGCCCGGGACCACTGCTGAGCAACGCAGAATGCACTTCTGGTGGCGAAGCCATCCATATCGGCGCGGTCATTCTCAGTCACACAGTCCCAGATCGGAGACCACCAGCCGGACCGATGCGTTAACCCATAGCGTCATTCTCAGAACACCTTCGCAACACGAAGCAGCGACCACGACGACCGCCTTGGCTTTTAGACGGCGCCGCTAACCCGTGTCAGTAGTCGGTGACGGATAGCAAAGAGTTCCCGCCCACGGCTGATCCATCCCAGATTCTGATCGCACGATCGCCGATCACGGCCCTGGACGCGGTCCCGGCGGGTTACGCCCTGACGGCACTCTCCAGTGTGTTACGGGCCATCATCGGCCCGGCTTCGGTTTCCGGTCCGCATGTTCGTCTTTCGGGATCATCCCCGGAAAGGTGCGGCCCCATCGCGTCACCTAGCCCAGAGGCCTAGAGGCCTACAGCGATCCCAACAGGTTCTGATCATTGTTCGTCTCAATTGCGATGGGCCCGCTCCCGAGAATACCGACCTGGTAGTTGCCCTGGTCGAACGCGCCCGCATCGAACGTACCCGAGCTTGCAAGCCCGCTATTGTCGCTGCCGGCGAGTACCAAGCCGCAGTTCAGCTGGCCAGTGTTTCCGAAGCCGATGTTGTCATAGTCCCGGTTGAAGAAGCCCGTGTTGGCGCCGCCCGTGTTGAAAACGCCCGTCTGCACATCGCCCGTGTTAAGGAAGCCGGCGCTTTGCGAGCCGTTGTTCTGCAAGCCGGAGGAAAAGTCGCCCGAATTGAAGAAGCCCGAGTTTCCGGTCCCGGAGTTGCCGTAGCCCGAGCTGGCGACTATCCCGGTCAGGTCGGCCGACCAGCCGACACCCGTGTCCAGGTTGCCCGAGTTGAGCAGACCCGTGTTGCTGTTGCCCGAATTGAACCAGCCCGTGTCCACACTGCCCGAGTTGAAGCTACCCGTGTTGCCGCCACCTGCACCTCCGAGCCCGCCGCCCGAGTTGAAGTTGCCGAAGTTGAAAAGGCCCGCGTTCCCGAAGCCCACGTTGCCGCTGCCCGCGTTACCGACGCCGACGTTCCCGGGACCCGCGTTCGCGAAGCCGAAGTTGGCGTCGGCCGCATTCCCGAAGCCGGTGTTGAAGGAGCCCGAGTTCCAGAAGCCGGTGTTGGCGTTGCCCGAGTTCGCGATGCCGAAGCTACCGTCCCCAGAATTGGAGATGCCGAAGTTTCCATCACCCGAGTTGAAGAAACCGATGTTGCCGCTACCCGAGTTCCCGAAGCCGAAGTTTCCCGCGCCCGAGTTCAGCAGCCCGGCGAAGTTGATGCCCATCTGATTGTTGCCCGTGAGCCCGATGCCGATATCCCCGCTGCCGCTGTTGCCGAAGCCGAAGTCGTTGCTGCCGAGGTTCCCGAATCCGACGTTGGAGTTGCCGTAGTTTCCGCTACCGAAGTTGTTGGAGCCGGTGTTCCCGCTGCCGACGTTGCTGCTGCCTTGGTTTCCGCCGCCCAGGTGGAGATTACCGATGTTCCCCAGGCCGAAGTTGTTGCTGCCGACGTTTCCACTGCCCAGGTTGGTATTGCCGATGTTTCCGCTACCCAGGTTGTTGCTGCCCTGGTTTCCGCCGCCCAGGTTGGTATTGCCGATGTTGCCGCCACCGAGGTTGGTGTTGCCTTGGTTGCCGCCGCCCAGGTTCCAGCTGCCGATGTTGCCAAGCCCGGTGTTGAGGGACGACAGGTCGGCAAGAACGGAACTCTGCGACTGCACGGCAGCCGCGGCAGCAGCAGTCCCAACCGGGCTACCCGACACCGCACTGGCCACCTGACCCAGGCCCGGCACACCCTGCAACGCACCCTGCCACGACGACAACTGCGCAGCCGCCGCTGAGGCCCGACCGTGATAACCCACCATCGCGGCCACATCGGCGGCCCACATCTCCTCGTACTGAGCCTCGGCGGCCGCAATCGCCGGCGCGCTCTGCCCAAGAAAGTTCGACTGCACCAATTGCACAAACTCGCTGCGATTGGCCGCCACCACAAACGGATGCACCGTCGCCGCCTGAGCCGCCTCAAACGCACTGACCACGGCCTGGGCCTGGGTGGCCGCCCCCTCGGCTTGAGCCGCCGCCGCATTCAGCCATCCCGCATACGGAAACGCCGCAGCCAGCATCGCTGTCGACGCCGGACCCTGCCACGACTGACCGGCCAAACCCGACGTTACCGACTCAAACACCGACGCGGCCGAACCCAACTCGGAAGCTAACCCATCCCAGGCCGCTGCTGCCTCCAACATCGGGGTCGAGCCGGCACCGGAAAACATCAGCGATGAATTGATCTCCGGCGGCAACACCTGAAAATTCATCAGCCCGCTCCCTTTTGTTGAGCCCCAAGAGGGCGTTCGTCAGGGCCCCCCGCGCTTCCCACCAGGACTCAGGCCAGCACCTCACCGGCGGCCTGTCGCACCGGGCCCTATGTTGGTCGGACAAAACGGGTCCGCGGTTCCGCGAAAACTCTTGAACTTCTGGGCGTTAGCCGTTGAGGCCCGGCCGGGAGAAAACACTGCTCAGGCCGGGCCGGTACCAGGCGCGCCTTGCTAACCTCGTCACGACCACGCTCGGCAAGACGTTTGGGGAGGTTGGCCATCGAACCGTCGCTAGCGTGGCTGCTTGCACCCCTTACGGTGGAGACCTTTCTCGACAAGGTCTGGACAGCGACGCACTACCACGTCAAGTGGCGCTCTGCCGGCTACTTCGACAGCCTGCTGCAGGGGTCGTCGGCGGTTGAGGAGCTTTTGGAGCTCTTTCGCCAAGAGCCATCGGCGGTGCGCCTGATGAGGGGGAACGATAAGAAGAGCGGGTCTGAAAGCTTCCGGCTTGTTGACGGCAGCCTCGACGTTGTAGGCATCCGCAACGACTTTGCCGATGGCTTCACGATCGTAGTGGACGGCGTTCAGCGCTACGTGCGCGCGATCGCTTCGCTGGCCCATTCCATCGAGGTCGAGCTGAACTTCCCGATACAGGTCAACGCTTACATCACGCCGCCCGGATCACGAGGGCTCGTTCCCCACTATGACGACCACGACGTGCTGATCCTGCAGATACAGGGGTCGAAGGTCTGGCATCTGTACGACGGCGTCCACATACCGCCTCACGAGATGCAGCGTCGTGATAAAGCGGTTCCTGCCGACCGCCTCCCGTTGCCCACCGACCTGCGCCTGGAAGTCGGCGACGTGCTGTACCTGCCACGAGGCCTAGTACATGCTGCCGACACAGACGCGGAGCCATCCATCCACTTGACCGTCGGGGTCCACACGCCCACCGCGCTCACGCTTGCCATCGGGGCGCTCTACTCGCTGGGTTTCCACGATGACCGTCTGAACGCCCAGCTGCCGCCACGGCATCTCGATGACCCGGACGTGCACGCGACCCTGGGCGTCCTCCTGCGTGATGCTGTCAGCACCATCGAGGACCCGAGCGCCATCGCGGGAGGTCTCGACGCATTGGCGGATGTCTTGATCCGCCGCGGCCGATGCCCACCAATCGGAGAGATCTCAAACACCGCCCGGATCGACGGAGAAACGCTGGTGCGGAAGTACCAGCCGCTCTATTCGCGGGTGAAGGTTGTGGCCGGCGGCGTTGCGCTGCAGTTTGCCAAATTGTCGATAAACGCCGGTGCCGACCACGAAGCCGCGCTGCTGTTCATGTCGAGCAGCATTGAGCCGTTTCGGGTTTGCGATCTGCCCGGGCTGCGTCCGGAGCAGCAGATCGAGCTGGCCCGAAAGCTGATCGTGAGCGGATTCCTCGTCCGGCTCTCCGACGACTGATTCAGCAACGCCGCACTGCTGATGGAGCTCGCCGACCTCGCCCGCTGGACGCCGATCAGGCTCGACTTTTCCCGGCCCGCCCCGGCGGTCTACTGGGCCGATCTCTCGGCGGAACGCTTCGTCGAACCGTTCTTCGACCAGACCGTCGCCCGCTGGGCGCGCGGCCCGCGTGTCCGACCGCTCGTCAAGACCGGGTTCGAGACGCTCGTCGCTCTTGATGGTGAGCCGTCGCTCGAGCCGGCGGGCATGATCTTTCACCTCTCGCGGTGTGGATCTACGCTCGTGTCCCGGCTGCTGGGCACACTTCCCGGTGTCGTCGTCCTGGCCGAGCCGGCGCCACTCAACTCACTCCTTGGGCTCGATCCTGCTCGGGTTGGCGAGGCCGCGCTGGTCAGGGTTGTGCGGCTGGTAGTGCGGGCGCTCGGCCGATGCCGGCACGGCGACGAACGGCGGCTGGTGCTCAAGTGCACGAGCTGGAACATCCGCCACCGGGCGGTCCTCGCCGCCGCCTTTCCCGGAACACCCTGGATCTGGGTCCAGCGCGACCCCGTGCGCGTCCTGGCTTCGCTCCTCGCCGAGCCTCCGGGCTGGCTCGGCCTTCAGGCCAAGCCCCAACGCGCCGCGCGGCGTTTCGGCCTCGATCCGACCGCGGTACCGACCATGACGCGTGTCGAGTTCACGGCCCGCGCACTCGGCGCGATGCTGGAGGCGGCGGCGACCGATCCGGCTCGGCGCCTCTGTATCGACCATGCCGACCTGCCCGCCGCGGTTTGGACCCGCGTGGCGGCGCATTTCGGGCTGGAGACGGGTCCGACGGCAATTGAACGCATGATCGAAGAGTCTCGGTTCTACTCCAAGGACCCTGCGCGTCGAGTCTTTGCCGGCGATACCCCGCAACGCCATCCGCTGACCGACGCGATACGCGAGGCCGCTCGGCGCTTCGCCGAGCCCGGTTATCGCACGCTCGCGTCGCAGGCTAGCCCGTCGATCAGGCCCTGACCGCGCTGACCAGGGTGTTGCGGGCGATCATCGGCCCCGCTTCGGTATCCGGTCCGGGCACTGGCCTGCCCACCTCGCGGAGGTAATCGGCCAACGGAGTGCCGACCGCTTTCCAGCCGCGGTTGCCGAACCATTCGGTGGCCGGGGCGCATTGCTCGTTGTAGACCAACCGAAAGAACAGGCGCTGGTCGCCCTCGGCGGCGGCCGCGCGTTCTTCTTCGACGGCGGCCTCAAACTCATCGGGTTGCATCGGGGCGCCATCCTCGACGGCGACATGGCTGCCGTGGCCGGCCAGGCCGTCGATGCCCGTGAACAGCTGCTCCTGCACGGCGGCCGGGAGATAGATCAACAAGCCCTCGGCAATCCACGCCGACGGCTTGTCCGCATCAAAGCCACTGTCCCGCAACGCTTGTGGCCAGTCCTCACGCAGATCGACAGCGACCTCACGACGCTCGGCCTGCGGTTGCACGCCGTGGCCGGTGAGCACCTCACGCTTGAAATCGAGGACCTGTGGGCGGTCCAGCTCGAAGATCGTCGTCGCGGCCGGCCAGCCGAGGCGGTAAGCGCGCGAGTCCAGTCCGGCCGCCAGGATGACGACCTGCCGCACGCCGGCGTCGGCCGCCCGGCGGAAATATTTGTCGAAGTACTTGGTGCGAGCGCCCTGAAAGTTGACGAAATGCGCGCCGAAGTCGTCGGACTTCAGCGGATGATCGGGCGCCTTGCCGTCCAGAACGTCGGCCGAGGGACCGCCGACGGCGCGACAGAACAGCTCCGCATACGGGTCGACGGCCAGCGGGTCGGGTTTCTGCGCCTCCAACGCTCGCGCGGTCGCTACGAACAGGGCGGTCGAACCGACACTCGTTGTGATGTCCCAGGTATCACCTTCGCTACGCACCATGTAACCGACACTAGCCGAACTGCTCGGCCGCTTTTGGCCCGCGGGTCAGCCTTAATCAGGATTTCCCGCGACACAATCATCGGCAGCCATGTGCCGCCGCCGAAGTCATCGACGGCCAACGTAGTCAACCCGTGCTACATGCGGTATCGCCCGGCAGGCATCAGGTTTTGTCTCGCTCCTGCGCCTTATCCCTCACCTGGTGGTGATGAAAACGGTTATCGTTTGCGCGTGAGTGTCTGGCACTTCCACTTCCGCCGCGCATCCGTCGCTGTCATCGACGCGCTGACACTCGCCGCCACAATGGCGCCCTACACGGGCCTCATCGGCAAGATCAACGGGCGTCCGCATCGGTCCCGTTCTTGGTAATCATTTTCATTAGAGCTACCCGTAAGGTACCGTGTTCGGCAGGGCTTGTCGAAAATGATTTTCAATAAGGCTGATCGGGTCCCGGGAGGGAACAGTGTCTGCTCATTGCCAAGTGACCGGCCGGGCGCCGGGTTTCGGTAACGCGGTGTCGCATTCGCATCGGCGAACTTACCGGCGGTGGACACCCAATGTCCAGCTCAAGACGTATTACCTGCCGTCGGAGGGCCGCCGGATTCGGCTGAGGGTCAGCGCAAAGGGCATCAGGGTCATCGACCGCGACGGCATCGAGGCCGTCGTGGCGAGGCCGCGCCGGGAAGGGCAGCGGATCTGATGGCGCGCAACGAGATCCGCCCCATCGTCAAGCTGCGCTCGACGGCGGGCACCGGCTACACCTACGTGACCCGCAAGAACCGCCGCAACGACGCGGACCGGCTGGTGCTGCGCAAGTATGACCCGGTGATCCGCCGCCACGTCGACTTCCGCGACGAGCGCTGAGCATGGCCAAGAAATCCAAGGTCGTCAAAAACAGCCAGCGGCGCGCGATCGTGGCGCGCTACGCCCAACGCCGCGCTGAACTCAAAGAGATCATCCGCTCACCGTCGAGCACGGGTGAGCGACGGGCCGCCGCGCAACGCGAGCTGGCGCGCCAGCCCCGCGACGCCAGCGCCGTGCGGCTGCACAACCGCGACTCCGTCGATGGGCGTCCACGCGGGCATCTGCGCAAATTCGGTCTGTCGAGGGTACGGGTCCGCCAGTTGGCCCACAATGGGCAGTTGCCCGGCGTGCGGAAGGCGAGTTGGTGATGGCCAAGAAGCCTCAGCGCAATCGATTAGGGGGCGAAGGGGTTGACAGGATGACATCACGCGTCTCAAGTCTCTGCGCGGCCGATCAGAGCATGGCGCGTTGACTTCCCCGCGCCGCGGTACCGACCGTCCGTTCACCGTCATCGTCTGCTCCGCTTGTGCGGCCGACGATAACCTCTCGGTCATCGACCAACTAAGTCCCACCATCCGACGCTGTCCACATGCCGTGCTCGTCTCCACCGCGTGCGTGCTGGGACCACTCACCTGCGCGTCTCGCCCGACCGGGCGTGGCGTCATGGCTGTGGTCCAGCCCTGCACGAACGACCGGGTCGCCTGCGGACCACCGCATTGGATCGGTCCCATCACCGACAATGGTGAGGCTGCGGCCCTGCGCGATTGGCTGGAGCTTGGACAGTGGGAAAACACGCCCGTGCCAAGGCATCTCAGCAGGCATCAGCTTTGGATTCGCAACGCGAGTCAAAGCAATTGAGGTTACGGCAACACCGCTGACCGCCTGCGCTGGTGCGAACGACTTACTCGAAACGGGCCAATCAATGAGGGTAAGCGTAGGGGTTGGCTGGAGCATCGATGCGAGCGACCGCGGTGGCCTGCAGTGTCGGGATCGTGTTTGAATTCGGTTGCCGCGGTGCAACTTCACCCTCGACTCGAAGCCATGTGTTGTCCGGTAACCCGGCGGCCCGGGCGCCGGCCGGGCCACCCAGATGGATGCGCGCCAGTTGGGCGTCGGCCGCGCAACAGATGATGACGATACGACCAAGGTCAACACCCTGGGCCTCGTTGAGGACAAAGCCGGTCACGGTGATCGGCCGATTCGTCAGCGACCCGGTAATGTCCTGAGCCTCGCGCATCAGCACCTCCGGCAGCGACACTTCAGGAGCCCTGCCCGGGGGCAGCGGCGGAAACGCGCGATTCAGAACATCATTGGATACCGATGTCACAGACGGCGCGGCGGCTGACGGCCTCAGCGCCGGTGGTGTCACAAAAATCAGGACCACGATCGGAACGACGAGCAGCCACACTATGCCGGCCCTATGGGAGTGCACGTGGCCGTGATCACTGGCCCGATCATTAGTCCGGGGTCCGCCGCGGCGGATATCACCCAGCATCGCCAATAATGCTAAGGCGATGAGCAGCGCCGCCGAAGCGGCCAGCCAAGGCAGCAGCCCGGGCTTGACGTAGCGGGTGAACGCGCCCGAGATGGTGATCATGACGATGCTGATGCCCACCAACAGCAGAACGGTGTTCTCGGTTTCGCGGCTCATTACCTGCCGCCGAGGACGAACAGCCCGACGGCACAGGCGCTCGCCGTCGCAACCAGGAAAGTGCAGGGGGCGAACCGGGCCGCGAAAGCCCGCCCGAACATCCCCGCCTGCATCGCGAACAGTTTTACGTCGACTGCCGGGCCCACAACCAGAAACACGAGCCGGGGCAGCAGCGGCACCATCGTCATGCTGGCGGCCACGAACGCATCGGCCTCCGAACACAACGCCAGCACCACCGCCAGCGCGGCCATCACCGCCACACCGAGGATTAGGTCCGCGGCCAGATGCGCGAACACCCAGGGCGGCACCACCACATGAAGCGCCGCCGCCGCGGCGGCACCCAACACCAAATACGATGCGGCCTGCAAAAAGTCGTGCCTTGCCGCCTCGGCGAACACCACCCAGCGTGATTCGGTCCGAGCACCCGAAGCGGGCAACCGGCGGGTGATCCACTCCGGGCGGCCCCAACGTGACCATGCCCAGCCCATGACTACCGCGGTCAGCAGCGAGGCTCCCATGCGCGCAAGAACCATCTTGGGCGCACCGGGAAACGCCACCGCGGTGGCCACCAAAACTACCGGATTGATCGCCGGCGCGGCCAGCATGAACGTCAAAGCCGCCGCCCCCGTGGCACCGCCCTCGCCGAACAATCGCCGCGCCACAGGAACGGACCCGCACTCACAGCCCGGCAACGCCGCCCCTCCCACACCGGCGGCCAACACCGCCACGGCGGCACGACGCGGCAGCCAGCGCGCCAACCGTTCCGGCGAAACGAACACCGCAATCAACCCGCTGACTACCACCCCGAGCACAAGGAAAGGAACCGCCTGCACGAACACCCCACAGAACACGGTGCCCGCCGTCGATAACGCCGAACTGAGGGAAACCGCATTCTGCAGCCTCGTCGCCGCAAAAGCGCAGGCCAACAGAATGCCCACCAGCAGTTCCATCGACCCAACGCGCAGTCTGGGCCCAGACCTCAGGGTCGCCACGGTCCCAGTATGTCAGCGCGCGGGCACCCCATCGGAACCTGCAAGGTGATGTCGCCGACCATCCCTGTCTAAAACTTCGCGTGTTGGTCTGTACTCGCCCTACCGAGCGGTCACGTAGTCGATGAACTGTTCATACAACGCGGCGACTCCGGCGCCCCGACGCCGGGGTTTCGCTCGTGGGATAAAAGAGCGCGCAACATCTTTCGGCACGGCCGGCCTGGCTGGCGATCCGTTACCAACCTAGCTTGCTGGTTTGTCAGGCAACGGCCCGCACCGGGAAAGGCTCGTCCTAATCACGCGAGACACGGGCGGATAAACAACGTCCGCTAGCCCTCACCCGTCTTTTCGTCCGCCTCGGCGGCACCGTCCGGGTCCCAAGTGCCCGGCAGCATCGGCATCCGCGGGCCACCGCCGAATTCATCACCGGCCAGCGTCGTCAATCCCGCCGCCTCAGCGACCGTTTCCTTGCGTGCCGTGCCAGCAAACCCCAGATTTCCGGCACCCCCACCCGAGGCCACCGTCGATGCGACTGGCTCTTCACCCGGCGGCGTGCCCCAGTCCGGGTCGACCTCGATGTTCATGTCCATGAACTCGTCGCCGTACCCGTGCTGACGCGCCCGCTGGCGCCGCCGCGCCCGGGCCGCCTCCCGCGCGGCCGCCGCTGCCACCGCCGCGAGGGCATCCGGCTCCAGCGCCTTCCTTTTCGCGCCGGAGCTAGCGCTGGCACTCATCCCCGAGCCGAACCCGATGCCGGGTGGCGCCACCGCATACGGAGGGGCAAAACCCGCCGGACCCCCGGCCGCGGGCGGCGGTGTCGGCGCCGGACCCGCAGGGGCGGGGGGGCTAGAAGGCGTGGGCGCAGGCGCCGATGCCGAGGCGGGGGCCGCGGGCGGCGCGGGGGGAGCCGGGGCCATTGCGGCGACCGGCAACACTGTGGGCGCAGCCGCGACGGGTGCCAGCGCCGGCGCGACAACGGATTGAGGCAGCGCGGCCAGACCGGCCAGCCCGCCCAATCCGGCTACTGCCGCGGGGGAGCTGGCGGGGAGCGCCGCGGCAGCCACCGCTGGGTTGGAGATTCCGTAGGAAAGGACTTCTCCTATGTGGGTCGGGAAATCGAACAGTTGCCAGCTGAAAAACCACTGAAAGGCCTCCACCGGATTTTGCGTAAGGTCTACCCCGAAATTTTGAAAGTCCTCAAAAAGCTCGAGGCTTCGAGCGACCCAAAACGATCCTTGGCCGGGATTCGCATATGTATCGTAGGTGGCTCCGTCGATCATGCCCCCTGCCGGATCCCAATTGATGCCGAAGCGCTGCAGGATGCTCGCAACGAAGTTATCGAGCGGAAGGTCGACCGTCGGGTCGTGTGCCACTTGGCTATTTCCGATGCCGACGCTTTGCAGCAAATTCACGAGCCCCTGCGGGAGCGCGAGCGGGTTGTCGGTCTGGCCATTGTTGAGGATGGCACTCACGATCTGCTGCTGGAGCCCCAGCGGGTTTTGCAGGAACTGCTCGATCTGCTGCAGGAATCCCTGCAGGAACCCCTGCAGCAGGTTGGAGGCCGCCGGCGACGGGGGATCGGCTGACGCGTCAGATTTCAGGATTTGCGGCGCCGGGGTGGCCTGCGGCGTTGACGCCACCGCCGTGCCGGAGACCGCTTGATAGATGGCCATCGTGGTGGCGGCCTGAATCCACATCCGCACATAGTCGGCCTCGTTGAGCGCTATCGGGATGGTGTTGATCCCGAAGAAGTTGGTCGCCACCAAGACTCCGTGGATGACGTGATTGGCGGCTAGTTCGGCCAGGGTCGGCATGGCTGCCAACGCGGCGGTGTAGGCTGCGGCCACAGTCTCATGTTGGGTGGCTATTTCCGCGCTGTTGGCGCCGGCCTGCGTCAACCAGGCCAGATACGGGGCATGCGCGGCCACATACGACTCGACGCTCGGCCCCTCCCACATGCCGGCCTGTACCGACACCAACAATGCGCTGAGTTCTTCTGCTACTGAGGCATATTCAGCGCTAAGCGAGTTCCACGCCGCGGCCGCCGCGAGCAAGGACCCCGGTCCTGGACCGCTGCTCAGCAACGCCGAGTGCACCTCCGGCGGTGAAGCCATCCAGATCGGCGCGGTCATAGGGGCACTCCTCGGGCCGGAAGGGTTTACCAGACCGAAGAGAGCTTAATGAATATGATTGTCGTTATCAAACGGTGCGGCGGGTCGCACGCCGCGGGCGCTAGACCAGGGGACGCCCCGTCCTGATCCGGTGGTCGAGATCCCACAACAGGACGTTGAACGGAAACCGCCGGACAAACCGCGGCATCACGCGGTTCATCGCGGCCAATACAGCCATCAACCGGTCGAAGCGTCGTTGCTTGGTAGCGTCCCAGGGCAATCGCATCTCGTCGCGAAACCTTTGCGGCAGAAAGCCTGTGGTGATCAGCGATGCAAGGCTGTCCGACAGGCGCTGCAGTGGGCGCGGCAGCGCCACCCCGCGGATGCGGCCTGTGGCGATGGGATACAGGTAATCACGCACAGCGTCATCGATGTGCACCTTGGCCAGCGACTCTTGCCAGTACCGGTCGAACCCCACCCGGTTCGCCGGCCACATCTCCGGCGGCACCTGCAACGTAGTGGCCAGCGCCATGCCCTCGCGGTAGTGGCGGTCGGCGTCCTCCTCGTCCAGCTCACCGACGAACATGCGGTAGACATCGACCGCGCCCTTGTACAGACACGCTCCCACCCACAGCTGCAGGTCGAGGTCGAAGGCGTTGTATTGCACCGGGCTATCGGGGGTCGAGTAAACCTGCGCGTGCGCCCGATTCACCGCGCTACGAAAGGCCGCCTTCTGGATATCGCTGCCGCCGGTGGCCACTGCGAGGTAAGTGAAGGTGGTGCGCGCCCGTTTGATCGGATGCAGGTCCACCCGGCCGCTTTCGACGCGGCTCTCCATTGCGCCGTAGCCGACACCGGGCCGCGCCAATTGCATGATCACGTTGGCCGGGCCGGCCAATAGCGCCACGCCCATCAAACCCTCGTCGATACCGAGCGCTCGCCTCGGCCGGGCCCGCTGCGGACGCGGCGGCTCGGCGATAGCGCGCTCGACATGCCGAATCGGTTCGTGAACCGCCTCGTGAATTGCCATGGTGGGCCCTCCAGCGGCACCTACCGCTAATGTGCGAACACTTGTTTCCTGATATTGTCGTGACCTTGCAGGGGTGTCAAGATGGTTCGCATGGATGCGACCTCGAGTGTGCGGCCGTACCGCGGAGTCGAGGCCGCCGAGCGGCTGGCCACACGCCGCAACCGGCTCCTGACCGCGGGCCTGGATCTGCTCGGTGCGGAACAGCAGAACATCTCCGCAGTTACCGTCCGCGGCGTATGCCGCCAAGCCGGCCTGGCCGCCCGATACTTTTATGAAAGCTTCACCGACAAAGACGAATTAGTCGCCTGCGTGTTCGATTGGGTGGTCGCCGAGCTGGCCATCACCATCCAGGCCGCAGTCGCGGCAGTACCGGCGCACGAGCAGACCCACGCGGGCATAGCCACCATCGTGCAGGCCATCGTCCGCGACTCCCGCATCGGGCGTCTGCTGTTCAGCACGCAGCTGGCCGACCCCGTGATCGTGCGCAAACGCGCCGAATCCAGCGCACTGTTCGCCATGCTGTCCGGCCAACACGTCGGCAACGTGCTGCACGTCCCGGCAAACGAACCCATCAAAGCGGCGGCGCACTTCGTGGTCGGCGGCGTCGGACAAACCATCAGCGCCTGGCTGGCCGGCGACGTCCAACTCGAACCGGACCAGCTCGTCGACCAGCTGGCGTCATTGCTCGACGAACTCGCCGAGCCAAACCTGTATCGCCTCACGGCAACAGCGGCAGGTGCCACAGCCGCATCCCGGGGTCCAGCATCCACAACCGCGTCATGGTGAGTCGCATGATGCGCAGCGCACCGGAGATCATGAAGATCGCCAACGGCACCTCGATCAGCAGCGCGGTGACCACCGACCACCAAACGTCATCAGGTCCAGCGGTCATGAGGTCGAACCACGCGTCGCAGATCAGCAGCACCCCGGAGGTGAACGCTGCCAACAGCACCACCTGGCGACGCAGGTAGCCGAACGCGGCCGTTGCCAGCATGAAGGCGACCAACAGAACGTCGAAGCCCACCCAGGTAGCGGGCCAGTTGTGGGCCACGTAGTTCTCCGGCAGCGTCACGGAGAGATACCCGAGCCAGGGAATCATTGCGATCGAGCCACCGACCATCAGACTCAATCGGATGCGCCGCACCCTATTGAGGAACGCTGTGTCAATCACGTCGCTCAGGGGTTGCTCCAGCCGGGAAATGAGCTCGCGCCGCTGCTCGGCCGTCAGCGCCGCGATCTGCGCGTCGGTCAAAATGCCGTCGGTCATCATGGGCATCCCCCGGCTCGAGTACTTTTGCCGATCAGCGACCGGCTGCCACCGAGGATCGCCGGTCGGCCGCCGTCTTCGGCACAGTCTGGGTGTCGCTGGCGCTGAATTCCTTTACCCAACAGGCGAATTCCAGCGTAATACCGTCGGGGTCCTGGAAGTAGAACGAGTGCACGTATACCCCGGGATGCACCGTCGCGGACACCTGCCGCTCGCTCTCGTCATGGTTGAGCACCGGACCCACCCGCACACCTTTGTCCTTGAGCCGCTGCCGGTAGGCGTCGAACTTCTCGGCCGGTACATGGAATGCCAGATGGTTCATGGTGCTCACCGCGCTGGTGATGTCCCCGATGCCCGGGATGGCAGCCGGCGACGAGATGCCCGGTACCCGATCGGGGGCGTCGGCGAACCAGAAGAACGCGACACAGTCGCCGTTGCCGGCGTCGAAGAAGAAGTGCTGCCCCCCATCGCCGGGCAGATCGAGCGATTTGACTAGCGGCATGCCCAGGATGTTGCTGTAAAAGTCCACGGTGCGCGCCATGTCCGAAGACACCAGCGCGACATGGTTGATCCCGCCGATCTCGAACTCGGTGTTGGTGTTGTGCGGCTTGATCATCTTGCGGCTCCCATCGGTCCGCGGGGGGCGTAGACCCTGGCCAACACCTGAATCTGAATCTAACATCAGATTCAGTTTTGCTCCAGGGAGGTGGACCCCAGTGTCGATTGCGCCTGAGCCGGCGGACCGCCCCGCCGAGTTCCCGACGCACCGGGGCCGGCGGACACAGGCCGCGATCGACAGTGCCGCCCGAACGGTCATCGCACGCAAAGGCATCCTGGCGACGACCATCGCCGACATCGCCGCCGAAGCCGGCCGTTCGGCGGCATCTTTTTACAACTACTACGACTCCAAGGAGGCGATGGTCCGCCAGTGGGCCCTGCGCTTCCGCGACGAGGCCAACGAGCGCGCGCGTTCGGTGACCCGGAATGGCCTGTCCAACCGCGAGCGTGCGGACCTGACCGCCGCCGCCCACTGGCACACCTACCGCAACCGGCTCGCCGAGATGGTCAGCGTGTCTCAGTTGGCGATGGTCAACGACGACTTCGCGCAGTATTGGGCCGAGATATGCGCGATCCCAATCTCTTTCATCGCCGAGACGGTCAAACGTGCTCAGGCCGAGGGCTACTGCCCTGACGATGACCCGCAGCTGATCGCCGAGGCGATCGTGGCGATGTTCAACCAGTTCTGCTACATCCAGCTCAGCGGACACGGTGAACCTGACGACCGGGCGTGCATCCAAACCCTCGCCAACATCTATTACCGAGCCGTTTATGCCTGAGGAGGTTCGCCGAATTGACTCGTCATAGCGGCGCTGCAGGGGTCATCCGCGAGTTCGTCGGGCTGCCATCGCCCACCGCCGGGCGTGCCGGCACCGGCGGACATCCTTGCCAGAGGCTGTATTACCGCGGCGTGGGACGCAAGCCGAAGGAGGCGATGATCGCCGCGCATTACCAGATCGACTTCTCCGAGCATTATCTTGCCGACTACATTCCCACCCACGGCATCGGATTTCTCGGCTGGAACACCAGGTTTCGCGGTTTCGAAAAGCAACTTTCTGCTCGACCATGCGCTGGTCGACATCGGTGTCAGAGTACGCTGGCTGCGCGAAGTCCAGAGAGTCGATACGGTTGTGCTGCTGGGCAATTCAGGCGGAGGTTCGTTAATGGCGGCCAACCAGTCGCAGGCGGTCGAACCGAATGTGACTCCGCTACAAGGTATGCGGCCGGCCGGAGTGACAGAATTGCTGCCTGCCGACGGCTACGTCGCCACCGCCGCTGATCCCGGACGCGCGGAGGTACTGATGGCCTGGATGGACGCCGCCGCCGTCGACGAAAACGATCCGTTCGCCACCGATCCCGACCTTGACCTGTTCAACGAGCGCAACGGCCCGCCGTACTCGCCGGAGTTCATCGCCCGCTACCGCCGCGCGCAGACCGCACGCAATCACGCCATCACCGACTGGGCCGAGATGGAGCTCAAACGTGTTCGCGCCGCAGGTTTTTCGAATCGACCGTTCAGCGTCATGCGGACCTGGGCCGATCCCCGCATGGTCGACCCCAGCATCGAGCCCACCAAGCGTCGGCCCAACCTGTGCTACGTGGGCATCCCGGCCAAGGCGAACCACTCCGCGCACGGCATCGCCGCAGCCTGCACACTGCGCAATTGGCTGGGCATGTGGAGTCTTCGGGTGGCGCAGACCCGGGCCGAGCCACACCTGGCGCGCATCACCTGCCCGGCCCTGGTGATCAACGCCGAGGCCGATACCGGAGTGTTTCCGTCCGACGCCCAGCGCATTTACGACGCACTCGCCAGCACCGACAAGGCGCAGGTCTCGATCGACACCGACCACTACATCACCACCCCGGGGGCACGCGGCGAGCAGGCCGATACCATCGCCAAGTGGATCACCCAGCGGTGGCGCTAACAGTCCTCGCCCACTTCGTTCCAGGTGCCAAAGTGCTTGATTTTCTTGCGCCAGAAGCCAATTGGCTTGATGTACGTTGGTGTGCCGACGATGATGACTCCAGTTTCTATCGGGAATTGCCGAAGCGGAGGTGATTTGGCACGTGCTTCGGCCGCTGTCGGGCGCCGACCTGCGGCGCGGGGTTCGGCTACGGCTGGTGCACAAACTCGGGGCCGCGGTCAACACCATCGACGTCGAGACCGCGACGAAGCGCGGTATCGCGGTCGCCAATATGCCCGGCGCCAACGCACCGTCGGTCGCCGAGGGCACGGTGCTGCTGATGCTGGCCGCATTGCGTCGGCTACCGGCGCTTGACCGCGCCGTCCGCCAAGGGGGCGGCTGGCCGGCAGATCCCGAACTGGGCGAGGCGGTGCGCGATATCGGCAGCTGCACCGTAGGGCTGGTCGGCTACGGCAGTATCGCCAAAACGCGTGAGCGAAATAGTCGCCGCAATGGGCGCCACCGTCCTACACACCTGGGGGCACCTCCCGCTTGCGGGGGACACCCGCGACGACGGGCGGCCCGGCTGGCGGCAGCTGCCCGAATTGTCCCCCGCAAGCGGGTGGGGGTACCTCCCGCTCGCGGAGGAGTTACCCCCAGGCCGCCAGCGACATCATCTCGCTACACCTGCCGTTGACGGCGGACACCCATCATCTGCTCAGCCGGGATGCGCTGGCCCGGATGAAACCGAATGCGGTGCTGGTCAACACGTCACGCGGTGCCGTCGTCGATGAAAACGCACTCGTCGACGCGCTGCGTGGGGGGCGGCTGGCCGCGGCGGGGCTGGACGTTTTCGAAGTCGAGCCGGTGGCGCCCGGCAACCCGCTACTCGGCCTGGACCAGTAGTGCTGACCCCACATGTCACCTGGTACACCGCCGACACCATGCGGCGCTATCTGACCGAGGCCGTCGCCAACTGCCGGCGGCTGCGCGACGGTCAACCGTTGGCCCATGTAGTCAGCAACCGACCGGTTATTAGATTGGAAGGTACCTGGCCACAGTGGCGTCCGAAAGTAATGGAAGGCGACCAATGCCGATCGCGATCACTCCTGAGCATCAAGACCTGGCCGATTCAGTGCGATCCCTGGTCGCGCGGGTAGCTCCGTCCGAGGTGCTGCACGCGGCTCTAGAAAGCCCGATCGAAAATCCCCCGCCGTACTGGCAGTCGGCGGCCGAACAAGGCCTGCAGGGTGTTCATCTGGCCGAATCGGTCGGCGGGCAAGGTTTCGGCATCCTCGAGCTGGCCATCGTGCTGGCCGAGTTCGGCTACGGCGCGGTGCCCGGGCCGTTTGTGCCGTCGGCGATCGCCAGCGCGCTGATCAGTGCGCATGACCGCGAAGCGAAGGTGCTCGCCGAGCTGGCCTCCGGCGCGGCGATCGCCGCCTACGCGCTGGATTCCGGGCTGACCGCGACCCGGCAGGGCGACGCGCTGGTCATCCGCGGCGAAGTCCGCGCGGTTCCCGCGGCGGCGCAGGCATCTATGCTGGTGCTCCCGGTCGCCATCGACAGCGGCGACGAATGGTTCGTGCTGCACGCCGACCAGCTCGAGATCGAGCCGGTGAAAAGCCTGGACCCGCTGCGTCCCATCGCGCATGTGCGGGCCAACGCCGTCGAGGTCGGCGACGATGCCGCGTTGAGCAACCTGACCATGACAACCGCACACGCGCTGATGTCCACGCTGCTGTCGGCCGAGGCGGTCGGCGTGGCGCGCTGGGCGACCGACACGGCGTCGCAATACGCCAAGATCCGTGAGCAGTTCGGCAGGCCAATCGGCCAGTTCCAGGCCATCAAGCACAAGTGCGCGGAGATGATCGCCGACACCGAGCGGGCCACCGCGGCGGTGTGGGATGCCGCTCGCGCGATTGACGAAGCTAGCCAAAACAATTGGGACACAGCCGCTTTTGGAGTCGAGTTCGCCGCCGCCGTGGCGGCGACACTGGCGCCGACGGCCGCCCAGCGGTGCACGCAGGATTGCATTCAGGTGCACGGCGGCATCGGGTTCACCTGGGAGCACGACACAAATGTTTACTACCGCCGGGCGCTGATGCTGGCCGCCTGCTTCGGCCGCAGTTGGGAGTACCCGCAAAAAGTGGTGGGCACCGCGACCGGTACGGGTATGCGCGCGGTGGATATCGACTTAGACCCCGATACCGAAAAGCTGCGGACCGAGATCCGGGCCGAGGTCGCCGCGCTCAAGGCAATGGAGCGCGAGCCACGCAAGGTCGCGATCGCCGAGGCCGGCTGGGTGCTGCCGTATCTACCCAAGCCGTGGGGCCGGGCCGCCAGTCCGGTGGAGCAGATCATCATCGCCCAGGAGTTCACCGCCGGACGGGTCAAGCGGCCGCAGGTCGGCATCGCGGCGTGGATCGTCCCGTCGATCGTCGCGTTCGGGACCGAGGAGCAAAAACAACGGTTTCTGCCGCCGACCTTCCGCGGCGACATGTTCTGGTGCCAGCTGTTCTCCGAGCCGGGCGCCGGATCGGACCTGGCCGGGCTTTCTACCAAAGCGACCCGGGCCGACGGCGGCTGGCGCATCACCGGCCAGAAGATCTGGACCACCGCAGCGCAGTACTCGCACTGGGGCGCACTACTGGCGAGAACTGAACCGAACGCTCCAAAACATAATGGCATCACCTACTTCCTGCTGGACATGAAGAGCGAAGGCATAGAGGTGAAGCCGCTGCGTGAGCTCACCGGTCACGAGATGTTCAATACCGTCTACATCGACGACGTGTTCGTGCCCGATGAGTACGTGCTCGGCGAAGTCAATCGGGGCTGGGAAGTCAGCCGCAATACCTTGACGGCGGAGCGGGTATCGATAGGCAGCAGCGACGCAAACTTCCTGGCGACCCTTCGTGAGTTTGTCGAGTTCGTTCGTGACGGCCAGTTCGACCAGGTCGCGCAACACCGGGCCGGGCAGCTGATCGCCGAGGGTCACGCCGTAAAGGTGCTGAACCTGCGCTCCACGCTGTTGACACTGGCCGGCGGCCTGGGACCAGCAGCAGCCATGCCGTCGGCAGCGATCTCCAAGCTGTTGTCGATGCGCACCGGCCAGGGGTATGCCGAATTCGCGGTGTCTTCCTTCGGCACCGACGCCGCGATCGGCGACACCGATGAGTTACCGGGCAAATGGGGCGAATATCTGCTGGCCAGCCGGGCCACGACCATCTACGGCGGCACGTCGGAGGTGCAACTCAACATCATCGCCGAACGGCTGCTGGGCCTCCCCCGCGACCCGTAAACAGATCCATGCCGACCTGAGGCCCGTTCTCAGATCGGCATCGATCAGTTCTTGGCCGCTACCGAAGTGGCGGCACTAGCTCACCACCAGTTCATAGGCCACCAGGGCCGCCAGCCGCCCCAGCCGTGGCCCCAGCCACCGTGACCCCAGCCACTTTGACCCCAGCCACTTTGACCCCAGCCGCCACGGCCCCAGCCACCGTGACCCCAGCCACTTTGACCCCAGCCACTTTGACCCCAGCCACCGTGACCCCAGCCACCGTGACCCCAGCCACCGTGACCCCAGCCACCTTGACCCCAGCCACCGTGACCCCAGCCACCTCGGCCAAACCCGTGGCCGCCGCCAAAACCACCATTGCCCCATCGCGTCGGAACTATTGCGGGACTCGCAGGGATGTCAGCGGGACCGTGTGGACCCGCCATTGCGAAGCTTGTGGCGGGGGCGGGCGGCGGAGCAGCCTGCGCGATGGGGGCGCCACCAAAGAGCATCGCCCCGGTCAGCAGGCCGGCGCCCACCGCGCCAACCGCAGCCTTGCGGACCGAAATCAGTGAGGTCAACATTTGTGAACTCCTTCCGCGATGTTGAACAGATCAGACGTTTGAAGCCTTAACGACGTCTAATGTGTCATCCCGATGATATACACCAATTGCACGTATTCACAAGCATAGCTACTCAATACTACTGTACAAAGTTTTTCGGCTCACCTTGTAATTATTTTGCCATTTGTATGATCTCAGAACTTCCGCACATACTGGTTTCAGTATTTCCTGATGGAATGAAATGTGCAGGCCATCCCGTATCTACTGAAGTACGGAGTTACATAAATGTGCGTTTGCTTATTTATTAATTCCCTGGTAGGGCTGACCAACTCGGCGAACCTCTGTGTTATTCGCTTGATTACTATCGTGGACCAATAGCAAACTTCAGTTCGGTGTGCTATTTTCCCATGAAGGCGTTCAACGACGCGAATACTGATAACCAGATCTACTGATTTGCAACCCCAGAGAGGGTCGTCGCGATGAGTATCGTCCCTGGCCGCCAACGAATCCCGTTCCCGGACGGTTCCGCCCGCACGCCACGACCGCCGCGCCAGCCCGTCCCGAATAAGACAAGGCCATGTCGACCTGAGGCCGGTCTCAGGTCGACATGGATAGTCTCTCAACACGGGGCCATGCCGACCTGAGATTGTCAGGTCGGCATGGATCCCCCCTCACCGCGGGCCGGCCAACCTATAACTCGGCAGGACGAGGCTGGTCGGCGACCACGCGGTGATTGGGCTCACCACCACTGACCCCCGCCGCGCTGGTGGCCCCAACCGCCGTGGCCACCGCGGCCAAACCCGTGGTGGCCAGAGCCACCGTGACGGCCAAATTCGTGGTGGCCAGAGCCACCGTGACGGCCGAAGCCACCGTGGCCGCCACCAAAGCCACCGTGGCCGCCGCCGTGGCCGCCGCCAAAGCCGCCGTGGCCCCATCGGGTCGGCGATATAGCGGGAGCTTGGGGAATGTCAGAGACCCCGTGGGGTCCGGCAATCGCAAAATTTGTGGCTGGGGCGGGCGCGGGGGCGGCCTGTGCTGCGGGGATGCCACCGAACAGCATCCCTCCGGCCAGCGCGCCGGCACCCATTGCACCAGCGGCCGCGCGGCGGATCGATGGTAGCGAAATCATCATCATGAGCTCCTTCCGAGACCTTGGTACTGACACCAGAAACGCTACTAGTGAATTCCTGGGCAAACTAGCTAAATTACATTTGATGTTGCTGTAAATCTCACCATAGTTCGCCGATGGCTACAAGTCAAGTCACGAAATACGGCAGCACTCAGAACTATTTAATATAAATGCTTATTTACTCGTTTCTGTACCCGTGCAGATACCAAGATCAGTAGCATCGTGACACCGAAAAGGCCTAGTTAGATCATGATGAGCTGACGTACTGAAGTACTGATATCTGCAGTTCATGACCTCATGATTTGGGAATTCGCGTAAACCGAGCGGCGAGATTCAGAGCCGTGGCGACAACTATCGCTCATGAACATCTAGCAAATATTCATATCCGATGTATCGCTGGTGTTACCATCGACTAGAAATGCTCGTAGCTATCTTTCGAAATGACGGACAGGTTCGCTGATCGACCGCGTCATCACGGCGAAAGGTCACCTTGCCCGCCCGTCAACCCCTTGCGGCGACGTTCGCCAGCTCCGCAACGCGCCCGTAGGGTGGCGTTTGGTGCGAGAATCCACATCATCCTATATACTGATGTACTGATTTACTGATCGACAGTTCAGGCACCCAGGAGGCCTCAGGCAGGAAGGTCGCCGCAGTTGAACATCAACCCAAGCCGCATCGAACCCGGCGCCGGACGATTCCGCGCACACATGTCGGCCGGCACACCGCCCGGGGACACAGCTCCAACCGAGCGCCTTACCGGCTTCCGGCAACCGCCCGGCCAACGAATACCCAGCCAACCGGCAGGCGACCAGTCGGCACGTGCGCAACGAACACGACGTACCGTCGACCTTCCGGCCGCGACACATCGCGCGCTCGACATCTGGCAGCGAGATGCCGCCGACCGCCTGGGAGTCGCCCGTGTGACCGGACAAGAGGTCCTGAACGCACTCATCGACCAGCTTCTGGTCGACCCCAAACTCGCGGCCCAGGTCACCCGTGCTATCCAGGCCCGGCGATGACCGGTTTGGTCGGGACCCAGGCCGCCTAGTTGCTAGTCGACCTCGATGCTGCGCAGCTCGCGCTTGAGGATCTTGCCGGTCGGGTTGCGCGGCAACTCGTCGAGGAAGACCACCTCGCGCGGCACCTTGTAGCGGGCCAGGTGCTCGCGGACGTAGATCTTGATGGTTTCCTCGTCGACGGTGGCGTCCTGTTTTTTGACCACGAAGGCCCGCAGCCGCGCGCCCCACTCCCTGTCCTCGACGCCGATCGCGGTGGCCTCCACCACATCGGGGTGCCCACTGATCAGATCCTCGACTTCGGCGGGAAAAACGTTCTCACCGCCGGAGACGATCATTTCGTCGTCGCGACCGCTGACGTACAGCAGGCCGTGCTCGTCGAAGTAGCCGACGTCGCCGGAGGACAGCAGGCCGTCGATGATCTGCTTGCCACCGCCGCCGGTGTATCCCGCGAACGGGAAGGTGGTGCCGACGAAGATCCGCCCGACCTGCCCCTGCGGCACCTCCTTGCCGTTGTCGTCGAAAATCTTGACCTTCACGCCTGCGACGACCGGCCCGGCGGTCGACGGGTTGAGGTCCAGGTCCTTTGGCCCCGCGATGGTGGCGAATGAGACCTCGGTCGAGCCGTACATGTTGTACACGACGGGGCCGAGGTCTTTGAGCGCGCGGGTGGCCAGCTCGGCGCCTAACTGAGACCCGGACACGAACACGATCCGCAAGCTGGACAGATCGGGCTTGACCTCCATCTCTTCCAACGCGTCGAGTATGCGCGAGAGCATCACCGGGACGACGACGACCGCCGTCGCCTTGTGCTTTTCCATGTCCGCGAGCACGGTGGCCGGCTTGAACCGGCGCCGCAGCACCAGCGTCGAGCCAAGGAACATCGCGATGGTGGCGAGCAGATAACCCAGCGCGTGGAACATCGGGGCCGGCAGCGATGTCACCTCGCCGGCCTTGAACGGCACATGCGCCAAGATCCCGCCGACCGGCGCCAACGTCGGCGGCGTGCTGCGGTTCGCCCCCTTCGGTGTTCCGGTCGTCCCACTGGTCAGGATGATGATCGACGCGTGCCTGCTCGCCTTCGGGGCGGGTGCCTTGCTGCTGCGCGCAATCAACTCGGCCAGCGTCTCGTCAGTGCTGCCAGAGGGCTCATCCGAATCGGGGTTGACCCCGAGCGCCCGCAGCTTGCCCAGCGGGGGCTCGGCCAAGCTGACCACCTTGGTGTATTCGTCGTCGTAAATGATCACCTTGGCGCCTTCGCGCTCCGCCACCTCTTTGATCTGCGGCCCGGAGAACTCGCTGTTGAGCAGGATGATGCGGGCGCCCACGCGGGCGGCGCCGTAGTTGGCGATGACAAACCACCGGTGGTTGCGCGCCAGGATTGCGACGCCGTCCCCGGCGCGGACACCCTTGGCGAGCAAACCATTGGCTACCGCGTGGGCGGCCTCGTCGAGCTCTTTGTAGGTGAGCGCCCCCTCCTCGTCGATGAGCGCCGCGCGGCCCGGAGTACGCCTGGCATTGAGTGCCGGCAGCATGCCGACCTCGCCCCACTTGTAGAAATCGGCGGCCATCGCAGCGTAGTTCTGCGGCGGCTCCAGCCGGAACACGCTCGATTCGATGATCTTGCGCAGGTAGTGCAACTCGGCTGAGCCGCGCTCGAGGTACTGCTGCAATTTGGTCACGGTCTGTCCGGGCAGGCCGATCAGGTTAGGCATGACTTCACCATATGTGACGTAGGTCGCAAAGTGACCCCAAAATTATCCACAATTAGCATGGAGCCCATGGCCGGTCCGCTGTCGCTGGAGGTGGCCGGACGCCAAGTCACCATCACCCATCCGGACAAAGTGGTCTTCCCCGCCCAGAACGGCACGCGCCCTTATACCAAGCTCGACCTGGTCCGCTATTACCTGTCCGTCGCCGACGGGGCACTGCGAGGTGTGGCCGGCCGGCCGATGATTCTGAAACGCTTCGTCAAGGGGATCTCCGCCGAGGCGGTGTTCCAGAAGCGTGCGCCAACCAAACGGCCGGACTGGGTCGACGTTGCCGAACTGAGCTACGCGTCGGGCACGTCCGCCGCGGAAGCCGTCATCCATGACGCCGCCGGACTGGCGTGGGTGATCAACTTGGGGTGCATCGACCTCAACCCGCATCCGGTGCTCGCCGGCGACCTCGATCACCCCGACGAACTGCGAGTCGACTTGGATCCGATGCCGGGGGTCGGGTGGCAGCGGATGGTCGACGTCGCGTTGGTGGCACGCGAGGTGCTGGAGGAGTACGGCTTGGTCGCGTGGCCGAAGACGTCCGGGTCGCGGGGCTTTCATATTTACGCCCGGATTGCCCCCCGCTGGGGGTTTGGCCAGGTGCGGCTGGCCGCCCAGACCATTGCCCGTGAGGTCGAACGGCGGGTACCCGATGCAGCGACCAGCCGCTGGTGGAAGGAAGAGCGCGAAGGGGTGTTCGTCGACTTCAACCAGAACGCCAAGGACCGCACCGTCGCATCGGCCTACTCGGTGCGGGCGACTCCGGATGCTCGGGTGTCGACGCCGCTGCATTGGGACGAGGTCGCCGACTGCAAACCCGAGGCGTTCACCATCGATACGGTACCCGGCCGGTTTGCCGAAATGGGTGACCCGTGGGCGGGGATGGATGACGCGGTTGGCCAGCTTGATCAGCTGCTGATGCTGTCCGAAGAATTGGGCCCTCCGGAGAAGGTGCCGACAGGGTCGGGAAAGCGTACCGACGGCAGGCGGGCTTCATCGATGCCGCTCATCGAGATCGCCCGCACCAAAACCAAGGACGAGGCGATGGCCGCGCTGAACGCCTGGCGCAGGCGCTACCTCGCCGTGGCCGAACGGCTGCAGCCGGCCGATGTCCTGGTCGACGGGATGCGCGGGCCCAGTTCGATCTGGTACCGGATCCGGATCAACCTGCAGCATGTTCCGGTCGACCAGCGCCCGCCGCAGGAAGAGCTGATCGCCGATTACAGCCCCTGGAAAAAGGCGGGGAGAAAGACGGGACAAAATTCGCCGAATTGAGCCCGGTGCGATCGGCTATACCCCGACCTGCGCCATGGCGTTGCTTTTGCGCAGGTAGAAGTGCCAGGTGACGACCAGCAGAGCGAGGAAGAACGCCACGTAGAACCGCAGCGCGGGTTCGATGCTGCCGAAGTGCGACTTCGACCACGCGTATGCCAGCGGCACGATAAACCCGCCAAAGGCGCCGACCGACGAGATGACGCCCAGTGCGCCGGCAGCCTGGCGGCGCATGTGCACCATGGTGTCGGGATCGCCGCCGGCGAGCTCGCCTTTGACTTTGAAGATTCTCGAGATCATCCGGTAGGTCGAACCGTTACCGATACCGGCGGCGACGAACAAGAACATGAAGCTGGCGAAAAACACCGGCAGGTTCACCGCCTTGACGGACCAGAGCGCTGCCGCGGCCCCGGCGGCAAGCATGATGAAGCTAGCGGCGGTGACACGGGCCCCGCCGATCCGGTCAGCGAGCTTGCCGCCCACGGGACGGATGACCGATCCGATACCGGCGCCCAGGAAAGCCCAGCTCAAAGCGATATCACCACGGCCGAATACGGTCTTGAGCAGGGTCGGAAAGGCCGCCGAGTAGCCGATGAAGGACCCGAAAGTGCCGATGTACAACAGCGACATGATCCAGGTGTCGGGATGCCGCAGCGACTGGCAAACCGGCTTCACATCGGCCTTCGCCTCGGTGAGGTTATTCATGAACAGAAAGGCGCACACTGCGGCCACGATGGCCAACGGCACATAGAACAGCCCGGCACGCGACAGCGCCACCCCGCCACCTGCGATCACGATGGGCGGAATGATCTTCTGCACGACCGCCACACCGATGTTGCCCCCGGCTGCATTGAGGCCCAGCGCCCAGCCCTTGTCCTTCTCCGGGTAGAAGAACGAGATGTTGGCCATCGACGAGGCGAAGTTGCCGCCACCGAAGCCCGCGGTCGCGGCGATCGCCACGAGCACTGCGAACGGGATATGGGGATGGCGCACCACCCAGGCCAGCAGCAGGCACGGGATCAGCAGCAGCGACGCCGAGATGGTCGTCCAGTTGCGGCCGCCGAAGATCGGGACCGCAAAGGTATACGGCAGCCTCAGGAACGCGCCGACACCACTGGGGACGGCAACCAGGCACAGGGCCTGGCTGGCGGTGAGCGCCCAGCCGGACGCGGCGGGGTGCCCATGAGCACCGACCGTCATCTGGACGACCACGATGCTCCATAACATCCACACGCTGAACCCGATGTGCTCGGCAAAGATGGAGTAGATCAGGTTGCGCCGAGCGATCGCTTTGCCGGTCGTCTCCCAGAACGCGGGGTCTTCGGGCCGCCAATCGTCGATCCAGTGCCGTCCGGGATGATGCTCGCGCGGTGGCGCGGGCTGAAATACTCCGGTGGTGGTCGTGGTCATCTGGTGGGCCCCCTGTTGACGAGGCGGTGCATCCATGGCCGTAGCCGGCCCGGGACATCTCGACGCGTGCACTGATGACTCGACGTTAAAGAGGCACTGTTACCGATCTAGGCGTCCACAGTTACGCCGTGAATACGCGGAGATCGCAACGGCCTGATTGCGATTGTTAGAACTAGAGGCCGCAAACGCATCTCGAGCCCGCCGCAGCAGCCGATGCGGGAGAATTACCTCATGCAGGCGACTGAGGCGCCCCTGGGTCTGCGGGAGCGCAAAAAGATGAAGACCCGCCAGGCCATCAGACGCGAGGCGATCCGTCTGATCGACGAGAACGGCTACTCCGCCACGACCGTCGAACAGATCGCAGAGGCCGCCGAAGTCTCGCCCAGCACCTTCTTCCGGTACTTCCCGTCCAAGGAGTCGCTGCTGCTCGCCGATGACCTGGACCCGCTGATATTGGAAGCTTTCAAGGCACAGCCGCCCGACCTGTCGGCGGCGCAGGCATTCCGCCGGGCCTACGAGACCACCGTGGCCGGTATGTCCGAGGAGCAGTTGAAGTTCGAAAGCACCAGACAGCGGCTGATGTTCTCGATACCCGAACTCAAGGGCGCGTTGTACGACGAGTACTACCGCACCGTCAGTGTTGTCGCTGAGGCGCTCGGGCACCGAATCGGCGGTACCGCAGGAGATTTCGAAGTCCGGGTGTTCGCCGGTGCACTCACTGGTGCCGTGATGGCGGCTTATGACAGCGCGCCGAAGACGCCCGAGACGATCTATCGAGCCCTGGACTTTCTGGACGCCGGCATGCCGCTGGGCTGAGCGACCCAACCGCGCGGCGGTGTGGGTACAGGTCAGGAACGCGATACTCTCACGCCGTGCGACAAGGATGGAATCGACGGGGATTCCTGCAGCTCGCAGGGGCCGGAGGGGTGGCCGCAGTCGCCGGGTTCGCCGGAGTGACCGGGCCATTATCGGGGTGCTCGTCACGCAAACCGGCGCCGGGCACTCCAGGCGGCGGATCGGTGACAATCAACCACCTTTTCGGTCAGACCGTCATCAAGGAGCCGCCCAAGCGCGTGGTCAGTGCCGGCTACACCGAGCAAGACGACCTGCTCGCGGTGGGCGTGGTGCCCATCGCGGTGACCAATTGGTTCGGCGACCAGCCGTTCGCGGTGTGGCCGTGGGCCCAGCCCAAGCTGGGCGCGGCGCAGCCGGTGGTGTTGAACCTGGACAACGGAATTCCGATCGATCAGATCGCCGGGCTCAAACCAGACCTGATCGTGGCCATCAACGCCGGCGTGGACGCCGATACGTATCAGAAGCTGTCGGCAATCGCCCCGACCGTCGCGCAGTCGGACGGCGACGCGTTCTTCGAGCCGTGGAAGGACCAGGCCACCGCCGTCGGCCAAGCGGTGTTCCAGGCCGACCAGATGAAGTCACTGATCGACGCCGTCGACCAGAAGTTCGCCGCCGTTGCCCAAAAGAATCCGCAATGGAAGGGCAAGAAGGCCTTGCTAATGCAGGGCACGCTCTGGCAGGGCACTGTGGTCGCGACCCTGGCGGGCTGGTGGACCGACTTCCTGAACAAGATGGGTCTCGTCATCGCCGACAGCATCAAACCCTTCGGCAGCGATCACCGCGCCGTCATCCCACGCGATCAGATCAAAGCGGTGCTCGATTCCGCCGATGTGGTGATCTGGACGACCCTTAGCCCGGACGACCAAAAGGCGCTACTGGGCGACCCCGAGGTGGCGGCTTCGCAAGCGACCGCCCAGAACCGCCACGTCTTCACCACCAAGGACCAGGCCGGCGCGATCGCCTTCTCCTCGCCGCTAAGCTACCCCTTGGTCGCCGATCAACTGCCCCCGCAGATCGGCAAGATCTTGGGTTAGAGGCCCTTCTGACCGCGCCTGTTTGAGCGTTTGCTAAGGCAGCTCTGGCAGTGCTCCAAAATCCTTTCGCATCCCCTCGCCCCTGCCCCGATTCCGGGGTTACCGTCGAATAATGAGCGTGACGGACCTCTCCGGCGACCTTTCACAGGGTCTGCCAACAGACCTGGTCGGCAACACCGTTCTGGACTATGGCGACCAGGCACTGATGCTGCAATGCGGCAGCACCGCTGACGTATTGGCATGGGCGGATGCGTTACGAGCCGCGGCACTGCCCGGTGTGGTCGACATCGTCCCCGCCGCGCGCACGGTCCTGGTGAAGCTCGACAACCCCCGCTTCCAGGGAGTCACCCGGCAGCGTCTGCGCAAGATGCGGGTTACCGCTGATCCGGCCGCCTCGGCGGGTGGGTGCGCCGATGTGGTGATCGACGTAGTCTACGACGGCCCAGACCTCGCCGAGGTAGCCAACCATACCGGGCTGACCACGGCACAGGTGATCAATGCCCACACCTCCAGCTTGTGGCGGGTTGGTTTCAGCGGGTTCGCACCAGGTTTCGCGTACCTGGCCGACGGCGACCCGCGACTGCGAGTGCCCCGCCAGTCCGGGCCGCGGACCTCGGTGCCGGCCGGCTCGGTCGCCCTTGCCGGCGAATTCACCGCGGTCTATCCACGTCAATCGCACGGCGGCTGGCACCTCATCGGCCACACCGACGTGGTCCTGTGGGACATCGAGCGACCCAATCCGGCGTTGTTGACGCAGGGCATGTGGGTTCAGTTCCGCGCCGTGTGACCAAGGAGATAAGCCGTCATAACGCTGGAAATCCTGCGTACCGGACCGCTCGCCGTCATCCAGGACCTCGACTGGCCCACCTCGGCATCAGCCGGTCGGGAGCCGCCGATCGCCGCTCGCACAAGCTGGCCAACCGGCTGGTCACCAACCCCGACGACTGCGCCACCGTCGAAGTGACATTCGGCGTTTTTCGGCCCGGGTCTGCGGCGGCGACGTCGATATCGCGGTGACGGGTGCCGACGCCGACCCAACCGTCAACGGAATTAAGTTCGGTACCAATAGCATTCACCATGTTCGCGACGGCCAGGTGATCGCTCTGGGCGCCCCACGTGCCGGAGTGCGGACGTACCTGGCGGTGCGCGGCGGCATCTGTGTGGAGCCGGTGCTGGGCTCACGCAGCTACGACGTGATGTCGGCGATCGGCCCGTCACCGCTACAGACCGGAGACCAGCTACCGGTCGGCGAGCACACCAACGATTACCCCGAACTCGACCAGGCCCCGGTGGCCGCCATCACCGGCAATGTGGTCGAGCTGTTGGTGGTACCGGGGCCACGCGACGACTGGTTCGTTGATCCCGATGTCCTGGTACACGCGGACTGGGCGGCATCCGACCGCAGCGACCGGGTGGGGATGCGGTTGGTCGGCCGCCCTATGCAGTACCGCTACCCGGATCGGCAGCTGCCCAGCGAGGGTGCCGCCCGCGCCGCGATCCAGGTGCCGCCCCACGGTTTACCGGTGATCCTGGGACCCGATCACCCGGTCACCGGCGGTTACCCGGTCGTCGGTGTGGTGATCGACGAGGACATCGACACAGTCGCCCAGGTGCGGCCTGGCCAGCGTGTCCGGCTGCACTGGGCACGGCCCCGGTCTCCGCTGGGGGCCCGGCCACCGGCGAGTTCTGTGGGCTGGCCGTTCTCCTAGCACCGGCCGCTGGACAAGGCCGGTAGCTGTTTGGCTGGGCGCTAATACTATCTAATATTTTCTGGGCGGACTGGCGTTGGTATCGGCTGTGGTGCCCGACCCCAGCCCACCTGGGTGGCCGCGACATCCGGGCCTGGCATCTGCCCACCATTTCGGTGCATCGTGGCGCACCGCTGTTGCGGTTCGCTATCAGCGAGACCGTTGCTGACCCCGACACCGCCGGTGCTGCCGCGGCGTTAGGGATTGACTGGTCGCCGGCCAGCCTGGGCGCGGCGACCGTGGTCGCCGAGACCGA
>DATJBA010000386.1:0-3508 GCA_035515675.1 Mycobacterium sp.
AGTAAACCGCAGCACCACGGTTTGGCCAGCCGATGGGCCGGTGCGATAGGCTGTCGGAGCTTCACGCGGGGTGTGGCGCAGCTTGGTAGCGCGCTTCGTTCGGGACGAAGAGGTCGTGGGTTCGAATCCCGCCACCCCGACCGGTGAAATGGCTGGCAGCAGACTCGAAGAGTACAGCTCGGCAGTTTGCTCAGGCGTACCCGCTTCGTGTGCAGCGCGCTGGCCGCCGATCAGACGGGCGACGAACACTAGGCGTGGCCGTAGCCGCCAACGATCCGCGGCCAATAATGCGCAGCATGTTAAGCGTGGGCGAGCGCGCGGTCGGCCAGCGCTCCGATTACCGGTGCCAACAGGCGGGAGTATTCGAGCGTGAGGTGACACCAGTCAACGTAGACCAGGGTGTTGCCGACGATGACGGGGCAGCGGTCAGTGGTGCAGAACAGTTCGGTGAGGTCGGTGTAGTGTCCGCCGCCGGCTTGGGTGGCGGCCGATTCCGCTGCGATGCCGGCTTGGTTGACCGCTGTCGATCGTGACGGCGCGCAGGCCGCCGCGTCATCGAGGTGGCCGGACAGGCAGATCGGCACCACTGATTGCGGATCGGGGACTGGCCCGAGCACCAGCACCTTGGCGCCAGTGCCGCGCAGCTGCTGCACGAGGCGGATGAGGCTGTCGATCCACGCCGGGTCATAGGAGTTGAAACCTGTCAGCGACTCGTCTGTACCGTACCCCCGCCACACGCTCACCACGACCAGCTGCGGGTGCTCGGTGCGCAACCGGGCGAGGATCTCACCGCGCCACTGCTCACAGTGGTCAACGAGTTCGACCAGGCGACGGACGGGGCTGCTGACAGGCAGGTTCATCGATGGGCAGTACATCTTGGTCAGGGTCTCGAGCCGCCAGTGCCGCTGGGTGGCGATCTGCTGGAACGCCGGATTCCACATAGCGGCATGTGAGTCGCCGACCAGAGCCACCGTCGTCGGCGAGGCGGTATCACCCGTCGCGCACTCCGGCTGTCCGGTTTGAAGTTCCGTGCGCAGGCAGCCGCTGATCAACATGGGCCCGTGTTCGGCTGCCGCGGCGGCAAGCGGCGGGTTCAGGTTCGACGGGACGGCTTTGAGATCGGCTGATGCCGCGACCGCGGCCTGCACTTGGGCGAACGCCTGCTGCACCGCCGCGTCATAGGCGCCGATGTTGGAGCCGGTGGGGGGAGGCGCCGCCGTAATGGTCAGCGGCGTAGCCGCCGGGCCGCGGCCGACCGGGATAGGCACCCGAAACAGCAGCGCCACCCCCACAGCGACCGCGACCGCGGTGGCGGCACCGCCCAGCGCGAGACTGGCCAGCGCAGAGCGGCGCACCCGGGCGGCGAATCGCAGCGGATTCTCGATGAAACGCAGGGTAAGCACGGCCAGCGCGCCGGAGACCAGGGCCGCTGCCAGCCTGCCGGGCAGCCCCAGGGGGTGGCCCAGCAATACCGGGGTGAGCAGCAGTACCGGCCAGTGCCACAGATACCATGAGTAGGACACCCGCCCGATCGCGCGCATCGGCGACACTCCCAGGGCGCGGCCGCAGCCGTGAGACGGTGCGGCACAACCGGCGCCGATCACCAACACCGCGCCGAGTGCGGGCAACAGCGCAGCGGTACCTGGATACGGCGTGGTCGCGCTCAACTGGGTGCAGACCCACAGGATCACCCCCAGCCCTGCCCATCCGGTGATCGCGGCAGCTCGTGGCGGGAGTCGGCGCCACTGGCCGGCGGTGAGTGCCACCAGGCCGCCGAGGGCCAACTGCCAGGCCCGGGTGGGCAGCGAAAAGAACGCCGCAGGGGGCATCACGTAGGTGATTACCAGCGACAGCGCGAATGACACGGCCGCAACCAGCGCCAGCACCACCAGATAGGGGCGTTTCGACGAGGAGACATGGGCGTCGCTGCGCCGACGCACCCGACGTACTCGCCGGATGAGCCAGGCCGTGGCGATGATTAGGGGCGGCCAGACCAGGTAGAACTGCTCCTCGACGCCCAACGACCAGTAGTGCTGAAACGGCGACGGTGGCAGGTGCCCGCCAAAGTAGTTGACGCCTTCTGCAATGAACCAGTAGTTGCTGACGTACAGCGCGCTGGCGACGCCATCTATCACGACGGTCTGAGCCTGTAGCGGGGGTAACAGGACAGCTGAGCCAATCATGGTAACGACGCCTACGGTGGCCGATGCCGGTAGCAGTCGGCGGGCCCGCGCTCCGTAGAAGCGGCGCAGCCCGATGGTGCCGGTGGTGCTCACCTCCCGCCAGAGCAGCCCGGTGATCAAAAAGCCCGAGATGACGAAGAACACGTCCACGCCGACGAATCCGCCGCCCACACCGGGCACGTCCGCGTGGAAGAGAACCACGGCCACCACCGCAACGGCGCGCAAGCCCTCGATGTCCTGGCGAAATCCCGTCTGCGCCGAGCGTCGACCCCGCACTTCTTCGGTAGGGCTAACGCTGTCGGCCTGGCGCAAGGACATCTACCTTAAAAGAGGACGCGTTCTTCAAGTCGAGGCATTATCACACACCCGTTCGGCCCGCACGGAGGTTGGCGGCTGGAGGCTTAAAACAAAACGGCCTTTTCGTTATAGGCGGTGGAGGCTGACCTAGAACCTACAACCTCCGTTGTAACTCCGACGACGCAACCGCCGTTCTGCCAGCCTCCATCTCGCCCGCGACTAAACGATAGAGACCGTCGCGCTGCGTTGTACCGCCAGCAATCCGCAGTCAGTCCGCAATATTCCACGCTTGTCCAGCTCGACGTAAAGCTGCTCGCGTTCGTGCCGCCCCTTTTCGACTACGCGCACCGCTGCGGCTCGGCCTCGCACAGCGGCGTTACACCGCGAAAACGATATCGATGTGCCGCCACCCAGCGGTAGATAGCGTTCTGCACCGCGCCGATACCGGGGAGTCGGTAGATCCACAACGGCAGTGGTGTGCCAAGTGCTGCGGAAAGGGCCGCATTCATTGCTTGCGCGCCGGCGAGGACTGCACCAGAAGAGTCCAGCCACCATGCCGATTCGGACAACCGGTCATCGGGGACCCCGAGCCGGTCGGCTATCCCCGGTGCCTGGAATGGTTCGATTCGAAGCCGGCCCGTCCGATTCAGCCCAGCCAGCCGGTTGACCACGCGGGTGCACATCCCGCATCGGCCGTCAAAGACCAAAACGCCGTCCATGCCCCATTTTCACCCCATTTTTCGACTCTCGACTCACAGCACCAGGGGGCCGCGGCATCACGCGCAGTCGGCGAAGATCGAACGCCCAGCAGTGGAGCTACGTAACCTGCTGCGGTGTTGCACCAGATGACAGCACGAACAGGTGAACTCGTCGGCCCGCTGGGGAATCACCGTGACCGTCAGTTCTTCACCGGACAGGTCCGCGCCGGGCAGCTCGACGAAGTGCACATCGTTCCGGTCATCGTCGACGATTGATGTGGACGAACCGGGCAGGGTGCGTGCCAGATCGCGGAGAGCGGACCGGTCCGC
>DATJBA010000387.1:0-3270 GCA_035515675.1 Mycobacterium sp.
ACTCGCGCCGAAACGCGGTGGCCGCAAAGAAGTTCTTCCGCCGACTGCTCACGGGCCTGCGGTAGGTGCCCGGGGTGATCGTCACCGACAAGCTCGCCAGCTACCAGGTGGCGCACCGCGAGCTCATGCCGTCGGTGACCCATCGCCGGTCGAAGTACCTGAACAACCGCGCCGAGAACTCGCACCAGCCGACCCGGCAACGCGAGCGGGCGATGAAACGCTTCACGTCGATCCGGCACGCGCAACGGTTCCTGTCCGCGTTCAGCGGCATCTCGCCGCACTTTCGGCCCCGTCGGCACTTGCTGTCGGCGGTCGACTACCGACAGGTGATGGCCGACCGCTTCGCGGTCTGGAACGAGATCACCGGGGCGACGACCACGGCCGCCGCCTGAATCGGCGACTGGGACAGGACGTTTCGTCCAAGCCCACGGGTCATCACCCCGAATCATCACGTCGGCCAATTAGGTTGGCTCAAGTTGACAGTGCCTCCGCGACTTCGTCGACGGCGTGCTCACGACGGTCCGCACCGCGGGCGACGTCGAAGCCGCCGGTGCCGAGGTCGAAGATGCCCACCGCGAGGCGCTGGCCAAGGTCACCGAGGCCGAGCGTCGGGCCTCCGCAGCCGAGCGGGCCGCTCGACTGGCCGAGGAACGAGCCGAGGTGACTGGGCGGGAACGCCAGGAGGCCGACGCCGTGGCCGAGGAGGCCCTGGCAGAAACCACTCGGGTGCGCGACCAGCTCACCGCTGAACTGGAGCGCGTGCGCGACGAGGCCGACGCCGCGGTCAGCGCGTGCGGGACGACCTCGTCGCCGACCAAACCAGACACGCCGCGGAGCTGGCCGAACGCGACGCCGCCGTCGATTGTGCCCGCGCCGACGCCGAGACCGCCAAGCGGGAAACCGCGGCCGCGGTGGCGGCCAAGGCGGCCGCGGACGATGCGCTGGCCAGAGAACTCGACACCAGCGCGCAGTTACGCGCCGACCTCGATACCGCCCGCCAACAGGCCGACAAGGATCGCCAGCAGATACAGGAAAAACTCGACGCCGCCGAAGCCGCGCGTCAGCAAGCCCGACGAGCTGGCGGCGGCCCGTCTAGAGCTCGCCGTCGCCCACGCCGATGCCGCCGCGGCCAGGCAAGCTGCCCATCGTGAACGCGACACCGCGCAGACCACCCGGGGTGAGCTCGACGCGGCGCGCGCCGAGATGCGCGCTGAACACCAAGCCCTGCAAACTGCGCACAACGAACAGATCACGCAGGTCCAGCACAATGCCGATCAACGCGTTGAGGCACTAAGCGAGGCGCTGCAGGCCCTACGCGCGCAAATCCCGGCGTCGCCGAAAACCGGGGCCCAAACACGCGCGAGTACCCGCACGTCACGCAAGACGCCAACATGAGATCCCGCGCGTCGTTTCAGATGCGCGCCGAAGTACGCCTGTTTCAGACCAGCCGTCGCTTGCCGTGCCACGCCGACCCCGACCTGTTTTTCAACCCCCACAAGAAACAAACCGCCATCAACATGTGCGCTGAGTGCCCGTTCCGGGGCCGCTGCGGCTACAACGCCGTGGCCACCGGCGCCACCCACGGGATTGCGGGCGGGGTGATCCTGCCCAGTGACTACCCTCGCCAGCTCAAACCCGTCTACGCGCGCCTCGCTCTTGACTGAGATTGGATCAGGCGCCTCCCAGACGTGTGGCTTAGCGCAGCGGTTTTGAGGATGATGGACGAGATCCATCAGCGGCTCAAGGGGCCCGCTCAGCACTGAGCGGGCCCGCACGGCCACCCGGGACAATAGGTCGAATGTGCGAGGCCCACCATGGATCTGACCTCTCCGAACGTAACGCTTCTCGGGTCCAAGTTGGCGTGGATGTCCCGGGCAATCTGGTCATATGACCAACCCCACACGACATCGTCGCAGATCAGGCGCCCCATCGCCGTGAGGGCCTCGTCGTGGTCCGGCGACCAAGTGAAGCCGATGGCGCGCAGTTGAGCGAGGTATGCGTCATCAGCGGCATCGGCAGTCGCAATCGCAGCGCTAGTAACCAGGGCAGCGCCAGCCATAACGGGGATGGTCAGAATGGCCAGCCAGCGAGGTGAGGGCATTTGATGCGCGTCCTTTCTTCTTGGCGTTGACGGTGCCGTCAGTGTGCAGGTCCAAAGCGGCGCAAACATGAAGAATGGTGAAAGCTGGAAAAAAGGGATCTACTGACGTTTCCGTGGGTCGGGTTTTATGTGGTGCGACCCGGGTAGTGGTGGGCAGAGTCCCGCCTCGGGTGAGCAATGCCATGGCTATCAGCGCTTCCGGGCTGTGGAACCCTAGAGGCCCGCTTGGTCAGTGCCCGTAGGTGGGTGTTGGTGGCTTCCGAGCGGGCGTTGGACAGGCCGTGGTCGAGGGTGTTCGATATGCGCTCGCGGTGGCTGCGGATGTTGCGGGCGAGCGCGACGAATTCGGGGATGCGCGAGTGCGATGCCCACGACAGCCATCCAGCCAGCAGCTGTCGGCCGCTGTGGCCTTTGACCCGAAACACTTCACGCAGTTGCTCTTTGAGCAGATACGCCCGGTAGAGGGCCTTGTTGGTGACTGCGATCTCGGCGACGCTGGTGCGCTGCTCGCAGGTCAGCTCGGCGGGGTTCTTGCGGGTGCTCGGCGCCCGGGCGCGCCCACGGCACGTGCGCGACCACCACCCCGTGCTCTTCGCAGTCCACCCGCGCCGCCGCGGCCCGCAGGTACGCCTTCGTCGTCCCGATGTCGAGGGTGCGCCAGCGCCGCATCCCATCCCCGCCGTCGTAGCCGGGGCAGCGGTTGCGACACCGCGAGGACCGACCCGCCTGCGATGCTTTGGGCCGCACCGACAACACCAGCACCTCGCTGATCACCGGCCGCTTCCGCCGCGAGGTCTCGGTCTCCACCGCCACACCCTCGATGACCATGTTCTGCTCACCCAGACCCGCCCCGAATACCCTGGATATGCGCAACGCCGTACACCCTTCTGGGGCGGGATGAATCGCTGATCGAGCGTTCCGTCGCCTGGACTGGCCGAGACAACACCGACGCGCTCCTGACCAAGGGCGTGAGCCTATTCATCACCGAGATCCACCCAACCGACGACGGATACGGTTTCACCGAACTCAACGAGCACCCGACTTACTACCGGTTTCGAAGACCTTTCGGCTGGGTTGAGGGCGTGGGCGGGCGGCCTGCTGTGTTTGGCGGCGGCTGTCGAGCTGTTGATCGGTCACCGACAGTGGTTGTGGCGCGAAGACTTCGACGA
>DATJBA010000388.1:0-11579 GCA_035515675.1 Mycobacterium sp.
GCTATATCGAAGCCGGCTGCCAGGGCACGCTGCGAGTTGTGGTCAGCGTTACAGGAACTCGCGCGCATTCAGCGCGATCCTGGTTGGGCGACAACGCAATTCACAAGCTGGGCGCGGTGCTGGACCGGCTGGCCGGATACACCGCGCGCACCGTCGACATCGACGGGTGTGCCTACCGCGAGGGCCTGTCGGCGGTGCGCATCGACGGTGGCGTGGCCGGCAACGTGATTCCCGACGCGGCCGCGGTGACGGTCAACTTCCGTTTCGCCCCCGATCGGTCGGTCGCCGCGGCGCTGCAACACGTGCACGACGTGTTCGACGGCCTCGACGTGCGGATCGAGCAGACCGACGCCGCGGCGGGCGCGCTGCCCGGCCTGTCGCAGCCCGCCGCCAAGGCCTTGGTCGAGGCCGCCGGCGGACAGGTCCGGGCGAAATGCGGCTGGACGGATGTGTCACGGTTCGCCGCGCTGGGCGTGCCGGCGGTCAATTTCGGGCCCGGTGACCCCAACCTGGCGCACCGGCGCGACGAACGGGTGCCGGTCGCCAACATCACCGCCGCGGTGGCGATGCTGCGGCGCTACTTAAGCACGTAGCCGCCGCAGGAGGCGGCGAAGTAGGACGGCGACCAGAAGTGCTTGCCGCGCACAGGTATTTGCGCACATCGGCGCGATATTGCTGGCGTGGCCGGCCAGATGAGACGCCTTTGAGCCGGTTGACCAGCAGCGATATCGGCAGGCTGGGCGGGTAATGCACAGGTAGGTGGACGTGGTCGGCCTGGCCGGTGAGCTCGCGCAGTTCGGTAGCCATCTCGGCACACACGCTGCGCATCAGTTGCTCGCAGAAGGTGAGCACAGGGTCGGTGAACACCGGGCGCCGGTACTTGCTGACGAACACCAGATGGGCGTGCACGTTGTCGACGGCGCTTCGGCTGCGGCGTATGTTGGCGTCGGGATAGGTCAGAATTACGGTTCACACACGATGCGGCGTGCCCTTGCGGTCTTGCGGCACAGCCGGGCCAGCGGATCCACCCCACGGGTGTGCCGAGCCGGACGGCCTCCTGCCAGGCGTGTAGCGCTACGGCCGACTGGCGGCCGCGTTGGGCCATTCGAGGGTCGTTTTGGCCGGCGGATTTCATTGCGCACGACGCGAGCGGCAGTGCGATAGCCCAATGCGTGCATGTTCCGCCGGGTTTGGTCTACTTTTGCGGGTATGCGCCCGGAACGCGATTCATCAAGCGAATGGGCGGTATGCGTGTACTGCGCGTCCGGCCCGGCGCATCCCGAATTGCTTGACCTTGCCGCCGAACTCGGCGAGGCGATCGCCGAGCGCGGCTGGACCCTGGTGTGGGGCGGCGGCGACGTTTCAGCAATGGGCGCGTTGGCAACTGCGGCACGGGCACGCGGGGGCTGGACCGTCGGCGTCATCCCGCAAAGGTTGATGCGCCGCGAGATTGCCGACACCAACGCCGACGAGCTGATCGTCACCGACACGATGCGCGAGCGGAAGCAGGTCATGGAAGACCGCGCCGATGCGTTCATCGTGCTGCCGGGCGGCGTCGGCACCCTGGACGAGCTGTTTGACGCATGGACCACGGGCTATCTCGGTATGCACCGCAAACCCATAGTGATGCTGGACCCCTTCGGGCATTACGAAGGTCTGTGGATCTGGTTGTGCGGATTGCTTGACAGCGGTTACATCTCGCAGGCAGCGATGGACCGGTTGGTGCTGGTCGATAAGGTAGGTGCCGCTGTGGAGGCGTGCGCACCCGCCTGAGGTCGGCCGGCAACGCCTTCACCCCCATTAAGCTGGCCGCCGGGCTTGACTTGTCAAAGGGAATCGAGGGATCGCGTGTCCGATCACGACGGGGGAGCGCGCACCGCGGTCAGCCTCACCAATATCGCATCCCGGGAAAAGAAGTTGGTGCGCAACGCTTTCCGTGAGGGCGACTGCTGGTTCAATTCGGGCGACGTGATGAGCCCGCAGGGCATGGGTCACGCCGCGTTCGTCGACCGGCTCGGCGACACCTTCCGCTGGAAGGGCGAGAACGTCGCCACCACACAAGTCGAAGCGGCGCTGGCATCCGACGAGTCCGTCGAGGAATGCACGGTCTTCGGCGTCGAGATTCCACGCACCGGCGGGCGCGCCGGGATGGCCGCAGTCAAGCTGCGCGATGGCGCCGAGTTCGACGGCCAGTTCCTGGCCCGCACGGTTTACGGCCAGCTTCCCGCCTATGCGCTGCCGTTGTTCGTGCGGGTGGTCGAGTCAATAGCGCAGACCACGACGTTCAAAAGCCGCAAGGTCGAGTTGCGGGCGCAAGCCTACGGTCCCGACGTGAAGGATCCACTGTATGTACTGGCCGGCCGCGACGAGGGCTACGTGCCGTATTACGGCGAATACCCCGACGACATAGCCTCCGGTAAGCGACCGCAGGGCTAGAGCCTTGGGGGAGGGCGCTCCGGTGGTGACCAGGCACCATGGATGGGTGCAGTCAACTCTGTGCGGCCGACCGGTCGCAGGGGATCGCCCGCTGATCATGGCAATCGTCAACCGCACCCCGGATTCGTTCTACGACCGGGGTACGACCTTCAGCGGCGAGGCTGCCAGGGCCGCCGCTCACCGCGCCGTTGCTGACGGCGCCGATGTCATCGACGTGGGCGGCGTCAAAGCGGGGCCCGGCCAGGGCGTCGATGCGGACACCGAGATCGCCCGGTTGGTGCCGTTTATCGAATGGCTGCGCGGCGCCTACCCCGACCAGCTCATCAGCGTCGACACCTGGCGCTCAGGGGTGGCCAGAGTGGCCTGCGCGGCGGGCGCCGACCTGATCAACGACACCTGGGGCGGCATCGACCCTGCCATGCCCGAGGTGGCCGCCGAGTTCGGCGCGGGCCTGGTGTGTTCGCACACCGGCGGTGCGCTGCCACGCACGCGTCCGTTCCGGGTGAGTTACGGCACGACTGCCCGCGGTGTGGTGGACGACGTGATTCGCCAGGTCACCGGCGCCGCCGAGCGGGCGGTCGCGGCCGGGGTAGCCCGCGACCGGGTGCTGATCGACCCGGCCCACGATTTCGGCAAGAACACCTTTCACGGGCTGCTCCTGTTGCGCCACATAGACGATCTTGTTAAGACCGGATGGCCCGTGCTCATGGCTTTGAGTAACAAGGACTTCGTCGGGGAGACTTTGGGCGTGGAATTGACCGAACGGCTTGAGGGAACGCTGGCAGCCACCGCGCTGGCGGCGGCAGCCGGTGCGCGGATGTTTCGGGTGCACCACGTCGCGGCCACTCGGCGGGTGCTGGAGATGGTGGCCTCGATCCAGGGGACGCGCCCGCCGACGCGCACGGTCAGGGGGCTCGCATGACAGCATCGGAGCTGGTCACCGGTGATCTCACCAATGAGCGGGCCTTCGCCACACGGCCCGGGGACACCTGGCTGTCCAACCGCAGCTGGAACCGTCCCGGCTGGACCGTCGACGAACTGGAAGCGGCGAAGGCCGGGCGGACGATCTCTGTGGTGCTGCCGGCCCTCAACGAGGAAGAAACCATCGAATCGGTGATCGAAAGCATCTCACCGCTGGTCGATGGATTGGTCGACGAGCTGATCGTGCTGGACTCCGGCTCGACAGACGACACCGAGATCCGCGCCATCGCCGCCGGCGCCCGCGTCGTCAGCCGTGAACAGGCATTGCCCGAGGTACCGACACGGCCCGGCAAAGGAGAGGCGCTGTGGCGCTCGCTCGCGGCTACCAGCGGCGACATCGTCGTGTTCGTCGACTCTGACCTGATCAACCCGCACCCGATGTTCGTGCCGTGGCTGGTCGGCCCGCTGCTCACCGGCGAGGGCATCCACCTGGTCAAAAGTTTCTACCGACGGCCCCTGAATGTCGGCGATGTGGGTGGCAGCGCGGGTGCCACCGGGGGCGGGCGGGTCACCGAGCTGGTGGCCCGGCCGTTGTTGGCGGCGCTGCGACCCGAGCTGGGCTGCATGCTGCAACCGCTCGGCGGCGAGTACGCGGCCAGCCGGGAACTGCTGACCTCGCTGCCGTTCGCGCCGGGTTACGGCGTGGAGATCGGCCTGTTGGTGGACACCTTCGACCGGTTGGGCCTGGAAGCGATCGCCCAGGTCAATCTGGGCGTGCGGGCGCACCGCAACCGGCCGCTGACCGAGCTGGGCGTGATGAGCCGCCAGGTCATCGCGACCTTGCTCTCGCGCTGCGGGATCCCCGACTCCGGGGTCGGGTTGACCCAGTTCTTCGCCGACGGCCCCGACGGTTATGGCTACACCCAGCACACCTGGCCGGTGTCGCTGGTGGACCGGCCGCCGATGAAGGGGCTCGAGCCCCTCTGAGGCCTTGCTGATCGCCGGAGTGTCGGCGGTATAAGGCAATATCGATCACGTGGCGTTGGTGTTGCTGTACCTGGTAGTGCTGGTGCTGGTGGCGATCGTGCTGTTCGGCACGGCCAGCCTGCTGTTCGGTCGGGGCGAGCAGCTGCCGCCCCTGCCGCGCGGGACTACCGCGACAGTGCTGCCTGCGTACGGTGTGACCGGCGCCGACGTCGACGCCGTTAGGTTCACCCAGGTGCTGCGCGGATACAAGACCAGCGAAGTGGACTGGGTGCTGGACCGGCTCGCCCGTGAGCTCGAGGCACTGCGTGGCCAGCTGGCGGCGGTTCACGCTTCGTCAGTTGCCGAGCTCGACAACCCCGATACCCCGAAGGCTGGCGACGGTGAGGACGATCAGGATCTGATTTGAGCGACGACGGGCTGGTTCGCTGCGGCTGGGCGGCCGTTCGGCCCGGACCGGATTACCAGCTGTACCGCAACTACCACGATCAGGAGTGGGGCCGCCCGTTGCACGGTGGGGCGGCGTTGTTCGAGCGGCTGAGCCTGGAGGCCTTTCAGAGCGGCCTGTCGTGGCTGATCATCTTGCGCAAACGGGAGAATTTCCGGCGCGCCTTCTCCGGATTCGACATCGAGAAGGTCGCCCGCTACACCGATGCCGATGTGCAGCGGCTGATGGCGGACGAGGGAATCGTCCGCAACCGGGCCAAGATCGAAGCGACGATCGCCAACGCGCGTGCCGCCGCCGACCTGGGATCTGCCCAGGAGCTATCCGAGCTGCTGTGGTCATTCGCGCCGCCACCGCGGCCCAGGCCCGCCGACGGATCCGAAATCCCTTCGACCAGTGCCGAATCGAAGGCGATGGCGCGTGAACTGAAACGGCGCGGGTTCCGCTTCGTCGGGCCAACCACCGCCTATGCGCTGATGCAGGCGAGCGGGATGGTCGACGACCATATCCGCGCTTGCTGGGTGCCCACGACAGCCGGGTGAGGCCAGAGAGTCGGGTCTTTGTACAACTACTGACGCGAATAGGGAACAATGGGGGGGTGATTTGGCAGTTCAATGTCAGGTATGGCTGGAAATTCGCTGGCGGGGCATGCTCGGCGCCGACCAGGTCCGCGAGGGCGGGCCAGCTCGAATCTGGAGGGAGCACTCGATGGCGGCGATGAAGCCCCGGACCGGAGACGGTCCTCTGGAAGCAACCAAGGAAGGGCGCGGCATCGTGATGCGGGTACCTCTTGAGGGAGGCGGTCGACTGGTCGTCGAGCTGACGCCCGACGAAGCCGCCGCCCTGGGGGACGAACTCAAGGGCGTTACCAGCTAAGGCCTGCCGAGGCCTGCCGAACGGAAGTTGTCGAGGTTACGCACACACCTTCCGATAGATGTCCAGCGTCTGCTCGGCGATGCGGGTCCAGGAGAATTCCTCGATGCAGCGCTGGCGTCCTGCCTGGCCGTAGCGCTCCGCTTTTTCAGGGTCGGCGACTAGCTCATTGACCGCTTTGGCAAATCTGGCTTGGTAACCGCATGCGTCGTCGGCGTCGTAATGCACCAGCGACCCGGTGATCCCGTCGACGACCACCTCGGGTATGCCGCCGACGTCGGAGGCCACTACCGCAGTCGCGCAGGCCATCGCCTCCAAATTCACGATGCCCAACGGCTCGTACACCGACGGGCATACGAAAACAGTTGCCGCCGAAAGTATTTCGCGTAGTTCCCCGACGGGAAGCATTTCCCGGATCCAGAACACCCCAGTGCGATTGCGGGCCAGCCCGGCTACCGCGGCCCGAACCTCCTCGGCGATCTCCGGGGTGTCGGGAGCGCCGGCGCACAGCACCAGCTGCACGTCGGGGCGGAATTGGTGCGCCGCCGCCGCCAGGTGGGAGACGCCCTTCTGCCGGGTGATCCGCCCGACGAACGCCACCATGGGCCGGGTCGGATCGACCCCGAGTTCGGCCAGCACAGACCCGCTTCGCACCGGCCCGGCGGGATACCAGACATCGGTGTCGACCCCGTTCCGGATGACGTGCACCAGGCTCGGATCCAGTGTGGGGTAGACCCGCAGCACGTCCTCGCGCATAGCGGAGCTGACCGCGATGACGGCGTCGGCGGCCAGCACCGCGGTGCGCTCCACCCACGTCGACACCCGGTAACCGCCGCCGAGCTGTTCGGCCTTCCACGGCCGCAGCGGCTCGAGCGAATGCGCGGTCAGAACATGCGGGATGTCGTAGAGCAACGCGGCCAGATGCCCGGCCAGGCCGGTGTACCAGGTGTGTGAATGCACGACGGTGGCCGCCGACGCAGCGTTGGCCATAACCAGGTCCGAGGACAAGATGGATAGTGCCGCATTGGCATGCCGGAACCGCGCGTCGGGCTGATGCACGAAGGTGCCCGGACGTGGCGCGCCCATGCAGTGCACGTCGACCGCACATAGTCGGCGCAGTTGGGCGACCAGTTCGGTGACGTGTACCCCGGCGCCGCCATAGACCTCTGGTGGGTATTCCCGAGTCATCATCGCCACACGCATACCCGCACCGTAGTTCGGCGACGATGCGGACCGCGAGTCGGGCCGGACAATCGGTTTGGGTGATCCGCCCGCCGTGCTGCTTGATTATCGACAGCGCCGCGCCTCCGCAGCAGACGGCGAAGTGGGACGGGGACCAGAGGTGTTCGCGGATGCGGGCACGGACACAGGCACTGGTGTATTCACGGCGCACCGCGTAGGCTGTGCGGCTTTGAGGCCCCGCACAAGCGTCGAGATCGCCAGCGTGCGTGGGCGGGTAGGCCAGGAGCTGGTGCACGCGGTCGGCTTCGCCGTTGGACTCGACTAACTCAACATCGAGTTCGGTGTATACCGCACGGATGGTGTACTCGCAGAAGGTCAGCATCTGGTCGGCGTTCGACGCCGTCGTGGCGGCCCACGGTTTCACTGCGGATGAGGCGCAATCGTTCGGAAGTCGTGGGTGCGCGAACACCTGCCCGCCCAAGAGACCTGCAATCTAGGTGCGCGCGCGTTCGATGCGGTCAACCCGTGGCATCTTCGGCGTCGGGGCAAGCCGCGGTTCAAGAACAAAAAGCGTGGGTTGCATTCGCTGGCATCAAAGGATGGTTATGGTGCGCTGCGACCCAAGACCGAAGCAGCGGGCCGGCTGGTGGGGTTGCGGTGGGGCCGGCTTCGTGGTTCCGATAGCGCCGCCCGTGGCGTCAGGGCGGCGCGGTAAAGAGTAGCAAGCCGAGCTTACGCCGCCAGCAGCGGCACCTGGATTGTCAGCACCGGGCCGGCTCGCCGGGCTGCTTTCACCCCGACGGCACCCACCGATCTGGGCGCTGCGACTGGCAGCACTCTCACGCGGGCAAACAGACCATCGCTCGGGTGGGCGAGCAGCACCACCGGTTGGCCGCACACCGTAAGACGTTGCACGGAGCGCTGGCCAACCGCCTGTTCGCGCACGGCGCCGACGTGGCGTGCGAGAAGCTGGATTACCTGGTTTGGCAGAAGAACTTCCCGCGCAGTGTGCGCGACCGGGCACCGGGGCTGCTCGTGAAGGTGATGCGCCAGCGAGGCTGACAGCGCCGGCGGTGATCGCCTCTATGAGTTCAACCCGCAACCACGGCCCTGCCGAAACCTGTCTGTGCGGGAAGCGTGAGAAAAAGCCGCTCAAACAACGGGTCCACCGCTGCGGGTGCGGTATCAAAGAAGATCGGGACCTGTTTTCGGCCTACCTGGGCTACATGTCCGCAAGCGGGCTGATGGTCTCGACCGGCTGGACCTGGAGGCAGCCAACGATGGGAGGCAGCCAACGATGGCTGGCTCCACCGTCACGACGTTGATGGGTCGCCGAGGACCAGCCGCACAGCAGCATCACTCAACCGGCGAGGCCGCAGACATCCGCCGTCGCGGAGGTCAGTGGCGCATCAAGGCCCGCAGGGCCGGGAAGCGACAGAGCCGGTCGGCGCGAACTTCCACCACCAACCGGCCCACGGCGTTGCCCACATAAGCAACGAGACAGCGGTTTGGCACGGGGAATCGCCGCACCTTTTCAGTGCGGGGAGGACGTCCACGACAGCCCGCCAGAACAGCGGGCCACGCGCGATTCCCCTTGGCAGCGGTTCGCGGCGGCCGATAGTTTAGAACCATGAGGGAAGCGCCACACGTGCTGGGCATTGTCCTGGCCGGCGGTGAAGGCAAGCGGCTGTATCCGCTGACGGCGGACCGGGCCAAACCCGCAGTTCCCTTCGGTGGTGCCTATCGGCTGATCGATTTCGTGCTCTCCAACCTCGTCAATGCCCGTTATCTGAGGGTCTGCGTTCTCACCCAATACAAGTCGCATTCACTGGACCGTCACATTTCGCAGAACTGGCGGTTATCCGGCTTGGCCGGCGAGTACATCACCCCGGTGCCGGCACAGCAGCGCCTCGGCCCGCGCTGGTACACCGGTTCCGCCGACGCGATCTACCAATCACTCAATCTGATCTACGACGAAGACCCCGACTACATAGTGGTTTTCGGCGCCGATCACGTCTACCGGATGGACCCCGAGCAGATGGTCCAGTTCCACATCGACAGCGGGGCCAGCGCAACTGTGGCCGGTATCCGGGTTCCGCGCGGCGAGGCCACCGCGTTCGGTTGCATTGACGCCGACGAGTCCGGCCGCATCCGCAGTTTCCTGGAGAAGCCACTGGATCCGCCGGGCTGCCCTGATGACCCTGAGTCCACGTTCGCTTCGATGGGCAACTACATCTTCACCACCAAGGTGCTCATCGACGCGATTCGCGCCGACGCCGATGACGACCACTCAGATCACGACATGGGCGGTGACATCATCCCGCGATTGGTGGAGGACGGGATGGCCACGGTCTACGACTTCAACGACAACGAGGTGCCCGGCGCCACCGATCGCGACCGGGGTTACTGGCGTGACGTTGGGACGCTGGATGCGTTTTTCGACGCGCACATGGACCTGGTGTCGGTGCATCCGGTGTTCAACCTGTACAACAAGCGCTGGCCGATCCGCGGCGCGTCGGAGAATCTGGCGCCGGCCAAGTTCGTCAACGGCGGCTCCGCGCAGGAGTCGGTGGTGGGTGCCGGCAGCATCATTTCGGCGGCTTCGGTGCGCAACTCGGTGCTGTCGTCGAACGTCGTGGTCGACGACGGCGCGATCGTGGAGAGCAGTGTGATCATGCCGGGCGCTCGGGTCGGCCGTGGCGCGGTGGTGCGCCACGCGATCCTGGACAAGAACGTCGTCGTGGGGCCCGGCGAGATGGTGGGAGTGGATCTGGAGAAGGACCGAGAGCGCTTCGCGATCAGCGCCGGCGGCGTGGTCGCGGTGGGCAAGGGCGTCTGGATCTAAGAGCCAGTTGACCCGTTGCGGGTCATGCGGCGCCAGACAGCTTGGGGGACTGTTGTTTTCGGCTGGTCGCCACGCCCAGGTTGTCGGCTTGGTCTGTTTCGAGGGCGGGCCGACTGCCATCAAACGCACGTTCAGCCGGGTGCCAGGGAAGTAGCGCGTGGGGACCCCGTAAAGGTTTGGTTAGTCGCGGACCGCGGCCAGAATGCCGTCACCGAGCGGCACCAGCGCAGGGGTGAGCCGCTCGTCCTCGGCGATAAGCCGGGCTGCCTCGCGCACCGCAACCACCTCGGCGTCGCGCGCCTCGGGATCACCGGCCCGCCCGCCCAGCGCCGCCCGGTGCACCACGATGACGCCACCGGATCGCAGTAGCCGCACGCCCTCGACGACGTAATCCGGCTGGTCGATCGGGTCGGCGTCGATGAACACCAGGTCATACGACTCGTCGGCGAGCCGGGTGAGCACCTCTTGGGCACGGCCGCTGATCAGCCTGGTGCGCGAGGGTGCGATCCCGGCTTCGGAGAACGCCTGCTTGGCCAGGCGCAGATACTCAGGCTCGGTATCGATCGTGGTCAATACACCGTCGTCGCTCATGCCCGACAACAACCAGAGTCCGCTGACCCCCGCGCCGGTACCCACCTCGGCGACGGCCTTGCCGCCGCTGAGCTTGGCCAGCAGGCTCAACAGCGCACCGACGGCCGGCGTCACCGCCCCCGCGCCGATGTCCACGGCGCGCTCGCGGGCGCCCGCCACGAGCGGGTCTTCTGATATCGACCCCTCGGCGTGCGCGGAAAGTGATTCGGCTCGATTGGGGGCCGTCTGGCCGGGGGTTTCTGCGTCGGTGCCGTCCATGCCCGCAGCGTATTCCAATTCCCGGCGCAGTCGATCAGGCGCGCCCGAGCCGGACCGTCACGACACGCCCGGAACGCGTGGGGCGACGAAGGTCACATTGCGACCGATACGCCCTGCTTAACGCAGGTAACAATAAAGTTTCTCAGCCAAACCTCAGTTTGCTCCTATGCCGCGCACACGCCGATACGCGACGGTATCCGTATGGAACGGGGAGGCCGATGGGCCGGGAATACACCATGGCAGCTAGGTGTTGCCGCCGGTGATGAACTGCCAACCCCTGGCAGGGCAAATCCGGAGGATCCGATCATCACCGCGCTTTTGAGCCCGACCAGCATGTCTCATCCCCAACAGTGCCCTGACCAATGGGTGGAAACGTCCGACGCGTTACAGGGCACCGCGGTATTCGACGCGACCGGGGACAAGGCAACGATGCCGTCGTGGGACGAGCTGGTGCGTCAGCACGCCGACCGGGTGTACCGGCTGGCTTACCGGCTCTCCGGCAACCAGCACGACGCCGAGGACCTGACCCAGGAGACGTTCATCCGGGTTTTCCGGTCGGTCCAGAATTACCAGCCCGGAACCTTCGAGGGCTGGCTGCACCGCATCACCACCAACCTGTTCCTCGACATGGTGCGCCGGCGCGCGCGCATCCGCATGGAAGCGCTGCCCGAGGACTACGACCGGGTGCCCGCCGACGAGCCCAACCCCGAGCAGATCTACCACGATTCGCGGCTGGGCCCCGACCTGCAGGCCGCGCTGGACTCGCTGCCGCCGGAGTTTCGTGCCGCAGTGGTGCTGTGCGATATCGAGGGCCTGTCCTACGAGGAGATCGGCGCCACCCTCGGTGTCAAGCTGGGCACCGTGCGCAGCCGCATCCACCGCGGGCGTCAGGCGTTGCGCGACTACCTGGCCGCGCATCACGAAAACGGCGTCGATTCCCACGCAGCGCACCCCAAGTCGGCCTAGCTCTCCCACGGTGACCGGCAGGGCCTAACCGTCTTGGCCTGAGATCCCGTTGGAACCGCTGAGGCCGTTGTTGCCCTT
>DATJBA010000389.1:0-4448 GCA_035515675.1 Mycobacterium sp.
CCCGAGATGCCGGGAGGCCGTCGCCGAAGTGTCCGGCATGCCGGCCCTGCTGTCACAGCTCGACCGCAGCGAGGTGGCCGCGATCAACCAGGACGACCAGACATTCAGGGCGCCGGAGGTGCCGACCGCGGTGCTGCCGTCGTTGTTGGCCACCGTGCGCTGGCGGCGCCGCCGGTCGCACCTGATGACCTGGTCGGCTTCGGCTGCTGCGGCAGTGGTGCTGGCGATTGGTGTATTCGTCGGTGTTGCAGGCCATTCCGCGACATCTGCGCCGCCGCAGGCGAGCGTGTCGGCGCTGCCGATGGCGCAGGTTGGGACCAGCGCGCTGGCGTCGACGGTGTCGGTCAGCAGCCAGCGCTGGGGGACCTTCGTCGACATGAAGTGTGTCTGCCTGGCTCCGGCGTATGCCCACCACGACAGGCTGGCGATGGTGGTGGTCGGTCGCGACGGCAGCCAAACCCGGCTGGCGACCTGGGTGGCGGAGCCCGGCCACACTGCGATGCCCGCCGGAAGTATTGCCACGCCGGTTGATCAGATCGCCGCAGTGCAAGTGGTTTCCGCCGACAACGGCAAGGTGCTGCTGGAGCGCTCGCTCTAAATTGCTGGATCGCTCCGACCAGGCAGCAGCTGACCGAATTACAGCCTGAATCAAGCCAATTCAGAATGGTGGTTCGTCGTCGTCGGGACCGGCGCGTGCCGCGTGTTCGGCCAGGCGCTCGCGACGGTTGTGCGCTCGTTCGGCGGCGATGCGCCGGGCGCGGTCTTGGTATCGGGTGCGTCGGCGTTTCGGCATCCTCACAGCCCGGTCGGCGCAGACAGCCGTGCGCTTCTGGTCGGGTTAGGCCTAGATCATCGAGCGTCTGTGCTGAGGGGGTCCCCTTCACATGTCTTTTGAGAATGGGCATTCATCGTCGGTATATAGGTTGTGCGGCGCAGCGGTGCGTCTGCTGAACCGGTGTCCGTCGGTGTGCGCGCGTCATCCGAATCGAAGGAGCTAGGTGAAGTTCAACCGATCTGGAGCTGCGGTAATCCTGCTGGCCGCGGCTGCCCTGGTGCTTTCCTCCTGCAGCAGTGGTGGCAACACTTCGTCGACAGCCTCGAACGCGGCGAAGGTGGACTGCGGCGGCAAGAAGTCTTTGACGGCTGGCGGCTCGACGGCCCAGGCGAACGCGATGACGGGCTTCATCAGTGTCGATGAGAAGGTCTGCCCCGGGCAGACGCTGAAGTACACCGCCAACGGATCGGGCGCCGGGATAACCGAGTTCCTGGGAACCAGACCGATGATTCGGGTGCTGGTGTCGTTGGCGGTTGCGCGGGCCGGTGAGATTGCGTTGGTCCGCGCCGACTTTTTCAGGTCGAAGTAGTTTGACGGTTGTTGAATTCGCCCTAGTTGCAGTGGTGTTGAACCGAAAAGGGGGCGAGCAACGTAACCCCTATGTGGATACCCTTACGCCCAGCGCGCACTCGGTGGTTGTCGACGCAAAACCGACCGAGAACACGGCAGGACCGCCGTCGGTGGCAGCGGTGGCCGTCGAGTTCCCGCCGTACCGGCACAGCCAAGACGAGGTGATAGCGGCCTTGGCCGACTTCGCCGGTCCAGAGTTTCGGCGGTTCGCTGCCACCAGCGGGGTTGCGGCACGCCAACTTGCGCTGCCGCTCTCGCGATACCCTCAGCTCAGCGGCTTCACCGAGGCGAACAATGCCTACCTCGACGTCGCCCTCGAGCTGGGCGAACGGGCATTGTCGTCGGCCTTGGATCAAGCGAAAATCACGCCGTCCGAGGTTGATATCGTCTTTTCGACCACGGTTACTGGGCTCACGGTTCCCTCGCTGGAGGGGCGACTGGCGACGCGGATTGGTCTTCGCGAGGATGTCAAGCGTGTCCCGCTGTTCGGCCTGGGCTGTGTCGCCGGTGCCGCGGGCATGGCACGCGTGCACGACTACCTCCGCGCTTTTCCCGATCAGGTGGCGGTGCTGCTGGCGGTCGAACTGTGCTCGCTGACCGTTCAGCGCGGGGATCGTTCGATGGCAAATCTCGTCGCCTCCAGCCTTTTCGGTGACGGTGCTGCTGCGGTCATCGCGACGGGCGCGGGCCGGGCACCGGTCGGCCCGAAGCTACTGGCAACCCGCAGCCGGACCTACCCCGATACCGAGGAAGTACTGGGCTGGGACATCGGCAGCGAGGGTTTCCGGATCGTCCTGTCCGTGGAGATCGCAACCGTCGTCGAGAAATACCTGGGTGAAGACGTCCGCAAGTTCCTCGCCGACTACGGACTAACCACCGCGGACGTCTCGACATGGATCTTGCATGCCGCCGGCCCAAAGGTGATCGACGCCTTCGAAAACGTTCTCGACCTGCCCGCCGATGCCCTTGACCGCACCAGAAATTCTCTGCGCGACAACGGAAATCTGTCGTCAGTGTCGGTACTGGATATCCTTCATGCCACGGCGGCCGATCCACCGCCCCCGGGCTCCATCGGCCTGATGATCGCCATGGGACCAGGCTTCTCATCCGAACTCGTGCTGCTCGGCTGGTAATCCCATGTACTACCTGCTGATTCTGACCGTCGGCATCGAACGCCTGGTGGAGCTGCTGGTCGCCAAACGCAATGCGCGTTGGGCGTTTGCCCACGGCGGCAAGGAGTTTGGTCACAACCATTATCCGGTGATGGTCACCCTCCACGCCGCACTGCTGCTCGGGTGTGTCATCGAAGTATCGACGTTGCATCGACCCTTCATCGGTTGGCTGGGCTGGCCGATGCTGGCCGTGGTGGCACTGAGCCAGGGGCTGCGCTGGTGGTGTGTGACGACGCTGGGTCGACGGTGGAACACCCTGGTAATCGTGGTGCCGAACACCCCGTTGGTGCGACGAGGCCCATACCGGTGGCTGCATCACCCGAATTACGTAGCCGTAGTCGCCGAAGGGCTCGCTTTACCCCTGGTGCACACGGCATGGCTGACCGCAGTTGGATTCACCGTGGCCAATGCGCTGCTGCTGACTGTGCGGATCAGAATTGAGAACTCGGCGCTGGGGTACGCATGACGACCTACGACACCGACCTGCTGGTCGCCGGGGGCGGCCCGGCTGGCCTCGCCGCAGCGTTACACGCTCGCAGGCAAGGCCTTTCGGTGATCGTGGCCGAGCCGCGGGAGAATCCCATCGACAAGGCCTGCGGTGAAGGCTTGATGCCCGGCGGCCTGGCTGAACTCAGATCGTTGGGCGTCGACCCTGCTGGCATGCCGCTTGAAGGTATCGCCTATCTGAGCGAGTACCGGCGCGCCGAAGCGCGTTTCCGCGGCGGCCCCGGGCGGGGTGTGCGACGTACGACGTTGCACGCCGCGCTGGCGTCACGCGCCAAAGAGCAAGACACCGAATTGATCTCGACGCGCATCACGACTGTCGACCAAGATGCCTACGGCGTGACGGCCGCCGGTGTACGCGCGAAATGGCTAGTGGCAGCCGACGGACTGCATTCGGCGGTCCGCCGCGCCGTCGGCATAAACGCGGTGCCCGGAACACCTCGACGGTATGGGGTGCGCTGGCACTACCAGGTGCCGGCGTGGTCGGAGTTCGTCGAAGTGCACTGGTCTCGTTGGGGTGAGGCATATGTGACACCGGTCGAGCCGGACCTGGTCGGCGTGGCGATCCTGTCCCGTAAGCGTCCGGAACTTGCCTGGTTCCCGCGGCTGGCAAACCATCTGCACGGCGCCAGCCGCGGGCGCGCACGCGGCTGCGGACCCATGCGACAAGTGGTCTCCCGCCGCGTCGCCGGACGGGTGCTGTTCGTGGGCGATGCGGCCGGATACGAGGACGCCCTCACCGGCGAGGGAGTGAGCCTGGCTGTCAAGCAAGCCGGCGCGGCCGTGAGAGCCATCGTCGACGACACACCGTCGTCATACGAAGCAGCCTGGCATCGAATCACCCGCGACTACCGGCTGCTCACCCGCGGTCTGGTGCTGGCCACCGTGCCACCCGCGACCCGACGTGCCATCGTGCCCGCGTGCACACTGCTACCAGGCGTGTTCAAGAAAGCGGTGAACACGTTGGCACACTGAGCTAATTTGACTGATGTTTAACTGTTTAACAAACAGCGGCTAATTGGGGTCGACGTAGTAATGGAACGGATCTGGTTGTTTTCGTGATCTTGCTCCGGGGCACTGTCAGGTTGGTGAGCCGGGAAGGTGAGGTGGGGCAGGATCGACGATCGTGACCGCTGCAGGCTCGTCGTCTAAAGGGTTGCGGTTTCCGCCCGAGATCATCAGTCATTGCGTCTGGCTGTACCACCGGTTCCCGTTGAGCTTCCGCGATGTGCAGGAGCTGATGTTCGAACGTGGTGTCGAGGTGTCCTATGAGACGATCCGGGCTTGGTGCGGCCGGTTCGGGCAGGAGTACGCGAACCGGCTGCGCCGTCGTGGTCGGCGGCTGGGCGACAAATGGCACCTCGATG
>DATJBA010000390.1:0-2865 GCA_035515675.1 Mycobacterium sp.
TGATGTAGATGGCGTGAATCATCCGTGGTGATCCGAAGCCATTCTCGGCCCAGTTGGTCGCCAGGATGCGCATCCGCTCCATCAGCGGCTTGCGCAAGAAGGTGTCCGGATCCACGTCGGGGAAATCCGGTTTGGTGAAGCTCATGTCTGTTCTCCTATATGTGTGTTGGGTGGGTAGTGGATGGTTGTGGTTGGGTTCAGTGGGTTATCGCGAGCCGTTGCCGTAAACTGCGTTTGTCGAGCTTGCCGACCGCATTCTTCGGCAGCTCGTCGAGGATCGTGATCTCAACGGGCAGTTTGTATTTCGACAACGACTCGTGCAGGTGCTCGCGGATCAAGTCGACTTTTAGTTGCTTGCCCGGATGCGGTGAGACGAACAGCACCGGCTCTTCGCCGTACACCGGATTGGGCCGGCCGACGACCGCGGCTTCGGCTATCTGCGGGCACTGGTGCACCACCGCTTCGATCTCGCGGGGGTAGATGTTCTCTCCGCCGCGGATGATCATGTCCTTGGCCCGGTCGACCAGCACGAGGTAACCGTCCTGATCGAAGCGCCCGATGTCTCCGGTGTGCAGCCAGCCGTCGACGATCGTGGTGGCGGTCTCCTCGGGCCGGTTCAGATAGCCGCGCATCACGTTGGGGCCCTTGATCACCACCTCGCCGGCCTCACCGTCGGCGACCGGTCGCCCCGAGTCGTCAACGAGCCGAATCGTCTGGCCGGGCAGGGGCAGTCCGACGGTGCCCGCCTTGCGCTTCCCGCGCAACGGATTGACGGTGCTGGCGCACGAACCCTCCGACAGACCGTAGCCTTCGATGATCGGGATGGCGTAGCGTGATTCGAACCGCTCCAGCAACTCCACACTGGCCGGCGCGGCACCGCAGATCGCGAACCGCACCGACGAGGTGTCGGGTTTGACGACCCCGGGCAGCCCGGTCAACATCGTGTAGATCGTGGGCACGGCTGAGAAATACGTGGCGCCGCTCTGTTCGACCCTGCTGAAGAACGTGTTGGGGCTGAATCGGCCGGCGACGGTGATGCGCCCTCCGGCCAGCAGCGGCGAAACAGTGCCGATGACGATCCCGTTGACGTGAAACAGCGGCAGGATCAGCAGGCTGTGGTCGGCGCCGGTCAGCGCGAACACGTCGATCACGTTGCGGCACATCGCGATCAGGTTGGCGTCGTCGAGCATCACGCCCTTGGGCCGGCCGGTGGTCCCGCTGGTGTAGATCAGCAGCGCCAGCGCGTCATCGCCGAGGTGCGCCGGATCTGACGCCCCGTCGGCGGGTTGCGCTGTCAAGTCGCTGGCGATGACGACCTGCCGTCCCCCGGTTTCGAACTCGGGCGCGGCGTCGACGATCAACACTTGGGCGCCGGCGTCGGCGAGCTGATACTGCACCTCTTTCGGTCGCAGCGAGGGATTGATGGGCGTGACCGCCGCACCCAGCCGCCACGCCGCGAACAGCGATACGACAAATCCGGCCGTATTGGGCAGCATGATTGCCACCACGTCGCCGCGCGACACACCAAGTCGGCGAAGTGATGCACCCGCCCGACGCACCGCGTCCAGAAACTGGCTATTGGTCAGGCTGACGTTGTCGTCGGCGACGGCAGGCCTGTCGGGATCTTTCGCCGCCCGTAACTCGGGCAGTGCCCGCAGGTTCATGTGTGCTCCTGGATGGGTGTGGCAATGTGACATGTGACAACGGTAGGAATTAAAGTGAGCCGCGACATCGTCGTTGATCGCTGAAGTTAGGTCTGGCTGTTGTCCGCTGAAGACAGCTTCGGCCACCGCAATCGACACACGGTGCAAACCGCATATCGGTCGCCATCTATAGCGGACATCCCCGGGCTGGCTGTGGGATCATCACAGGGATAGTTCAAAAACCTATCTGGTGCAAGGGATCTGCGCGGAGAACGATGGGTGGACATCGCCGACTCAGGCGCGCGGGGCCCTAAGTTAGTCGTGGGTCAGGCGGATCTTCCACCGTACGAAGCCGGCGTAGAACAAGCTGAGGACGGCAAGCATGGCCATATCGAACAGCCACGCCGACGGCTGGTGTATCCCGTGTGGGTCCGTGGGGCTCAGCGGCCTGGCTTCGAGCAAGGGTAGGTCGGTCGTGGAGGCCGCGGCGGCGAAACCCCAGCGGGCCGGGGTGGCCCACGACATCTGGTCGAGCATCAGCCGGTCGGTCACCGGGATCGTGCCGCCGGAGAACACCAGCTGCGCCATTACAGAGACCACCAGTATCGGCATGATCTGCTCGGTGGAGCGGGCCAACGCCGATAGCGCCAGGCCCAGGATGGCCGAGGCGACGCAGGTGGCGGCGATATCGACGAACAACTCCAAGCTGGCACTGCCCAGAAGTACCGCACCCCGGGTCGGTGCGCCCTTGCCATACACCACGATCGCGGTCAGGACCGCCGACTGAATCACCGCGGCGGTGCCATACACGCAGATCTTGGCCAGCAGATACGCCCACGTCGACAGCCCGGCGGCTTGCTCGCGCCGAAAGATCGCCCGCTCACCGATCAGGTCGCGGATGGTCAGCGCGATGCCCATGAATGCCGCGCCGATGTTGACCAGCCCCAGGATCCGGCCCGGCTCGTCGGGGGTGTCCCCGAGCGGATTGGGGATCCCGAAGCCGACGTGCCCGGGCACGGCCAGCGAGAGCAAGCCCAGGATGAACGGAAGCACCGCCAAAAACGCAAAGTATCCGCGGTCGGACACGATCAGCCGCACTTGGCGGCGCGTGATCGTGGAGAACTGTCGCCAGACCCTGGTGCGCGCCGGCTTGCCGGGGTGGGCGGGCTTGTCGGCCTCCACGGCGGCGGGCAGAGCTGTGGCGCGCTGCCTGAAGTCGCGG
>DATJBA010000391.1:0-16715 GCA_035515675.1 Mycobacterium sp.
GCCGCCAGAGCGCCCATAGCCACCACCGCCACCCCGGCGTAGGCGAAGGACCGCAGGAAATACATCGGGAACAGCACCATGCAAACCAGGGCAAGGGCAACAGTTAACGCTGCGAACAACACCGTCCGTCCCGAGGTACGCATCGTCAACACCAGCGCATCCTCTCGAGTCATCCCGTGGGCGACTTCTTCGCGATAACGGTTGATGATCAGCAGCGAATAGTCGATCGCCAACCCGAACCCAAGCGCAGTGCTCAGATTGAGGGAAAACACCGAAACATCGGTGACATAGCTCAGCGCACGCAGGATCGACATCGAGCCCAGAATGGAAAAGACCCCGACCACCAGCGGAAGTAACGCCGCGTTGAGGCCACCGAAAATCCACACCAGGGCAACGAAGATCACCGGAATCGTGATCAATTCCACGCGCATCAGATCACGCTCGGTCTGTTTGGTGATCTGACTGTACACAGTGGCCACGCCTCCGGCCCGCACCGATACCCCATCCCGGTCGTGCCCGAGCCTCTTGATCAACGTGGCGGCATGTTTTTGTGCATCGTTCTCGCCGCCGATCAGACCGGCGACAATCATCCCTGACTTGCCGTCCTTGCTGAACAGTTCCGCTGCCGCCGACGGCGGTACTTTCCACGCTGAAGCCACATTGAGCACCACACCAGAGCGGCGCAGCTCACCTTCCAATTCATCGGCAACCCTAGTCGCCGCCGGACTTTTGGCGCCTTCGTCGCTCCTGAGCATCAACACCAACGACTGGTCGCTGATACCGAACTGCTCGACGAGAATCTGGGCCACCCGGGCCGATTCCGACGTCGGGTCTTGCTGCCCACCGGCCGCCAGATGCGTGGTGACCGGAAGACTAAACACAGCGGCGGCCACCGCCACCAACAACGCCGCCCCCAACACCAGCCGCGGAGCCGCGACAACATACCGAGCCAACCGCTGCAGCATCAACGTCCTCCACACTCTAGGGTAGCGATGATACAGTAGCGTCGCTACCTTAAGAGGTCAAGGCCGGACGCCTGGCGATTGGACTAGCAGTGGCCTCGATCGTTATCGAGTGCAGGTAGCAGACCGTCAGGCCCTTTGGCGGTCGTGTCGGCAAAGAACGCTGCATCAACCGACCGGGCGATCTGGTTCGACAGACCAGCCCCGGCTGGGTCAGCGACGGCGCGGTCAGAGTCGTCCTGCAGTTCGTTACTGATCAGGACCAGACCCGAACAAGTGTTGTTGACCGCGAAAGAGTCCCCCGGCGGGGGAGCGGCCGCCGCTCGCCGGCCGCGGTGAAAGTCCGTTCCGGAACGTCGACTCTCCCTAGCACCGGGTTGATTCATCTGATGCATCTGCCGGATCGGCAGCGCCAGGCCGCGGCGCTGCCGCTGTTGCAGGTCTTCCAAAAGCCCGAGAGGCCGGTGTGCGGGCCAATGGCGCCGACAGATCGGTTCCGCGCGGCGGTGCAGGAAGCGAAAATCGGCCCGGACAAGGACATTCGGCATGTGACGCCGGAGGTGATCGTCAAATACATCACCGACCTGCGACTGCTCGGACTGCTCTAACAACGGCATAGTTGTGTACAGCCGGTCCCAGCGCGCGTCGCGCGGCTTCAGGACCGCTATCCCCTACCCACCGTCGTGCGCCCAAGGCGACAGAATAGGACGGAAACGAATCAGATGACAGGAAGCCAGGTGACAGGAAGCCAGGTGGATGAGCTTGGCCAGTTCGTCTTCGATGCAAAGGCCTCCGATATTCCCGCTGCGTCTTTGCGGATGCTCAAGCGCAATGTGCTCGACAGCATCGCGTGTGCGCTGGGAGGTCTCGACGGCGAGCTGATCCCGGAGATACTTGCCCACGCGGAACAGTTCAGCAGCCGGCCCACCGCCACGTTTATCGGCGGAGGACGCGCCTCAGTCGATCAAGCGGCGTTCTTCAACGCCGTGCTGGTGCGCTATCCCGATCTGCTCGACACCTTTTTGACTCCTGGTGGGCTGTGTCACCCCGCCGACAACTTCGGTGCCATCCTGGCGATGGCCGAACATGTCGACGCTAACGGCGCGGACTTCTTGCTGGCGCTGGCGCTGGCCTACGAGGTGCAATGCCGCTTCAGCGCGCAGGTTCCGCTGATGGCGCGCGGACTCAACCACGCGCTTCAGCTGGCGATGTCTGTTGCGGCCGGGGCATCCAAGCTGCTACGACTCGACGCCGACCACACCGCGTCGGCCATCGCCGCGTCCACTGCCGACAACGTGTCGCTGGCGGCGGTGCACGCCGAACCGGTGTCGAACTGGAAAGGCATCAGCCCGGCCATCACCGGGATGCGCGCGGTGTATACGACGCTGTTGGCCGCGCGCGGGGTCACCGGCCCCAAGTCGCTCATCGATGGCCCCCTGGGCTTGGTGCAGTTGCTTGATCAGCCGATCGACTTCCGCACCGACAACCGGTTGCTGACCGCCGTCGAGCAGACCTATCTCAAACAGTACTGCTCGCTGATCCACGGCCAGGCCATCATCGACACCACGCTGGCCATCCGCGACCAACACGACCTCACCGGCGGCGATGTCGCCCGCGTGACACTGGAGGTCTTCCAGGGCGCCTACGACTTCGCCGGCGGCGGCAGCTACGGCAACAAGGACCACCCCCAGACCAAGGAGCAGGCCGACTACAACCTGAAATACCTGTGCGCGGTGGCTCTTCTGGACGGGCAGGTCGGACCCGAACAGCTGGAGACCAAGCGAGTCCGCGGCAGCGATGTGCAAGATCTGTTGAGCCGCGTCGAGGTGCGCGCCGCCCCGGATTTGACCGCGGCCTACCCGCAACGGACTTCGGCCCGGGTCCACGTCATGTTGCACGACGGGCGCACCTTCGATCGCGAGCAATCCGACTTCGAAGGATCACCGACGCGGCCGATGTCGTGGGAACGTGTCGTCGACAAGTTCCACTGGCTGGGAGAGCCATTCGCCGATGACGGCCTTCGGGCCAACATCATCGCCGCCGTCGAGCACCTGGAGGACATTCCGATAGCCGAGCTCACCGCCGCGCTCGGGGCGCTGAGTTCCACGTCGCAACGCACACGAAGTCGCGGCCGGCTGTGAGCCGCTAGCGACATTGCTAGGCTTTGAAGAACAAGTGAATTGGGCCGACGCGATATATGACCGCAGAGGGTGACCCTGTCTCGAAATGGACCCTGGGCTCAACTGGTCAGCGCATCACTGGGGCAAGGGTAGTCGGTTGTTATCCCCAGAAAATGGGATCGGCTCGGCGATCGAGGTAGTCGAGTAGGTCTTGGACTCGGGGGCTGGGGTCAACTGGTTGGTACCGGTGGTATTTGAGGTTGTGGTCACGCCAATACAGGGTCCACAGACCAGTGGTCTTGGTGTAACGCAGACGGGCTATCGGGAAGCGGGTCCAGCCGGGTCCGAGGCCCTCGCGCCACGGCGGTCGGCATTCGCAAATGGTCAAATGCCTTGGGTTGACGTCGCATTCGATGCGGATCTCGCTGCGGATGTGCTCGGGAACCTGGCTGTCGCACCAGCGTTGGATGCGGGCGACGTCAAGCTTGGGAAGCCCGCCGTCGGTCATGGGGCCATGATCGCAGCCGCACCATCGGATCACCTATGCCGAGGCAAGCCGCGCTGCCTGCTGGACCCTGTCGAACGCTTCGGCTGGGGTGATCCAGCCCAGTACCCGCCGGGGGCGGTGGTTGAGTTTGGCCGCGACGGAGTTGAGGTGGTCCTGGGTGAGGCTGCCCAGGTCAGCGGTTTTGTGCATGGAGCTGTTTCGCCTGCTCGGGAACGTCCGATCTCGAATCATGCGTGGCGGCGGACGGGAGCGCGGCGGACGGTAGCCGTCACGACGCAGTTTTGGAGGGGCACTACTTGGTGAACAGGGCGATGAGATTGCCGGCCGCCTGGCCGAGGTGGTCAAGAACTGCTTGGCCCTTGTCAGCAGTGGCTCGCGACGGATAGCCGATGACCCCGCTGGCGGCGTAGGCGTTCATACCCAAGGTGGTCAGGTGTCGGCGATCGGGCGCGGCATGGTCACAGGTTCTGCCAACCGTCGCGCACGCAGCGCGGCTGAGTGGCGAGCAGGCCCGGGCTAGTTCGGTCCCCGAACGAAACCAGCCGTGGCCCTATGCATTTCGCCGGCCGCCGAGCCCATCGTCGTCCAGGTTGGCGCGCTGGTTCGCCCGGGGTTGACGCTGTGCTGACCGGCCGCTATTGCCGCATGCGGTCGATGAGGTTCGACAGCACGACGATGCTTTCGCTGCGTTCGATGTCTGCACTCGACCGGATGCGTTCGAGGGCCGTCTCTAGGTGCCGCATGTCGCGGGCCAGAACATGTAGGACCGCGTCGGACGTGCCGGTCACTGTTGCCGCGCTGACCACCTCGGGCATGTCCACCCAAGCCGCTCGCAGCTGATCGGGCGCAATCGTGCCGTGGCAGAACACCTGCACATAGGCCTCGGTGTTCCAGCCGAGCGCATTGCGGTCGATGACGGTGGTGAAGCCTTTGATCACTCCGTTGTCGAGCATCCGGTCGACGCGGCGCTTCACCGCCGGTGCGGACAAATTCACCTTCTGGCCGATTTCGGCGAAGGTGGCCCGCGCATGCTCGGTCAGCTCGGCGAGTATGCGCTTGTCGGTGTCATCCAGGCGGTCCATCACCCTCCTTTCCGGTGACGCACAACAAATCGCTGCAAGACAGACTCTAGCGCAATAAATCAGCTATAGACACGCAAGAATCGTCATTTGCTTGTCCAGTAGGCCCAAAATATCGTTGATTTATGACGGATTACTACGTCGCCGCACCCGCCCCTGTGGCGCGGCAAGACGCCAAGCCCCCCAAGCCCAGCCGCACTCCCCGGACTCGCCGGTACGCAATGACCCCGCCGGCCTTTTTCGCTGTCGAGTACGCGATAAACCCCTGGATGGACGTCACCGCACCCGTCGACGTGCGCGTCGCGCAAGCGCAGTGGGAGGGCCTGCACCGGACCTACCTTGGGCTGGGGCACCGGGTGGATGTGATCGAGCCCGTGCCCGGGTTGCCGGACATGGTCTACGCCGCTAATGGCGGGTTCATTGCGGATGACATCGCTATCGTCGCCAGATTCCGGTTCGCCGAGCGGGCCGGCGAATCGCAGGCCTACGGCAAGTGGATGTCGTCGGTTGGCTATCGGCCCGTGTCCACGCGTCATGTCAACGAGGGACAGGGCGACCTGCTGATGGTCGGCGAAATTGTGTTGGCGGGCTACGGCTTTCGCACCGACCGGCGTGCGCACTCGGAAATCTCCGCGGCGCTGGGGGTGCCGGTCGTCTCGCTGGAGCTGGTGGACCCGCGTTTCTATCACCTCGACACCGCACTGGCTGTTCTCGACGACCACACAATTGCCTTTTACCCGCCAGCGTTCAGCGCGGCAGCGGCCGACCAACTGCGTGCGCTGTTTCCCGATGCGATCGTGGTGGCAAGCGCCGACGCGTACGTGCTGGGTCTCAACGTCGTCTCCGACGGCCTGCACGTTGTACTTCCCTCTGCCGCAACGGGTTTTGCCACGCAGCTGCGTGAAGCCGGCTTCGAGCCAGTCGGCGTGGATCTGTCCGAGCTGCTCAAGGGCGGCGGTTCCGTCAAGTGCTGCACATTGGAGGTATTTCCATGACGATTCTGGACGCCCTGGGCGAAAGGGTCGCCGCGAACGCAGCCGAGACCGCGATCACGTTAGCCGAAAGGCATGCGGCACATAACTATTCGCCCTTACCCGTGGTGGCGGCAAGTGCCGAGGGTGCGTGGATTACCGATGTCGAAGGCCGGCGCTACCTGGATTGTCTGGCCGCCTACTCGGCGGTCAACTTCGGTCATCGCAACCCCGAGATCACCGCGACGGCCCATGCCCAGCTCGACACCGTCACATTGGTGAGCCGCGCATTCCATTCCGATGATCTCGGACCGTTCTGCGCCGCGCTTGCCCGGTTGTGCGGCAAAGACATGGTGCTGCCGATGAACTCGGGCGCTGAAGCCGTGGAAAGCGGTCTCAAAGTCGCCCGCAAGTGGGGTGCCGACGTCAAAGGCGTTCCCGCGGGCCAAGCGAACATTATCGTGGCCGACAACAACTTCCATGGCCGCACGATCAGCATTGTCAGCTTCTCGTCGGATCCGACGGCGCGGGACGGCTTCGGACCGTTCACACCGGGATTCCGCTCGGTACCCTTCGGCGACGCCGCGGCACTGGCCCAGGCCATCGACGACAATACGGTGGCTGTGCTGCTGGAGCCGATCCAGGGCGAGGCGGGAGTCATCGTCCCGCCCGACGACTACCTGCCGGCCGTCCGTGCGCTGTGCAGCGAGCACAACGTGCTGATGATTGCCGACGAAATCCAGTCGGGGCTGGCTCGCACCGGTTACACGTTCGCCTGCGACCGGTGGGGCGTCATACCGGATGTCTACCTGCTCGGCAAGGCACTGGGCGGTGGCGTGGTTCCGCTGTCGGCGGTGGTCGCAGACCGTGAAATTCTCGGCGTGCTGCGTCCCGGCGAACACGGCTCGACCTTCGGCGGCAACCCGTTGGCCGCGGCGATCGGCACCACGGTGGTCTCCATGTTGGCGCGGGGGGAATTCCAGGCTCGCTCGGTAAAATTGGGCGCGCACCTGCATCGGCGTCTACGGGAACTGATCGGCGACGGCGTGGTGGCGGTGCGTGGCCTTGGATTGTGGGCCGGCGTCGACATCGAACCGACGCTGGCCACCGGCAAGGAGATGAGCCTGCGGCTAGCCGACCACGGTGTGCTGGTGAAGGACACCCAGGGCTCCACGCTGCGGTTCGCCCCGCCGCTGGTCATTACCGAGCAGGAGATCGACTGGGCGGTTCTTCAGTTCGCTGCGGCGTTGCGGGAGGCTGACTCATAATCAGCTGATCGGACAACAGGAGGCGCAATTGCCACCCACGTCGATCAGGCTGACCGAGCAGATGCTGCGGCGCCGCCCGGTGAGCGGCGCTCCCGTCGCATTCGGGGCTTCGGACCACCTCAAGCGCAGTATCGGCACGTTCCAGCTGACCATGTTCGGGGTTGGCTCGACGATCGGTACCGGTATTTTCTTCGTACTGTCGCAGGCGGTGCCGGAAGCCGGTCCGGGAGTGATCGTCTCGTTCATCGTCGCCGGCATCGCGGCCGGGCTCGCGGCCATCTGCTACGCCGAGTTGGCTTCGGCGGTGCCGGTCTCGGGTTCGTCGTACTCCTATGCGTACACCACGCTGGGTGAGGTCGTCGCGATGGGCGTGGCGGCCTGCCTGCTGCTGGAATATGGGGTGGCCACTGCCGCGGTCGCGGTCGGCTGGAGCGGCTACGTCAACAAGCTGCTGAAGAATCTGTTCGGATTCCAGATGCCGCAAGCGTTATCGACGGCGCCGTGGGATTCGGAACACGGCTGGATAAACCTGCCGGCGATCATCCTGATCGGAATGTGTGCGCTGTTGTTGATCCGGGGCGCCAGCGAATCGGCGAAGGTCAATGCGATCATGGTGCTGATCAAGCTCGGCGTGCTGGCCATGTTCGTGATCATCGCGTTCAGCGCGTTCGACGCCAACCAGCTCAAGGACTTTGCCCCGTTCGGCGTCGCCGGCATCGGCTCGGCGGCGGGCACGATCTTTTTCTCGTTCATCGGCCTTGATGCGGTGTCGACCGCGGGCGACGAGGTGCACAACCCGCAGAAGACCATGCCGCGCGCACTGATCGCGGCGCTGATGATCGTCACCTGCGTCTACGTGTTCGTTGCACTCGCCGCGCTGGGTACCCAGCCGTGGCAGAACTTCGCCGGGCAGCAGGAGGCCGGGCTGGCCACGATCCTCGACAACGTCACGCACGGCAGGTGGGCGAGCACGATTCTGGCTGCGGGCGCGGTGATCTCGATCTTCACGGTCACGCTGGTCACCATGTACGGCCAGACCCGCATCCTGTTCGCCATGGGCCGCGACGGACTGCTGCCGTCGCGGTTCGCGACGGTGAATGCAACCACGATGACCCCGGTCACCAACACGGTGATCGTCGCAACCGTCGCGGCACTCCTGGCCGCCTTCATACCGCTCGAGAAGCTGGCGGACATGGTGTCCATCGGCACGCTGACCGCGTTCATCGTCGTGTCTGTCGGGGTGATCATCCTGCGGGTGCGCCAGCCCGACCTGCCACGGGCGTTCAAGGTGCCTGGTTACCCCGTCACGCCCGTCCTATCGGTGTTGGCATGCGGGTACATCCTCGCCAGCTTGCACTGGTACACCTGGATCGCGTTCAGCGGATGGGTCTCGCTGGCGCTGATCTTCTACTTTGTGTGGGGTCGCCACCACAGCGCGCTCAACCATGGCGGTGACGGTTTCGTCCCGAGCACCGGAGCGCAGGAACACAAAATGCACGACCATCCACCGAAGGAAATCGGGTGACTGTCGTCGTCGGCTACCGGTCCGACAAGGTCGGCCTGTCGGGGTTGCACCTGGCCGTCCGCACCGCGCGGACCCTGGGTACGTCACTCACGGTGGCGACCATCGTGCCCAAGCCGTGGCTGAAACCGTCGCTGGCCCATATTGACACCGAGTACGAGTACCGGGCGGACCATCTGGCTGCGGACTCGGCGAAGGAGGCCGCGCGTTATCTCCACAACTTGGCCGACGGGATCGAGGTCACTTACGTCCACCGCGCGCACCGGTCGGTGTCGGGCGGATTGGTCGAGATAATCGGGGAAGTCGGCGCCGAGGTCCTGGTGCTGGGGTCATTGCCCAGCGGTGGGCGCGGGCTGGGGGCACCACCCGCTGGCGGGGGAGTAGTGATCGGCTCGACCGCCGACTGGCTGCTGCACGCGTCACCGGTGCCGGTGGCGATCAGCCCTCGTGGATACCGTTCCTACACCGGCAAGTTGACACGGCTCACGTGCGCCTACTCGGCCACCCCGGACTCGATTGACGTGGTGCGCGGGTGCGTCGAGTTCGCCGAGCGACTCGGGGTGCCGGTGCGGGTGCTCACCTTCGCGGTCCGTGGCAAGACGATGTATCCACCAGAGGTGGGCCTCGACGTCGAGGATTCGATCCTTGACGCGTGGGCGTCGCAAGCGCGAGCGAACCTGGAGGATCTGAAGGCCGAGGGGATAGTCAGCGAAGACGTTGTGCTGCAGGTGGTTACCGGCCGCACTTGGAAAGAGGCGCTCGACAAAGCGGATTGGGAGGAAGGCGAGATCCTGGCGTTGGGCACCCGACCACGTGGCGACATCCGCAGGGTATTCCTCGGGTCCCGCAGCGCCAAGATCATCCGCGAGAGTCCGGTACCGGTCTTGGTGCTGCCAGGATGAAATGATTAGTGCTGTGCAGCGGCGTTGGCCGCAGCCTGTGCCTGTCTCAGGGTTGCCGCGACATCGCCTCGGCCCAAGAACATTTCGTCGAAATAGCTCCGCAGGGCGGTATCCCCGGCGGCGAACCCGGCGCCGCCCGGCGCCGGAATGCGCGGGCCGTCGAGCACGGAGAAGAAGGGCGTGACGTCGATGCCCCTGGCGGCCCAGTAGTCGAAGTAAACGGGTTGAGCTGCCAGCACGGCGGGGATCGCCGCACCGTATCGGCCCAGATATGCGTTGCCCTCGGTGCTGCCCATCCAGGCTAACACCTGACGCACCGCATTCGGGTGCTTGGACGCCGAATTGCCAACCACCGCAATACCGTTGGTGACGCTGACCCGGCCGACTGGGCCGATCGGCAGCATCGCTACACCCCAGTGGAAGCGGGCATCGCGGGCCACCGGCGCGAGGTTGTAGGTGCCGGACTGAAAGAGCGCCATCCTGCCGGCCAGAAACTGGTTGCGGGAGAAGTCGCCGTTGTCGTTGGTGTCCGAGGCCGGTGGCGCGACGTGGTCGTCGTTGATCAGGCCGACCAGATAGCCAAAGGCTTCGATCGCAGCGGGATTGTCGAACGCGAACTTGTCGCCCCGCTGGAATACGCCGCCGGCCGACCCGATGTAGTTGAGGTAGATGGCCTGCGGGTCGTTGGCCGCGTTGTACCCCCACTGACGGACCCGTCCGGCATCGAAACCCGGTGTGCCCGCCGTGTTTCCATCGGCGTCGATGGTGAGCCGGGCCAGCAGCGGGCGCAAAGTGTCACCGTCGTTGGGGCTCCACCGCAGGTTGTTGAGCTGGGAGGGATCTACACCGGCCGCAGCGAGTAGGTCCGCGTTGTAGAACACGGCGATGCCGGCATCAGTCAGCTGCGGTACACCCCACAGCACACCGCCGCGGGTGAACTGGTCCACCACTGCCGGCTCCCAGCCCGAGGCGGCACCCGGGCCGAGGGTCTTGCCGATGTTCATCAACCGGCCACTGTCGGCATAAGCGGCGAGATATGCGTTGGATAGCCAGAAGATGTCGTCGGCGCTGCCGCTGGCCACGTCGGTGCGCAGCGTGTCGAAGTACGTCGAATACGCCACCAGGTCGGTGTGCACCTCGATATTGGGATGCGCACGGGTGAACGCCTCGAACGACTGCCTATATGCCGGGCCGATCTCCTCGGCCCATATCCGCACCTGCACGACGATCTTGGCGCCGTGGGGTTCGCCGGAGTAGTCCAATAGCAGCGCCGTAGCAGCCAACAGCACCGCGACGAGCGCAAGCGCCCCAGCGACCAGCGTGGAAAAGCGAGGCCGGGTCATCGGGCCCTCACTTCAGCCCCGAGACGACGATCGACGCGACGATGTGGCGCTGGAAAACCACGAAAAGCACGATCAGCGGCACGATCGCGACGGTCGTCGCAGCCATCACCAGCGTCCACTGGGAATTGAACCGCGACTGCAGATCGGCCGTCGCCACCGTCAGCACCCGCCACTTGTGCCCGCTGGTGATCACCAATGGCCACATGAAATTGTTCCATTGGGAGACCACCGTGATCAGCGTCAGGGCGGCGAGCACCGGCCTACTGGACGGAATCACCACATGCACGATCACGTCCAACGTGTTGGCGCCGTCCAGGCGGGCGGCGTTGATCAAGTCGTTCGGGATGATGCGAAAGTGCTCGCGTAGCAGGAAAATCGCAAATGGCGAGCCGAACATGAAGGGCAGCACCAACGCCCAGAACGTGTTGCGCAGTCCCAGCTGGGCCATCATCAGATACATCGGCACCACCGTGACCGTCCCCGGGACCATCAAAGTCGCGATGTAGACCCAAAACAGCGCATCGCGTCCAGGAAACTGCAAGCGCGCGAACGCGTATCCGGCCAGCACCGAAAAGGTCAGCTGGCCCACCAGAATCACCGCCGTCATCAACGCGGTCACCGCCGCGGCGCGGCCGAACCCGGCCCCGCCCAGATCGGCGTAGTTGGCCAGCGTGGGTGGCCGCGGCAACTGCAGCGGCGCACCCGTAACGAACTGGTGTGCCGACGTGAACGAGGTCAGTAAGCCAAGTGTGAACGGCACCAAGGTGATCAGCGCACCCAGCACCAAGCCCGCGTAGATCACCGTATTGGAGAGGCGACTAGGTGAGGTCATAGCTGATCCGCCGTCGGAAATACAAATGCTGAACGACGGTGACACCGATCAGGATGACGAACAGCACCACCGCCATGACCGATGCCCGCCCGATGGCCGCCGAGCCGAACGCCTCGGCATAGATGCGGTGGGCCACCAGGTCGGTGCTGCCTGCCGGCCCGCCGCCAGTCAGCGCGTAGACCGTGTCGAAAACCTGTGCTGTGCTGACGATCCCGGTCACCAGGACGAAGAACATCGTCGGGCGCAGCATGGGCAGGGTGATGTGCCAGAACCGTTGCCACGCATTGGCGCCATCGGTGCGCGCGGCGGCGTGGATGTCGTCGGGGATGGCCAGCAGGCCCGCCAGGAACCAGAGCGAGACATAGCCGACGTTCGTCCAGACGACGACGGCCGAAACCAACGGCAGCGCAAGGTTGGGCTCGGAGAGCCACTCGATGCGATGGCCCAGGACGGTACTGACGGCGCCGTCGGTGGGAGCCAGGATCCAGCGCCAGAGCACCGCGATCGCCAGCGGCGCGCAGATCCACGGCAGCACGTACAGGGTGCGAAACAAGCCGGTGCCCGGAAGCCGGCGGACCAGCATCGACGCGGCCAGCAGGCCCAGTACGGTCTGCGCCGGGACGACGATCGCCACGAAGACGGCTGTGACAATCAGCGAGTTGCCGAAGCCGGAGTCGGCCAGCACCGAGCGCCAGTTCGCCAGGCCCACATAGTGCAGGGGACCCAGCAGATCCCACCGGTACAGGCTGAGCCAGATCACCACGAAAATGGGTAGCAGCAAAAAGGCGACCACACCGAACAGGCTGGGCGCCAGCAAGGCGTAACCCAGCGCGGTGGACCTTCGGGGCGCGTCGGGCATGGGTGTATTAAAGCTGGTCGTTACGGTGGAGTGGTGAGAGCGAACCGGGGGATCGATGCCGACTTCCTGGACCTGCCGCGCCACCAGCTGGCCGAAGCCGCATTGTCGGCGGCCGCTGCGGCCGGGGCCAGCCACGCCGACCTGCGGGTTCACCGCATCAGCACCGAGATCATTCAGCTACGCGACGGCGAGCTGGAAACCGCGGTCGTCAGCCGCGAGATCGGCTTGGCGGTGCGGGTGATCGTCAACGGCACCTGGGGATTCGCCTCGCATGCGGAGTTGGCGCCGTCGGTCGCGGCCGAGACGGCGCGCCGCGCGGTGCACGTGGCCACCACGCTGGCGGCACTGAACACCGAGCGTATCGAGCTGGCACCCGAACCGGTGTACACCAACGCCACCTGGGTGTCGAACTACCGGATCGACCCGTTCGGCATCCCCGCGGCCGACAAGATCGGCGTGCTGCAGGAGTACTCTGGGCGGCTGCTGGACGCCGACGGCATCGACCACGTGTCGGCCGGCCTGACCGCCGTCAAGGAGCAGACGTTCTACGCCGACGCCTTCGGATCGTCGATCACCCAGCAGCGAGTGCGGCTGGTGCCGTCGCTGGAGGCGGTGACTGTCGACGCCGAGGCGGGCAGTTTCGACTCGATGCGCACGCTGGTGCCGCCGATGGGGCGGGGCTGGGAAGTGCTGGCCGGCGACGAGGTGTGGAACTGGACCGACGAGCTCGCGCAGCTGCCGGCGCTGCTGGCCGAGAAGGTCAAGGCGCCCAGCGTGACTGCGGGGCGCAAGGATCTGGTGATCGACCCGACCAACCTGTGGCTGACAATCCACGAATCCATTGGCCATGCAACCGAATACGACCGCGCCATCGGGTACGAAGCCGCCTACGCCGGAACGTCGTTCGCCACTCCCGACAAGCTCGGCACCATGCGGTACGGCTCCCCAGTGATGAACGTGACCGCCGACCGCACCGTCGAATTCGGCTTGGCCAGCATCGGTTACGACGACGAGGGAGTGGCCGCGCAAAGCTGGGATCTGGTGCGGGACGGCATATTCGTCGGCTATCAGCTCGACCGGGTGTTCGCTCCGCGGCTGGGCCAGCTGCGCTCCAACGGGTGCTCGTATGCCGATTCTCCGCATCACGTGCCGATGCAGCGGATGCCCAACGTGTCGCTGCAGCCCGGCCCCGAGGAAATCAGCACCGCCGACCTGATCGGCCGAGTCGAGGACGGCATCTATATCGTCGGCGACAAATCCTGGTCGATTGACATGCAGCGCTACAACTTTCAGTTCACCGGTCAGCGGTTCTTCCGGATTCGTGACGGCCGCCTGGACGGTCAATTGCGCGATGTGGCCTATCAGGCCACCACTATCGATTTCTGGAATTCCCTGGAAGCCGTGGGCGGCGCGTCGACCTGGCGGCTGGGCGGCGCGTTCAACTGTGGCAAGGCCCAGCCCGGACAGCTCGCCCCGGTGGGCCACGGCTGCCCGTCGGCGTTGTTCCGGGGCGTCAACGTGCTCAACACCGGTACCGAGGGCTGCCGATGATCAATGCGCAGCACGTGGTCAACATCGTTTTAGACCAGGCGGCCAAACTTGGCCGCGCCGACGAGACCATGGTGCTGGTCACCGACAAGGTTGAGGCGACGTTGCGTTGGGCGGGCAATTCGATGACCACCAACGGGGTCTCGGTCAGCCGCAGCATTACGGTGATTTCGGTTGTGCGCCAGGGGGATACCGCACACGTCGGCACGGTGGTGTCCGCTGAAGTTGACCCGCGGGTGATCCCCGGGCTGGTAGCTGCGTCCCAGGAAGCGGCTAGCTCGGCGCCGGAGGCCGGCGATGCCGCGCCACTGCTCGCCGATACCGGGGTGCCCGCTGATTGGGACGCGCCGGTGCCCGGTACCGGCGCCGAGGTATTCGCCGATGTCGCTGGCTCGTTGAGTCGGGGGTTCACCGGCACCGACCAGTTGTACGGCTTTGCGCACCACAGTGTCTCGACGATGTTTTTGGCGTCGTCGACGGGGCTGCGCCGACGCTACACCCAGCCCACCGGCACGGTGGAGATCAACGCCAAACGCGGCGACGCCAGCGCTTGGGCGGGTATCGGTACGCCCAATTTCGTCGATGTGCCAACCGATCTGCTGCTCGAGCAGCTGTCGACAAGACTCGGTTGGGCGCAGCGCAGCGTTGAGCTGCCCGCGCGGCGCTACGAGACGATCATGCCGCCGTCGACGGTGGCCGACATGATGATCTACCTGGCCGGGTCGATGGCCGGCCGCGGTGCGCAGGAGGGCCGCACCGCGTTCTCCGCACCCGGCGGTGGGACCCAGGTGGGGGAGCGGCTCACCGAGTTGCCACTGACGCTGTTCTCCGATCCGATGGCACCTGGCCTGGCGTGTACGCCGTTCGTCGCGGTGAACAGTTCGTCGGAGACGGTGTCGGTGTTCGACAACGGGATGGAGATCAGCCAGGTGGACTGGATCCGCGACGGGGTGATCAACGCGCTGGCCTATCCGCGGGCCACGGCCACCAAATTCGACGCCAAGGTAGCGGTTGCCGCCGACAACCTGGTGATGACCGGCGGGTCGGCCGAGCTGGCCGACATGATCGCGGCCACCGAGCGCGGCCTGCTGCTGACCACGCTGTGGTACATCCGCGAGGTCGACCCCACCACAATGCTGCTCACCGGGCTGACCCGCGACGGTGTCTACCTCATCGAAGACGGCGCGGTGACCGCGGCGGTCAACAACTTCCGGTTCAACGAGAGCCCGCTAGACCTGCTGCGACGGGCCACCCAGGCCGGCGCCAGCGAGAAGACCCTGCCGCGGGAATGCGGGGATTGGGCCACCCGGGCGGCGATGCCGTCGCTACGGATACCGGACTTCCACATGTCGTCGGTGAGCCAGGCGCAATAGCCGATTGCCGCGGGACTCAGAGGCCGAGGCCGTCATCGCCGAGTTCGCCGAGCAGTTCAGCGTTGACGTCTCGGCGATCACTGACGAGCAGCGGCCCCGGTTGTGGAAACAGTTGGAGGACCGCACTTTTAGTGTTGTGGTGTCGATGTATATATCGCCGACCTCGTGCCGCGGGTGCGCGCTGGCCTGGAAGCGCTCGGTGTCGGTGAGCGATATCTAGGATGGACGTACGGGCCGGTCGTATGGGATCACTGCACCGACCCCTCCGATGCGGTGTTCAACGACTTTCTGCCCGCGGTGGCCCGGATGCGTGCGCCTGACTCGGCCACCTCCGAGCTGGTCCGGCTGCGTGGCGCGGCTCAGCACAACTGCCGGCTGTGCAAGTCGCTGCGCGAGGGCGCCGCGCTCGACGCCGCCGGCCCGGAGGCGCTGTACGACGATATTGAGCGCTTCCAGACCTCGGAGTTGTTCGGTGGCCACGCAAAAGCGGCGCTGCGGTATACCGATGCGTTAATTTGGACCGTTCCTAGAAACTGAGCGTTACAGTGCATCCGCTGCTGGCCCGTGAGTTGGCGGGACGCGATGTAGGTCAGTGGGATGACCTCACCGCCTTTGACGTCACAATCCTGCATCCCGGGAGGACACTCATCGAGAAGCTGCTACGCGTCAACAACTTTGTGTCCGACCCGGCGAGAAGGGACACTGACGGCCTCCCACGGATCGGGCGCCAGTTCTACGACATCTGGGCACTTTTGGGAAACGACGAAGTGCGCGAACTGCTCAACGATAAGGCGCAGGTCGATGAAATAATCTCTAGTGCATACGAGGTATCGCAGGCTTTCAAACCGGATTGTCCCATGCCTGCTGGCGGGTTCGCGGCATCACTCGCATTCGATCCGGGGGTCCATTCGCGGACCAACTGCGACGAGAACATGACACGGCAATGCGCGATCTTTACTACGGGACGGACGAGCCGTTGCCGTTCGACGCGGTGCTCGGCCGGGTGCACTCCTGCGCAGACCTACTCGACCCGGAACGGCAATGAGACTCAACCTTAAGCACTTCTACGGCACAACAAACCGTCATGGTCTGCGAAAACCATGGTCCACGGGGGGTACCCCAAGTGGTTAATGACAACCTGTTGCAGGTAGCGAAGTGCCGGGATCTGGATCCTCCCGGCGAATGCAAGCCGCTTTATGAGCTCAAACACTTAAGAATCGGCAGGGCAAAGGTAGCCGGCTTTATCGGGGAGACCCGTCGTCACTAGCAGAAATTCGGTTCCTTCTCGACCCCTCGGCTCGATGTCAACTCTGGGCACTGTTCTTTTCGCCGCGCGCCGGCTCGTTCTCGTCGCCCCGCAGTGAGGTGGCGGATCGCCAGGGGCTCCACCAGTTCGCGTTGCCCATGAGCTTGACCAGTGCGGGGACG
>DATJBA010000392.1:0-11766 GCA_035515675.1 Mycobacterium sp.
CGGGTCGAGATCGTCGAGCTCGGCATGCAGCGCGTCCCAGGCGCCGGCCCTGTCCAACATATGTTTGTAGGCCTCGGCGGTGATGGCGAACCCGTGCGGGACGCGGACGCCCTGCTCGGACAGCTTCTGGAACATCTCGCCGAGCGAGGCGTTCTTACCGCCGACGACCGGCACGTCATCGATACCAACCTCTTCGAAGAAGCGAATGTAAGTGAACCTGCTCATGATCTCATCCTCCTGTGTACTTGCTCCGTCAGTAGGTGCCGGTAGGCCCTGCTGTTGGCTTCGCGGACTGCCCAGACGTAGTCCGCCCGCTCTCGCGCCGCCCAGCCCTCGGCGTCGGGCGCCGCCAGCAGCCCGCGCACCTCATCGAGGGCCTGAAATCCCTTGCGGCTCATCCAATCCTGCAATCCCTGCAGAAGCACACCCGCGTACTCGGGATCGTGGCGCAGCAGCGCTGACGCGGATTGCACCACATCAGCCCCCGCGAGCAGGTACTTGGCCACATCGGCGGCGTGCTCGACCCCGGTGCTAGCGGCCAGCGAGGCGCGTACCCGCCCGCGCAGCAATGCGATCCAGGTCAGCGGCAATCGCGTCTCGGCCGGCGTTGACAGCGTGACAGCGCGGACCGTGGTGAGCGTTTCCGCGTCGATGTCGGGTTGCAGGAACCGGTTGAACAGCACCAGCCCGTCCGCGCCCGCGGCGTCGAGTCGGTGCGCCATGTCGGCGGTCGCGCTGAAATATGGGCTGAGCTTGACCGCGACCGGCACGGTCGCCGCGCTTTTGACCGCTGCCAGCACGTCGAGATGGCGCTGCTCCACCGCTGCGCCGTCGACGCGGGTGTCGCCGGGAAGGTAATAGATGTTCACCTCGATCGCCGCCGCGCCGGCGTCCTGGATGGAGCGGGCGTAGCGCGCCCAGCTCCCGGGCGTGGACGCGTTGAGGCTGCCGATTACGGGGATATCGACCGCGGTCGCCGCGCGTTCGACAAGACGGAGATACCGCTGCGGGCCCCCACCGTCATCGACGGTGGGCGGGAAGTAGGTGAGCGACTCGGCGTAGCTTTCGCTGCCTTGGGCGGCCATCGCCTCGTTGTGCTCGGCTTCGCGGCGCAGTTGTTCTTCGAACAGCGAAGGAAGCACCACGGCACCGACACCGGCATCGGCGAGTCGACGCACGCCATCGACCGTGCGGCTGAGCGGGGACGCGGAGGCCAGCAGCGGGTTGCGCAGGCTCAGCCCGAGATAGTAGGTGGACAGGTCCATCAGCGCTTCTTCCGTGAATCGGACGGAAAGTGCTGCGGAGCCCGAGTTGCCATGTCTTCGTAAATGTTCCAGCGCTGGTCGATCGACTCCTGCGCCAGCGCGAGAAGCCGTTCGGCCTCGTCGGGGTCAGCGTTGGCCAGGCTCCGGTAGCGCAGCTCGCGGTAGCGATAGTCGGCGAGCGGGAGGCGGGGGCGGTGGGAATCCAGCAGGAAGGGTGGCTTGCCTGTGGCGCGCAGCACCGGGTTGTATCGAATCAACGGCCAGTGTCCGCTGGCCGCCGCACGGTATTGCTGGTCAAGGCCATAGCGCATCTCGAAGCCGTGTGCGATGCAGTGGCTGTAGGCGATCACGATCGCCGGCCCGTCGTAGGCTTCGGCCTCCCGCAAGGCCAGCAGCGTCTGTTGTGGATCGGCGCCCATGGCGACTCGCGCGACGTAGACGTTGCCGTACGAAATAGCCTGTAGCGCCAAGTCTTTTCGCGGCACCGTCTTGCCCGCAGCGGCGAACTTGGCCACCGCACCCAACGGTGTGCTCTTTGACATCTGCCCGCCGGTATTGGAATACACCTCGGTGTCGAGCACCAGCACATTGACGTTGCGCCCGGTGGCGAGCACGTGGTCGAGTCCACCGGCGCCGATGTCGTAGGCCCAGCCGTCTCCGCCGACGATCCACACGCTGCGGCGAATCAGGTGATCGATGATGCTGCGCAACTCGTCGTCAACTGCCGGCGGAAGCCTATCGAGCCGGCTGGCCAGTTCGGCTACCCTCTGGCGCTGGGCGTGCAGCTCTGATTCCCGCTGTTGCGGGGCGCTCAGGATGGCGTCGACGAGATCGGCGCCTAGGACGTCGCGCAGTTGCATCAGCCGCTGATGGACTTGGCGGAGGTGAGTGTCAGCGGCGAGCCGAAGGCCGAGGCCGAACTCCGCGTTGTCTTCGAACAGCGAATTGGACCAGGCGGGGCCGCGCCCCTCGGCGTTGGTGGTCCAGGGTGTGGTTGGCAGGTTGCCGCCGTAGATTGACGAGCAGCCGGTGGCATTGGCGATCATCAACCGGTCGCCGAACAGCTGCGACAGCAGTTTCAGGTAGGGGGTTTCCCCGCAACCCGCGCATGCGCCGGGGAATTCGAACAGCGGCTGCAGGAACTGCGCACCGCGTACGGTCCCGAAGTCCACCATAGATCGGTTTGCCACCGGCAGTGTTTCGAAGAACGCGATGTTCTCGCGTCCGGCGGCGATGAGCGGTTCCCGCGGCGCCAGGTTGATCGCCTTGGTGATCGGCGTGCCGGGCACAACAGCCGGGCAGGCTTCTACGCACAAATTGCAGCCGGTGCAGTCCTCGACGTATACCTGCAGCGTGTAGCGGGTGTCGGGGAGACCGACCGCATCGAGCGCTGCCGAAAGGAACGTTGCCGGCGCGTCATGGAGTCGCTCCTGCTCGTAGAACTTGGTGCGAATCACGCTGTGCGGGCAGACAAATGCGCAGTTGCCGCACTGGATGCACGTGTCTGGATCCCACACCGCGACGAGGGCAGAGATGTTGCGTTTCTCGTAGGCCGCCGTGCCGCTGGGATAGCTGCCGTCCACCGGCAGGGCGCTGACCGGCAGCGCGTCCCCGCGGCCGGCGATCATCTCCGCGGTCACGGTCCGCACGAAATCCGGTGCGTCGGCGGGAATAAGAGGCTCGGGCTGGTAGGTAGAGCTGACCTGGTTGGGGACGTCGACTCGATGCAGTCGTTGCAGGGCACGATCGATGGCGTCGAATTCGCGGGCTACCACGTCAGCGCCCTGCCCGGCATAGGTCTTGGCCACGCTGTCTTTGATGCGTGCGATCGCCGTGTCAACGGGCAGCACACTGGAGATGGCGAAAAAGCATGTCTGCAGCACAATGTTGATCCGCCCGGCCAGCCCGACCTCGCGGGCGATGGTGCTCGCGTCGATGACATACAGCCTGATGCGTTTGTCGATGATCTGCTGTTGTACGGTGCGTGGCAGGCTGTCCCACACCTCATCGGGTGAATGTCTGCTGTTGAGCAAGAGCGCGGCGTCCTGGGCGGCATGGCCCAGCGCGTCGATTTTGTGCAGGAACCGCTCGTGGTGGCAGCCGACGAAGTCGGCGCGCTGCACCAGGTAGGGCGCGCGAATCCGATCAGGCCCGAACCGCAAATGCGAAACGGTCTGCGAGCCCGACTTCTTGGAGTCGTAGACGAAGTAGCCCTGCGCATAGAGGTTCGGCTCGCTGCCGAGGATCTTGATGGTGTTTTTGTTGGCGCCGACCGTGCCGTCCGAGCCCATACCGAAGAACACCGCGCGCACTGTGTCGGCGGACTCGATGTCGAACCCGGTGTCGTAGTTGATGCTGGTGCCGCTGACGTCGTCGTCGATGCCGACGGTGAAGCGAGCTCGCGGCCGCTCGCCGGCCAGCTCGGCGAACACGCCGGCGACCATGGCCGGGGTGAACTCCTTCGAGGACAGCCCGTAGCGCCCCCCGCACACCAGCGGCAACTGCGACCGGTCGCCGCTCTGGTATACCTCGGCCACTGCGGCAGCGACGTCGAGATACAGCGGCTCGCCCAGCGACCCCGGTTCTTTGGTGCGGTCCAGCACCCCCACCACACGGACCGTCGATGGCAGCGCGTTCAGCAGCGCCTTGGCGGGAAATGGCCGATACAGCCGCATCTGCACCACCCCGACCCGTTGGCCATGCGCGGTAAGGGCTGCCACGGTTTCGGCCGCCGTCTCTCCGCCGGACCCCATCAGCACCAAGACCCGGTCGGCCTCGGGATCTCCCGTGTAGTCGACGATGTGCATCGGGCGCCCGGTGCGCTGGCCGAGCTCGCTCATGATTTCCCCGACCACCTCGGGCACCCGGGCGTAGAACGGGTTGACGGTTTCACGGGCCTGAAAGTAGGTGTCCGGATTCTGCGCGGTGCCGCGGATGAACGGCCGATCCGGCGACAGTGCACGGTCGCGGTGGGCCACGATCAACTCCTCGGGGACCAGGGCCCGTAAGTCGTCGTCGCTGAGCAACTCGATGGTGTTGAGCTCGTGAGAGGTGCGGAAGCCGTCGAAGAAATGCACAAACGGCACCCGGGTGCGCAGCGTGGCCGCTTGGGCGACCAGGGCCAGGTCGTGGGCCTCCTGCACCGAGGCCGACGACAGCAGCGCAAAGCCGGTCTGGCGCACCGCCATTACATCCTGGTGGTCGCCGAAGATCGAAAGACCCTGGGCAGCAATTGATCTGGCTGCGACATGGATCACCACCGCGGTCAACTCACCGGCGATCTTGTACATGTTCGGGATCATCAACAGCAGGCCCTGTGACGAGGTGAATGTCGTCGCCAGCGCTCCGCCCTGCAAGGCGCCGTGCAGCGCGCCTGCCGCTCCGCCCTCGCTTTGCATCTCCACCACTGTCGGCACCGTGCCCCACACGTTGGGCCGATGCCGGCTCGACCAGTCGTCGGCCAGCTCGGCCATGGGCGAGGACGGGGTGATCGGGTAGATGCAGCACACTTCGTTGAGCCGGTAAGCCACCGATACCGCCGCCTCGTTGCCGTCCACCGTGGTGCGCATCATCTCTGCTCCGCCACCATCTCGATGGCGTGCACCGGGCACTGCTGGAAGCAGGTAGCACAACCGGTGCACCGGTCGTAGTCGAAGCGGTAGCGATGACCGGGTCCGAGCTTGATCACCGCATCCTCCGGGCAGGCGCCCAGGCAGCCATCGCACTCGAAGCAGTTACCGCACGACAAGCACCGGCCGGCCTCGAACGTCGCGGCCTCGGCTGACAAGCCGCCGACGACCTCGTCGAATCCGGTGACCCGTTGTTCGGGAGAAAGTTCGGGCTCCGCCCGCCGAAATGCATCACCGAAATACCACAGGTGCAGCTGGTCGAATTCCGCCACCGGATGCTTCGGCGGGCGCTCCCCGGAGCCGCCACGCAGCCACGCGTCGATATAGTGGGCCGCCTTTTTGCCGTGTCCGACACCGACGGTGACGGTGCGTTCGCACGGCACCATGTCACCGCCGGCGAACACTCCGGGGCAGCCGGTCATCAACGTCGGTGAGACCCGCACGCTGCCGTCGCGGTCGAACTCCACCCCGGGCAGAGTCCGCATGAACGCCGATTCGGTCTCCTGCCCCAACGCCATGATCACGGTGTCGGCGGCGAGCGTCTCGAATTGTCCGGTCGGCAACGGGCGTCCGGATTCGTCGAGTCGCATCAGCTCCACCTGCAGCTCGGGGCCGTCGAAGGCGGTGATCGTGCGCAACCAGTTGATTCGAACACCCTCGCGCTCAGCCTCGTCGACCTCGTGTTCGTGGGCGGGCATTTGTGCTGCCGTGCGGCGGTAGATGATGACAGTGTCCTCGGCACCCAGGCGGCGAGCGACACGAGCGGCGTCCACCGCGGTGTCGCCGCCGCCGTAGACGGCAACGCGTCGGCCGAGGTTGGGCCGTTCGCCGGAGGCGACGCCGCGCAGAAACGACACGGCGTCGAGCAGCGATCCCGCATCGCGGGATGGGATGTCGACGCGTTTGGCGAGATGGGCGCCCACGGCCACGAACACCGCGTCGAAATTACCGGCTTGACGTTCGGCGCCGAGGTCATCGACCCGGTGCCCGCACGTCAACTGCACGCCGAGCGCCGCGATTCGTTGGATCTCGGCATCGAGCACATCGCAGGGCAGCCGGTAGTTCGGGATGCCGTAGCGCATCATCCCGCCTGGCTGCGGGCCGGCGTCGCGGACCTCCACGTAATGGCCCAGTAGGGTCAGGTGATAGGCGGCCGACAGCCCACTGGGCCCGGCGCCTACCACGAGCACACGCTTGCCTGTCGGCTCCGAGGGCGGCTCGAACTGCCATCCCCGGTCGCGGGCGGTGTCGCCGAGGAAGCGTTCCACCGCATGAATCGAGACCGACGCATCGAGATGTGCGCGGTTGCATACCGACTCGCATGGGTGGTAGCAGACTCGACCGTGGATGGCGGCGAACGGATTGTCAACGATCAGCTGACGCCAGGCCTGCTCGTGGCGTCCGGCTCGGGCGTGGGCAAGCCACGCCTGGATGTTCTCGCCGGCGGGGCACCTGGCGTTGCACGGCGGCATCAAGTCGACGTAAACCGGGCGACGATCGCGAACCGGTCCCGCGCGTGGCTGATCGTGCAACAAGTCGGGAAGAGCGGTCACGTCGCCACGGGGCACCCCCGAAGCGTAGGCGTCATCGCTCAATTGCTCGGCCATCACTTGCTCACGATATGACTGGTTCGGCTGTTCCGCAGCTAGCTTTTGGCCCCTAATGTTGGGGACTTCTGACTCTGACCGGGGGCCGCTCACGGGCGGATAGTGGTGCCATGGAGCATTTGACGGCTCTGGATGTCACTTTCCTGGAGGCTGAGGACTCCGATCCTCATGTGAGTCTGGCGATTGGCGCCGTATCGATCCTGGCGGGGCCGGTTCCGCAGTACAGCGAGGTTGTCTCGGCCTTCGCCGAACGGGTGCACGCAGTTCCCCGCTGTACGCAAATGCTGCATACCCGTCCGCTCGACCTCGGCCCACCCGAATGGGTGGAGGACCCACACTTCGACATCTCGCATCACCTGCACCACGCCGCACTGCCGGACCCCGGCGATGACGCCGAGCTGTTTCAGGTGATCGCGACCGTAATGCAGCATCGGCTCGACCGCGAACGTCCGCTATGGGAGTGCTGGATCGTCGAGGGGCTCAGCGACAACAGGTGGGCCATCCTGATGAAACTCCATCACTGCATCGCCGACGGCATTGCCACTACCCGGATGCTGGCGAAGCTCAGCGACGACGGTGGCGGCGATACGTTCGCGAAGAATATTCGCGCTGCCAAGGAGCCGGATCGGCCTGCGCTGCGTCCGCCCCCCATGAGCATGAACCCATTGACCTGGCTGGGCGGCGTGTGGCGTACCGCGGTCGCCGCGGCCACCGGCGCCGAACACGCCGCCGTGGGCGTGGCCGAGCTAACGGGGAGTCTGCTGAACCCACCACCCGAATCGTCGCTGACCGGACCGGTGAGCACTATGCGGCGCTACAGCGCGGCGAGGGTCAGGCTCGCCGAGATGGAGAAGGTCTCCCGGTCCTTCGATGTGACGCTCAACGACGTGGCACTGGCTGCGATCACCGACAGCTACCGCAATCTGCTACTCAGCCGCGGTGAAGTGCCCCACCACGATTCGCTGCGCACCCTGGTTCCGGTGTCGGTCCGGTCGATGAAGCACCTCCACCAAATCGACAACCGGGTCTCGGCGATGCTGCCGTTACTGCCCGTCGACGAGGCGGACCCTGTCGAGCAGTTGAAGCTCGTGCACTCCCGGTTAACGAAAGCCAAAGCCAGCGGTCAGCGCGAAGGTGGCAGCATATTCATGTCGACGGCCAATGCCGTCCCGTTCCCACTGTGGGCGCGGACGATTCGACTACTGACCGGGCTTCCGCAACGCGCAGTCGTCGCCTTGGCAACGAATGTGCCCGGCTCCCAGCATCGGCAGAAGCTGATGGGCCGCGAGGTGCTGGAAATCCTGCCAATACCGCCGATTGCGCTTCAGCTGCGCACCGGCATCGCGATGGCGAGCTACGCCGACGCTTTTGTCTTCGGCATCACCGCCGACTACGACACCGCACCCGACATCGAGGAGCTCGCCGCGGGAATCGAGAACGGGGTGGCGCAGCTGGTCGCGGCCAGCCGCACACGGCGACGCAAGCAAGCGCCGATCCAACCCAATTCCGCGAGCGCGTGAACGCGGCTCTTGCCGGGGGCCGTCACTCGATGGGTCTCATTGGCCACGCTTCGCGCACAGCCCCGTCCGCTATGATGAAACCTGTTGGCCACGAACATATTACGTGGTTGCCGACAAACTGGACGTACTCGTACCAGACGGTGAGGCCGTCGGGATGGTCGAGTATCCGGCTGGGTTCGTAGCCATCCCCCAGGCACGGTACGTCAGCCTCACGTGACGGATATGAGGTCAAAACCCTGGTAGCCATCCTATGTCGAGATGACCGACGAGGACTGGGGCGAGTTTCGCGAAGTCCGCCGCAGTCCCGGGCCGATACGCTGTGCCTGCGACGGCCCCGTTACAGGAGAGGGTGGATATGTCAAGGACAGTGGTTGTTGGCGCCTCGAGCGGGCTCGGGCGCTGCATTGGTGTCGGCCTTGCGCAGCGCGGCGATCGGATCGCGCTGCTCGCCCGGCGTCGTGAGCGCATCGAGGCTGCGGCGAAGGAGGCGGGGCCGGGCGCGATCGCCATCGAGGGCGACGTCACCGACGAGGCGTCGTGTCGATCGGCCATCAACGCCGCCGCTGATGCACTTGGCGGTATCGACAACCTCGTGTACACACCTGCCGTAGGTCCGCTCGTGCGCCTGGTCGACACCGATGCCGAAACGTGGCGGCGCATCTTCGATACCAATGTCATCGGCGCGGCGCTGGCGACGGCCGCGGCGGTGCCGTACTTGACGGCCTCCGCGGGCAAGGCGGTCTACCTCTCCTCCGACGCAGGCACTTTCGGGCCGCCCTGGCCGGGTCTGGGCGCGTACGGCGTCAGCAAGGCAGCCCTGGAGCGACTCGTTGATGCGTGGCGAGCCGAACACCCGGATATCGGCTTCACCTGCCTCATCGTCGGGGAGTGTGGGGGCGGCGAGGGCGACAGCCAAACGGGAATGACCACCGGCTGGGACACCGAACTGGCCATGCAGGCCTACCCGCTTTGGGTATCGCGTGGCTGCATCCCGGGCAAGTTGATGCCCGTCGAGGACCTGATCGAAGTGGTGCAAACGATCCTGCGTACCGACGCAGCGACGTCGATGCCGGTCGTGGTTGCGCGAGGCGCGCCCGCTGGCGCTGCAGCGTTTGTGGACTCCGCTCAGTCGTAACGGTGCCGGATCAGCGACGGTCGAACTTCTCGCGGACCTTGTCGGTGAGGAAGCGCCTGGTCGACGCTGGCCGGAAGGCCCGGGCCGCGTCGGTAAGCGCGTCCCGAGAATCCGCTGGGAGCTCGATGTCGGCGGCGGCGACATTGAACTCGAGCTGCTCGACGCTGGACGCGCCGGGAATGGCGACCACGCCCGGCAGGCTGATCAGCCACGCCAGCGCCACTTGAGCCGGCTTGGCGTCGACTTCCGTCGCAACATCGCGCAACGTCTGCAACAGCGGCTCAATCCGGCGTAGGTTTTCGGTGCCGAACAGCGGATTCAACGCGCGAATCCCGCCGGGACGGTTGTCGACGCCGTACTTGCCGCCCAGCAGCCCCTGCGCCAGCGGGCTGTAGGCGATCACGATGCGTTTCTCGCGCTCGGCGAACGGGACCAAGTCCTCAAGCGCACCGGCGTGGGCTAGCGAAAAATGTACCTGGTTGCTGATCACCGGCCGCCCGAGCGCAGCATCGGCCTTTCGCCATCGCGCGAGCGAGTAGTTCGAGACGCCGGCCGCGCCGATGTTTCCGCTGTCGAGCAGGTCATGCATTCCCGGCATGATCACCGTATCGGGGACCACGGGGTTGGGCTGGTGTATCTGGTAGAGCGGGATGAGGTCCAGCCCCAGCCGCCGCGCGCTGGCGCGCTCGCGCCGCTTGATCACGGCGGGGAACGGAGCGATCGGGAAGACCTTGCTGGCCACCGCAACCTCGGCGCGCTCGTCGCCGAGTGCCTCGCCGAGGATCCGCTCGCTTTTGCCCAATCCGTACACCTCGGCGGTATCGAACAGCGTCACCCCCAAGCCACGGGCGCGGTGCACGATGTCACGGGCGGCACCGGAGGCGTAACTGTCCCCGTAACCCCACTCGCGCGAGCCGAACTGCCAGGTGCCCAGGCCGATCCGGCTGACCCGTCCAACTCCATCGACGTCGAGATACTTCATATGCTCACCCTACTGAGGTGGGCGATCACCATGGCGGGGCCCTTAGCCGGGAATCTTGTTGAGGATGTAGTTGGCGATGCTGACGGCGGGTAGCCGGGGGCGGTCACTGTCGGTCGTGCCGCTGTAGGACAGGTACAGGTCGACGACCACGTTGGCTTTGGCCGCGATCACGCGGGCGGAGCGCACCTGTAGTCCCTTGGGCGCCAGATCCATCGTGGTGATGCCGCTGCCGGCATCGGTGGGAACGCTCAGCAAAAATGGGACGGTTTCCCCGCCGGGAATCGTCACGCTTACGGTTGAGCCACCGCATTGGCGCCATCCGGACAGCAGCTTCGCCAATTGTGATTGGGCTGCGGGCGGATCACGAAACGCTGCGACCGCCTGGATGACTTGGATCGACTTGAGCAGGCTGCGCGTATCGGAGAATTCCGCCGCCTGGTATCCGAAGATGGCGTCGACCGTGTAGGCATCCGGGGTTCCGGGCGCGATGCTTCCCCAGCACTCCGGACGGTCGATGGTTCCTTCTCTGTCGGACCTGCCGGGATGGTCCCAGGTTTGGCCGACCGCAAGGTTCTGATCAGCGGTGATGTTTTGGAGGTCCGCAAGGCCGGGCAAGAGCGTGGCTATGGCGTCTGGTGCGACCGTGGGCGGCGGCGTTGTGGTGGTGGTCGCGGGTGCGGCGGTCTGGTTGGAAGTGGGGGTGGAGGCGGCCAGGGTGGCCCACGCGATTAGAGCGACGACTGTGAGCGTGATGAAGAGATACGACAGCGCCACCCCCGCCAGAGCGCGGTCGCGGCCAAGCTCGCCGGTGCGGCGGATTTGTGCGAGCCCCAGATGTCCCAGAATCGCACCGACGGGGGCGAACACGAAGGCGAACACGAGCGACAGCGTCGCGAATGTGTTGACGGGCGGCCGGTATGGTGGTGCGGGCGGTGGTGTGAAGACCGGCGGCGGTCCCACCGGCGGGCCGGCGAATGGGACGCGGCCAAGCGGATCGTAACTAAACGGGTTGTGCCCAAATGGATCCTGAGGGTTGGTCATGCCAGTGGCCTCCTTAGTCTGGGATTCCGCCGAGAATGTAGCTGACGATGGCCGGTGCGGGGGTCGACGCCGGGCGGCTCATAGCTCATTCTGGTTAACTCTCTGCGACGATCGCGGCCAGGGGTGTCCGCTCAGCGTGGTCAGGTGATGCGGTTGGACGCCGAGGTTGACTTGCGATCAGCACCTGAGCCAGTCGTGGTGGCGACCGTGCATCCGTCGGCGGTGCTACGCGATCGCAGCGATGGACGCGACGAGGCCTACAATCTATTTATTTGTCGACGACCCGCGCAGCGCATGTTCCGGTTGCCTGCGGTACCACCGATAAACTTGTGCAAACATCGACCATCCGTGCACCTACCCCGCCCGCTCGGTCACGTAGTCTTGATAGGGGCTCGAGGGTGGTGATCGAGGCGACCAACGAATACGGCGACCTGCGCGGCGTGGTGGCAATCGGTGCCTCGGCGGGGGGTGTCGAAGCACTGTCGAATCTGGCCGCCGGTTTGTCGCCGGATGTGCCGTACGCCTACTTGATGGTGCTGCACGTCCCCGCCTGGGCGCCGAGCGTGCTGGCCCGCATCGTCGACCGC
>DATJBA010000393.1:0-32338 GCA_035515675.1 Mycobacterium sp.
GCACCCATTCTTGGACCACGCCGAGGTAATACTTCCGGGGCACCCGTTGCCTTATCGCGACGAGCAGTTCGACGTGATCGTAGCGCGATCCGTCTTCGAACATATCGAACACCCCGATGCCACCGCCGCCGAGCTTCTAAGAGTATTGAGGCCCGGCGGGTTAATAGCCGCTGTCACGCCGAATAAACGTGGATATATTGCTGTTGCTGCACGATTGGTGCCCAACGATCGGCACGTGCGGGCTCTTGCCGCTATTCAACCGGAAAGAAAGCCCGAGGACGTATTCCCGACCTATTATCGTCTAAACACACCGAAAGCACTTTGTAGAGCTTTCGGCAGCGCCGCCGACGTATTCGTCGTCCGGACGTCGTCTGAGCCTGCTTACCACTTCGGGCACCCTTTGATCTATCAAGTTATAAAACTGCTAAACAAGCATCTGCCGACGCCACTGCAACCTGAGCTGCACGTATACATTCGTAAGCATTGACTGATCCGGAGTCGCACCCCGTGGGCGGTCCGAAAGCAAGATGGTTTGAGCAGACGCTGGGATTTACCCGAGAAACCTCGGGCCGCAAGTTGGGCGACGCGCTGATGTCGGCCGCCACTCGGGTGGTGGCCACCGATGCCGATTTCGGCGCCCGGCAAACCTTGTACGCGGCGTCACAGGACTTGCCGGGCAACACGTTCGACGGCCCCAGATTCGGGTATGTCGGCCGGACTCAACCGGTTGGCCGCAGCCGGCGGGCACAAGACGCGGCTACCGCCGCAGCGCTCTGGGAGCTGTCGAGCAGCTCACGGGTGCCAAATTTCCGTTCCGAGGTGCTCATGCGCTAACCTGGCCGGGCGTACGGCGAGGGTGGCTGGCCGTCTGGCCAGCACCGTTATCGACGGAGACCGACTCACTGTCGCGACCCTTGCCGTGCCCCTAGCGAGGTAGCGAGCACACAGGAGCGACACGATGGCTAAGTCCGCAGTCAACGAACTCAAGGTCACGGTGCGAACCAAGACCGGCAAGGGCGCGTCCCGACGAGCCCGGCGCGACGGCAAGATTCCCGCCGTTCTATACGGTCACGGCAGCGATCCACAACATCTGGAATTGCCGGGACACGACTTCGCGGCCGTGCTGCGGCACTCGGGCTCCAACGCGGTGCTGACCCTCGACATTGAAGGTAAGGAACAGCTGGCGCTGACCAAAGCGCTCGACATCCACCCGATTCGCCGCACCATTCAGCATGCCGACCTGTTGGTCGTGCGTCGCGGCGAAAAGGTCGTCGTTGAGGTCAACGTCGTCGTCGAGGGCGAGGCCGCGTCCGGCACCCTGGTCACTCAGGAGACCAACGCCATCGAAATCGAGGCTGAGGCGCTGTCGATTCCCGAGCAGTTGACCGTGTCGGTCGAGGACGCCGAACCGGGCACCCAGTTCACCGCCGGACAGATTCAGCTGCCGCCGGGCGTCAATCTGATTTCCGACCCGGAGTTGTTGGTGGTCAATGTGGTGAACGCGCCGACCGCCGAGGAGCTCGCCGAAGAGGGCGCGGGCGAAGTCGTCCCGAGGGAAGAAGCCAAAGAAGAGGCCGGCGCAGCCAAGTCCGAGTAGGCGGCCGGCGACGTGGCCGAGCCCCTATTGGTGGTCGGCCTGGGCAATCCCGGAGACAACTACGCCCGCACCCGGCACAACCTCGGGTTCATGGTCGCCGACCTGCTCGCCGCACGGCTGGGCTCGAAATTCAAGGCGCACAAACGTTCCGGGGCGGAAGTCGTCAGCGGACGGTTAGCCGCGCGCTCGGTGTTGTTGGCCAAGCCGAGCTGCTATATGAACGAGGCCGGCCGCCAGATCGGGCCGCTGGCGAAGTTCTATTCTGTGGCGCCGACCGACATCATCGTCATCCACGACGACCTCGATCTCGAATTCGGCCGCGTCCGGCTCAAGATCGGCGGCGGCGAAGGCGGCCACAACGGGCTGCGCTCGGTGGCGGCCGCGCTGGATACCAAGGACTTTCAGCGGGTCCGCATCGGGATAGGCCGCCCGCCCGGTCGCAAAGACCCCGCGGCGTTCGTGCTGGAGAACTTCACGGCCGCCGAGCGCGTGCAGGTCCCCACGATCTGCGAGCAAGCTGCCGACGCCACCGAGTTGCTGATCGAACTGGGGCTGGAGCCGGCGCAAAACCGCGTCCACGCCTGGTAGCCGCTGCCTAGGTCGGATTGCCCGGCTTCTCCTCAGGCCGTCCCCCGCAAGCGGGTGGGGTCCCCGCTCCGCAGGGGAGTGCCCCCAGCGCGGCCTGCATCGTCGCCGACCTAGGTGACCAGGGTGACGGAGTTGGACCGTCGCAGTTTGCCCGACGGCGTCTTCGGGATGGTCCCCGGACCGAGCACCACCACGTTGCGCGGCCGCACATCGACCTCGCTGACGACCTCGTGTGCGACCTGGTGCTCGATGCGGCGCACCTCGACCGGGTCCTGCCAGGCGTTGGATTCGACGGCGACAGCGAACGTCTCGCGTGAGTGGCCGGCGTCAAGGCGCACCGCGACGGCGCAGCCGGGCCGGACTCCCTCGACGCGGCAGGCGGCCCGCTCGATGTCGGTGGGATAGATGTTGCGGCCGGCCATGATGATGACGTCCTTGACGCGGCCGCACACCACGATGTGGCCCTGCTCGGTGGTGTAGCCGAGGTCACCGGTGTCGTACCAGCCGTGCTCGTCCTGGGCCGGGATGAAGCCGCCCATGGTGAGGTAGCCGGCCGTCAGCGACTCGCCGCGCAGCTCGATGACACCGACGCCGCGGGCGGGCATCACATTGCCGTCCTCGTCGACGATGCGGGCCTCGAGGTCCTTGAGCAGGGGACCCAGCGTGGCCAGCCTGCGGGTGTTGCCCTTGGTGGCGGGCACGGCCCGGCGCAGGGCGGCAAGCAGGTCGGCGTCGACCTCGTCGACGACGAGACCGGCGTTGCACTCCGAGAACGACACGGCAAGCGTCGTCTCGGCCATGCCGTAGGCCGGCAGGATCGCCGAGGGCTTCAGGCCGAACGGCTTGCCCGCGTCGAGCAGGTCCTCGACGTCGGCGGGTTCGACGGGCTCGGCACCGGACAGTGCGAAGCGCAGGGTCGACAGGTCGAAATCGCCGGGCTTGGCCTGGCGACGCAACCGCTTGGCGAGCAGCGCGTAGGCGAAGTTCGGCGCCGCGGTCATGGTGCCCTGGTACTTGTGGATGAGCTTGGCCCACAGCAGCGTGTCGCGCAGGAAGTCCATCGGTGTGACCTTGACCAGCTCCGCGCCGAAGTACATCGGGATGGTGAGGAAGCCGACCATGCCCATGTCGTGGAAGCAGGGCAGCCAGCTGACCATCACGTCCTTGTCGACGTCGTACTGGGCGCCGATGAACATCGCCTCGGCGTTGGAGTAGATGTTGCGGTGAGTGATCTGTACCGCTTTCGGTGAGCCGGTGGACCCGGACGTCAACTGCATCAGTGCCAAGTCGTCCTCGCCGACGTCGATGGGGTCGATCGGATCTGACGCCAGCAGGTCGGCGACGGTGAGGACCTCGATGCCCTTCTCCTCGAGCACGGGGATGGCCATTAAAAAAGGTTCGGCGACGATGACGGCCTTGGCCTCGATCATGCCGATGACGGTCATGCTGTCCTCGGCCCACATGGCCAGGTCGGTGCGCGGGGTGGGCTGGTGCAGCATGGTCAGGCTGGCCCCGCGCATCCACAGGCCCTGCGCCGTGGGGGCGATGTCCACCGGGAAGGCGGCCAGCACACCGACCGCCTCGCCAAGGCCGATGCCCGCGGCGGCCAGGCCGCCGGCGATGCGACGAGCGCGCTGGTGGACCTCGCCCCAGGTGTGGCGGACGGGTTCGTGGGGTTCACCGGTGACCATCCCCGTCGTCGTGGTGCGGGCGTTGCGGTACATCTTCTCGGCAAACCTGCTCACAAAAACCTCCTCGGTTCCGGCACTTTCCCCAAGGCCCGGGATTTCATGTTCCGCCTGCTGGTGCCACTTTGTAGCCGGCGCGTGAGCACGGTTGGGCAGCGGTTAGGTCTCTAATCGGTGATGAGCCAACGAGTCCACCGAGATCCCCGGCGGACGACGAAATCGAGTGGTCTTGCTTACCGCTGCTCGTCACCGCGAAATATCTTAAACTCCTCTTAAGGAACTGCCAAACTATGATGCGGTTTGGGTGTCGATTTCATACTTCGGTGGGCGCCGGCACGATGCGGGCACCGGGTACCGGTCCGCTGGCGACCCGAACGGTGCGGCAAACGCCCGCCCCCGACAGCTGAGTGCCGACGTCGACCGCCGAGGCCGCCGAGGCACACAGGAACGCACACGTCGGACCCGAGCCCGACACGATGCCCGCCAGGGCGCCGGCCTCCACACCGGCGCGCAGCGCACGTCGCAGGGCGGGGTCCAGGCTCACCGCGGCCGCTTGCAGTTCATTGCCCAGCAGCGGCGCCAGCTGCTGCGGGTCGCCCGCCGCCAGGGCTGCCAGCACCGGTCCGGGCTCGACAAGCCGTGGCGGATCCCCCGCATCCCGGAGCCGGTCCAGCTCAGCGAACACCGCCGGAGTGAGCAGCCCGCTGTCGGCGAACGCCAGCACCCAGTGGAAGGTGTTCCGGGACAACACGGTGGCCAGCTCCTCGCCGCGACCGGTTCCCAACGCGGTGCCGCCGTGTAGCGCGAACGGCACATCACTGCCCAACTGCGCGGCAAGCATGCGCAGATCGCGGCGCGGCACGCTGAGTTCCCACAATGAGTTCATCGCAACCAGCACCGCCGCCGCATCCGCGCTGCCACCCGCCATACCGCCGGCCACCGGAATGGATTTGTCGATCATGATCGAGACATCAGGTGCCCGGCCGACATGTTCGGCCATCAGCTCGGCCGCCTGCCAGGCGAGGTTGCGTTCGTCGGTGGGCAACTTGTCGGCGCCCTCGCCGACAAGCTCGAGCGACAGCACATCGGCGTTGCGAACCGTGACCTCGTCGAGCAGCGAGACTGCCTGAAACACCGTCGTGAGCTCGTGATAGCCGTCCTCGCGGCGATCACCGACCGCCAGGTAGAGGTTGACCTTGCCGGGCACCCGGACGGTGACCGACCCAGTGGGCACCCACTGCGCAGCGGTATTGCCGTCAGACGCGGACACCGCAGCAGACTATCGCCGCAAGAGGCGAACCACACGCAACGGCGCCTAACGACACTGTGGTCAGCTCGCAGAAGCCTGCCCCGAAACGCCGCAGCGCTGTGTCCGGGCTTGTCCGGGTGGTGCTGCCGCCTCGATCGCTGGAACGTCGCAACAGCCGGACGAAGTCGTCGATGGACAGCGTCTCACCGCGACGGGCAGGATCAATGCTGGCGGCCAGCAATCGATTCGCCGACTCATTGCCTGAGCCCGCCCACCCGGCAAACGCATTGCGAGATGTCTTGCGCCGCTGCGCGAACGCGATGTCCACCAGTTCGAATACAAGCTGGCGGAAGGCTTCGTCGGTCGGCCACGGCGAGATCGCGTACCGATCGATGCGAACCAGCCCGGAATAGACGCGCGGAATCGGCCAGAAGACGGTCGGCGAAACCATGCCACAACGGCGAACCCGTCCAAAGAAACGGATTTTGACGCTGGGCACGCCGTAGTCCTTGCCGCCCGGCTCGGCGACAAGCCGATCGGCGACCTCGGCCTGCACCATCACCGTCACTACCCGAATGGACGGAAATTCGGCGAGCAGATGCAACAGCGCCGGAACCGCAACGTTGTACGGCAGATTGGCGACCATCGCCGTCGGCTCGGCGGCCAGATCGCCATGGCGAAGGGTCAAGACGTCGCGGTTGAGCACCGTCAGACGGTGGATTTCACTATGCGAGTGCTCGGCAACGGTCTGCGGCAGCCGACCGGCCAACACCGGGTCGATTTCGACCGCGGTGACGGTGGCGCCGCGGTCAAGCAGTGCCAGCGTGAGCGACCCGAGACCGGGACCGACCTCCAGGACGTGGTCTGACCGGCTGACCCCGGAGGTTGAAGCTACCCGTCGCACCGTGTTGGCATCGTGGACGAAATTTTGGCCAAGAGATTTGCGCGGCCGAAATTCAAGTTCTTTGGCCAGCCGCCTGATCTCGGTGCGTCCGAGTAGCCGGATGGTCAGCTTGCACCAGCTCTGCCGCTGCACACCGGCCACGCACCCCAACCCTGGCGCTGCCGGGTCACCTCGGCAATGGCGATCTGCTCTTCTCGGGTGGCGAGGTCAGCACGAAGTGCAAACCGCAGTCCGCCGTTGCGCTCCCAGGTGCCTTGGTCGAATTGCACACCTCCGTAATACCCGTTACCGGTGTTGATCGCCCAGTTTCCGCCGGCCTCGCAGCCCGAGATGGCGTCCCAGATGGATCCGTCGGTCACCGCGGGAACATCGGTGCCGGGCTTGGTGCCCACCCGCACCACGGCATCACGGGCCGGCGTCACCACGGTGTTGGCGACGGGCAGCCGGCCGGTCTCGACACCGTTGACCGTCGCCACCGCGAACGTCACGTCCTGCGTGCCTGGGCTACCCGGGTCTTCGACGACCTGGCGGCTCATATTCATCTCCGGATCCTCGACACGACGCGCGTTGGGCGGCAGCGGAATTCGCTCGGTGACCCGCTGAATCCGGTTACGGGTCACCTGGATCTCCATACCATCGACGATCGGAGAGGTCGCGATGGGCACCGCCTGGTCGCTTTCGAGCAGGGGCGCGTCGGCGGCGCTCAGCAGCCCGGCGACGTTCGGCGCCGGCAAGTGCACCATCCGTGTCACGCCGCCGTCGTTGATCTGGACCGTCTTGGCGCTGACGACCGGCAGCGCCATCCCCGCCAGCGGAACACGGCTGCTGCGAGAGGCCGCGGCCGGGGCGGTGTCGGTCATCGCGAGTTGGGCCAACGCCTCGTCCACGGTAGATGCCGTCGTCCAGACCTGCTTGACGTCGTGGCCGTCCAGCGAGATCTGCAACGGCCGGCCGCGCCGCAGCACGATGTTGACGGCGTCGTGAACTTGCACATCACCGGCGGGATATAGGTCGTCGCGCTCGTCGACGGCGAAGCCGCTCTCCTGGACGATGTCGATCACCCGCGACTTCATGGTCGTTACCCGCATCGCTATTCCGTCGACGGTCAACGTCACCGTCTTGCATGCAGAAACCGCAACCCCACCGGCGAACGCCAGCACTAACAGCAGCCCCCCGACCACGAGCCGCAACATCGGTGATGAGGTTTGATGAAGTTTTGTCAGTACGCTCAACGCGCCTCTACCCCGACCTCAGCAACCACTTCAACGACCTATCCGGCAGAAAATGACAAAAGGGCCCAGGGGCCCCAACTGTTCGATCACAAGACGGTAACGAATCGGCCAATGTTGAGCAACTCCAGTGTGAGTGTGCTAGCGAATTCGCCCGGGTGACGAAGCTACTCAGGGGCCAGTCCATATGCCCTGCGGGCATTGCTCGTAGTGACTCGCGCCAACTCTTCGGGACGACGATCTACCAGTTCAGCGATGGCCCGCACAGTGTAGGGAAGACAGTACGGCTCGTTCGCTAAGCCCCGATAGGGATGCGGCGCTAAATAAGGCGCATCGGTCTCCACCAGAAGCTGCTCCACCGGTATCAACGGAACCGCTTCCCGCAGGGCGCGAGCGTTGCGGAAAGTCACCGTCCCGGAGAGGCTGAGTAGCCATCCGGCGTCCACGCAGCGGCGGGCCATCGCACTGTCTGACGAAAAGCAGTGGAAGATCACGACGTCGGGGGCGCCCTCGGCTGCCAGCACATCGAGCACCTCGGCGTCGGCCTCCCGGTTGTGGATCATCAGCGGTTTCCCGCACCGCTTGGCCAGGTCGATATGCCATGCGAAGGCTTCCCGCTGCACGTCCAGCCGGGCGCAGCCGTCCAGGCGCCCGGGCCAATACAGATCCATGCCGGTCTCACCGACAGACACCACCCGGGGGTGAGCTGCCAATTGCTCAATCTCGGCGCGGGCGGCATCGTCCAGCGCGTCCGCGCGGGTCGGGTGCAATGCCACCGCGGCATAAACCCGGCGATCCCACTCGGCGGCTCGTGTCACCCAGCGCGCCGAGTCCAGGTCGTCGGCGATGGTGACCACCGCGCCCACCCCGACCGCCGCAGCGCGGTCAACGATCACCCGCACTCCCTCGGCGTCCCGTGCCCCACACGCGTCGAGGTGGGTATGGGCGTCGATCAAGGGCGCCAACGGTTCGGGCGCGGGCGGCGCTTCTCGTTCACCGGGGCGGTTGGAGCTCACGGGCACACAATAGGGTGGAATCACGATGAGGCCCTATTACGTCACCACCGCGATCGCGTATCCCAATGCTGCGCCGCACGTGGGTCACGCGTACGAATACATCGCCACCGACGCGATTGCCCGGTTCAAGCGGCTGGACGGCTTCGACGTGCGCTTCCTGACCGGAACCGACGAGCACGGGCTTAAGGTCGCCCAGGCCGCCGCGGCTGCGGGCATACCGACCGCGCAGCTGGCCCGGCGCAATTCGGACGTATTTCAGCGCGTTCAGGAGGCGCTGAACATCTCTTTCGACCGGTTCATCCGTACCACCGATGCCGACCACTACGAGGCATCCAAGGAAATCTGGCGGCGGATGTCGGCGGCCGGTGACATCTACCTGGACAACTATTCCGGGTGGTATTCGGTGCGCGACGAACGGTTCTTTTTCGAATCAGAGACTCAGCTTCTCGACGACGGGACCAGAGTGGCCGTGGAAACCGGCGCCGCAGTGACCTGGACCGAGGAGCAGACCTATTTCTTCCGGCTGTCGGCGTATGCCGACAAACTGCTGGCCCACTACAAGGCCAACCCCGGCTTCATCGCCCCCGAGGTGCGGCGCAACGAAGTGATCAGCTTTGTCTCCTCAGGCCTCGAAGATTTCTCGATCTCGCGCACCTCGTTCGACTGGGGAGTTCCGGTGCCCGACGATCCCGACCACATCATGTACGTATGGGTCGACGCACTGACCAACTACCTGACCGGTGCCGGCTTCCCCGATACCGACTCGGAGTTGTTCCGCCGCTACTGGCCCGCCGATTTGCACATGATCGGCAAGGACATCATCAGGTTCCATGCCGTCTACTGGCCGGCGTTTTTGATGTCGGCCGGAATCGAGCTGCCGCGAAAGGTTTTCGCGCACGGGTTCTTGCACCACCGGGGCGAGAAGATGAGCAAGTCCCTGGGAAACACCGTCGACCCAGTTGCGTTGGTAGAAGCGTTCGGCGTGGACCAGCTCCGTTACTTCCTGTTGCGTGAGGTCCCGTTCGGCCAGGACGGCAACTACACCGAAGAGGCCATCATCACCCGGATCAACACCGACCTGGCCAATGAGCTGGGCAACCTGGCCCAGCGGTCCCTGTCGATGGTGGCCAAGAACCTCGGTGGGGTCGTGCCCGAACCCGGTGAGCTGACCTCTGCCGACATCGAGCTACTGACCACGGCCGACGGTTTGTTGGAGCGGGTGCGCGCCAGTTTTGACGGGCAGGCGATGCATTCGGCCCTGGAGGCGATCTGGCTGATGCTCGGGGAGGCGAACAGGTACTTTTCTGCCCAGCAGCCGTGGGTCCTGCGCAAGAGCGAGTCCGAGACGGATCAGGATCGGTTTCGCACCGTCCTGTACACCACCTGCGAAGCGGTCCGCATCGCGGCGCTGCTGGTTCAGCCCGTCATGCCCGAGTCGGCGGGCAAGCTGCTGGACTTGCTCGGCCAGGCCGAAGACCAACGGGCGTTCATCGCCGTCGTCGCGCGGCTGGCCCCCGGCACCGTGCTGCCGCCGCCCACGGGTGTGTTCCCCCGTTACCAGCCGCCTCCCACCGAAGTCGAATGAGCGGAACTAGACGAGCATCCAGCTCCGAAGTCGAGTGAGTTAGGTTGCACCACAAGCTATTCGGTGGGGCCCGGTCGAGCTGGTAAAAAGCGTGCCGCGTACCGTATGCCATAGGTCATAATCGCCCTGTGGAGCGACGACGAAACCGGCATCACAGCCAATCGCCGATGACCACCTTGAAGCAGTTGCCCGCGTTGGTCGTGCTGGAGAGGATTCCGGTTCCCGTGCTCGCCATCGGGCATGACGGCAGCATCTTGTTCACCAACACCGCATTTGCCGAGATGGTGGGCTGCGAGCCGGACGAGGTCTTATCGCTGCGGTTCGATCAGATCTTCCACCGGACTCCGGCCACGGAATCCCTGCTATCGGTCGTTCATGCCCTCGCGAACATGGTCGTTGAATTGGCGCATAAGGACGGTTCGGTCGTGCGAGCGCTGATGAGCAGGTCGGCAGTCATGCGCGCGGACGATCAGTTTGCCCTCGCGACGTTCCAGGATCTGACTGAGCAGTTGTGGGAAAAGGAGCGCTAGCCCAGGCATCGCTGCCCGACGGCCAGTTCGTTCAGCCGGCTCTTAGTTGGCATTTGGCACCGGGACGGCGTCACTGGGTGAAGATGCAGCGGGCTGGCCATAGCGGAGCGCCTCACGCGCAAGGAATTGGCGAAAATACGGAAGCGACGCTTCCGTGACGATGCCGGCCAGCAGCAGTTCCCAGATTTGACTCGTGCGGCAGCCCCTGACTGTGGCGCCTTCCAGGCCCCCGTCAAGGCCATTGGCCGAGATAGCGTTGTGGAGCAATCGCGTTCCGAATATAGCGCCGACAATCCACTCGCTGATCACTACCGGGTCGAGGTCTCCTCGGACGTCTCCTTCAGCGCTTGCCCGCCGCGCCTGAGCCGCCATCAGCTCAACTATGTTCGCGCAGAAGCGTCCGGCCGCCTCATTGAACCCGCTTAAAGCAGCGGTCAATTGCTCAGCCGCGCGGGCAATTTTGTCCGAGCCGAGCACGTCCGCGATCGTGAACGTGCCATGGATCATGTTCTCGAGCGCCGGCGATGACGACCCACACACATTGCGGAACGCGACAAGCAGTGTGTCGGACCCTTCCTCGATGATGGCCGACGCCAGCGATTCCTTCGAATCGAAGTGGTGGTACAGGGCTCCCTTGGTCATCCCCGTCCGCTCGATGATCGTGTTCCACCCGGCGGCCGCATACCCGACCTCGCCGAACACATCTATTGCGGCATCGAGGATCTTTCGCCGGGTGGCTTCAGATCGAACCTGGCGCGCCATCGCTTCTGTACCTCCGGAGTTCCGTCGACGTGCTTAGATCCCGGATTTCTCCGTCTCAAGTCGTTCCCGGCCAGAAAAATAAGCCTAACAGCCGGCCGCCACGCGGCCCCGATCGTCCGACTCGCCCGTCGTCAGGAATCCGCGGCCGTCGAGCCCGCGTTGATCGCCAGTGCTGCGCGCCGCTTGAGGAATTGGCAGAAGTATTCGATCCGGTCCGGTTGCAGGATCCCGGTCAGCATGAGGGCCCAGCACTTCTCCAGGTCGAGCAGGAACCGCTCCGGTTCGTCCAGATTGCTGGTTCGTCGCAGCCCCATATGCAGAGACACTATCAGGCGTCCCACATCCTGCGGATCACACCGCTGGTCGATGTCGCCATCGGCGATGGCTTGCCTGACGACTCCGGCCAAGGCTGTGGACCATCCCTCTAAAAACCTCCTTTCCAGCCCATCCGACCGACCGACCGACTCGAGCAGGTTCAGTCCTGCCCTGACCTCATCCGTCTTGATGTCCTGGACGGCTACCAGATACGCGAAGTCGATGAGAGTCTCCAGGCCCGAAAGCCCCCGAGTTAGCAGGTCTTCCACGGCGACGGTAACTGCGGCGGTCTGCCTTTCGATGATCGCGACCGCCAACTCATGCTTCGAACGGAAATGGAAATACATTGCTCCCTTGGTCAGTTCGGCTTCGGCGAGAATGCCGTCGAGACCGACGTCGTGATAGTCGCGTCGAGCGAACTGACGTGACGCGGCCCGCAAAATCTGTCGCCGCGTCGCGTCTGCCCGTCCATCGGTCGAGTGGGTCGTCATGGCCATCGGAACTTAAGAACTCAGCTGACCAATGCCGGGTGATCGCAATCCCCGCTGGTCGGAAGCAGAAACCCAGCAAGAACGCGGATCGCTCCGGTATGAGCACAGGTAATGCGAGTGATCTTTTCGAGGCCAGCGCCGTGGGCCGGACTGATCGCCTTAATGTTCACGATGGCTTCCTCGAGTAGGGCACACACTTCGGTTCCTCAGCGGTCTCAACCAAGCACTTGCCGCCACGTCTCGGGCGGCATTTGGGCCGCCTCTGAGCTCAGCGGTACATCGCGGTTCAACGCCAAGGTTCAAGACCGCATGCACAAATACTAGTAGTTGATTCGCCCGCTGTTCATTAAACCAAAAGTATGTAGGATAGCAAGCTATGTGGTTATCAGTTTGCCTCTCCCGGCGCCCAGCATCCTGATCGGGGAGTCGGCACCAGTCAACCACTGCGCCCGTCCCGGTCGATCTTGTAGGCGTTAGGGAAGCACATGTCGTTCGTGACCGCACATCAGGAAGCACTGGCGGCATCGGCCGGCCCACTGCGGGGCGTCGGTTCGGCGATGAACGCCGGAAACGCAGCCGCAGCAACTCCCACCACCCGAGTGGTTCCCGTGGCAGCCGACGAAGTGTCGGCGCGTGTGGCGAAGCTGTTCGAGGTACACGCCGCGATGTTCCAGGTAATAAGTGCGCAGGGCCCGGCGATTCTCCGGCAACTGGTCAACGTCTTGACGCTCACCAACGGTTCGTACGCCGCGACCGAGGCCGCCAACGCGGGCGGCCGGCGGGGCGTATGAAGCGGCCTATACGATGACCCAGGACTACAACGCGGGACCGCGCCGGTGGATGGTGCCTTGAGCGCTGGTACCACTCGCTGGCCCGACTGTGGACCGGCCTGCCGAGCGCGGGCCGGTAGGGCTGCGAGTCGTCATTGACCGTTGGCTGTCGTCGTCGAGTCGCGCGGGATGTCAAGCGTTGCAATCGGATACAGCCCCGAGGGGTCGCGGCCGTCGCGGGCCAACGCCATGGGCCCATAGTTCACCACGTGTGAGGCGCCCGGCTTGTGCTGTTGCCAGTCCGCGAACCCACGCAACGTGTAGTGCCCCGGCGCCAAGCCCGTTAGGTCGATGTGAACCGTCTCGGTGGACGACGTCGGAACCGCCTCCTCGCGTGATTGGCTGGAGTCGTCGTGGACCAGCGTCTTGAGGTTGACCGTTGCCGGCAGGGTGCGAACCACCGCTCCTGAGAAATCCACCAGCTTGTAGCCGGGCGCCCACTGCTCGGTGGCGGCCGCCGAGCCGTAGTTTGTCCAGACGACAGATATGGTCGCCTCTTTGCCCTGTATCGATTGCGATTCCGGCCGCGCTTCGACCGTGTACCGATAGCCGGCGGAGGCGTTGGCCTGGGCCCACAGCACATACAGCTTGGGATCCATCGCGGAAGCCCAATCCCGGTCCGGGAAGTGAACGCTCGACGTCATCGACACGTGATACCTGACGACGTCGTGCATGCCCTTTTCGTAGTAAGACCGCGGGTCGGTTCCGTTGGGCAACTGGCACCATTCGGTGATCACCAACGCTGAGGCGAGTCGCTGTTTGATCGCGTTTACGACCGCATCGTTGACCTGCACGAAGTGAGAGTTGTTGGACTCGGCCCAGGTAGGTAACGGCGCCTGGACACCGAGGCAGTCCGAGCGGATGCCCACCGGCGCGGAAAGTTTCTTGGTGACGTCGTCGGCGAGCAGTTCGCCCACGATCTCCGGGTTCTGCGGAGTGACCACCAATTGTGTGTGGGGGAAGGCGTTCACGTTCGCCGCGACGAGCTGCCGAATGGAGTCGATGGTGATGCTCTGATCACGGGATTGGCTGTAATACCCCAGCTTCGCGATGCTGTCGTCCGGCGCGGGGCCCGGCACGCCCAACATGTCACGCAGATACGCGATCTGGTTCTCGCTGAAATCCCCGTATCCCGAGAACTCGAAAACACTGAGTCGCTCGTCGCCGTCGTAGCGGCGGCCCAGCGCGGCGAGCAGCTCCCCGAAGGCGTTGAGGTAATTGGGGTCGTTCCAGTTCGGCACCACCTGCGTCACCCCGGGTGTGCGGTTGTTCGGCGGCCCGGGATAGCTGGTGGCAGCGGAGCGCATCCAATCGGGAATCGCGATATTTGTGTTGTCCGGGTAGGAGTCGTTGCAACAGGAGTTGTAAGCGTACACGCCAAGGGTCAGCCGCATATTCCGGTTTCCCAGCTTCGTCAGCGCGTCGTCGATCGCGCTGAAGTCGAACTTGCGGTCGTCAGGAGCGTCGGGGGGTAGTGTGCGCGGATCGGTGGGCTGCAGCTGCCGCCACGAGACACGCAAACTAGCGTCAGATGACGCGGGCCACGCCGGATACCGCTGCTGCGCGGGATTGCCTTGCGGGAAGAGCGGATTCAACAGATCCTCGTATTGGCCGCGCAGCGGGTTGGATATCTCCGCAACGGTGGGCGGTATGGCCGGACTGACCATCGCGGACAGCGGCCCGGGGCTACTGTGACCACCGCATCCGTTCAGCACCAGTGCCGTGCACGCGACAGCGGCCAGCGCGCTTTTCCTCAATGAACGGGGCATCGTCACCAGTGCTGGATGGTGCCCAACGACAACACCTCGCGGTCGGCGAGGAACGGCAGCGGCATCCAGCGCGCGGCTAGTAGCGCCTCCATTGTATTGCCCGGGACGGGTCTCGACAACAAGAATCCCTGCGCCCGGTGACATCCGTGTTGCATCAAAGTCAGTGCGGCAGCGGGTGTCTCGACTCCCTCGGCGACCAGCTGCAGGCCGAATGCCTCAGCGAGTCCGATGATCGCGCGAACGATGGCGAGGTCGCCGGCGTTGCTGCCCAAGTCGCGCACGAACCCGGTGTCGATCTTGAGCATGTCGACCGGGAGGGACTTCAGGTGCGACAGCACCGCATAGCCGGTGCCGAAGTCGTCGATGGCGATCTGGACCCCGACCTCCTTGAGTTCCGCCAGGGTTTTCCGAGTGGTTTCGACGTCATGCACCACGGCCCGTTCGGTGATCTCCAGGCAGACTGATCCGCCGTCGATACCGAACTCCTCGATGGTCTCGGCAACGCTACGCACGAAACCCCGGGTGATCAGCTGAACCGGCGACACATTGATGCGCAATACCGCACTTTGTCCTACACCGTTGGATCGCCACCGACTGAATTCGGCGCATGCGCTTCGCATCACCCACCGGCCCAGCTCACCGGCGAGGTTGGTCGATTCGGCTACTCCGATGAATGAATCCGGTAGCAGCAACCCCCATATCGGATGTCGCCAGCGGACCAGTGCCTCCGCCGCCACGATGGCGCCGGTCCACAAGTCGACCTCGGGCAGATAGTGCAGGAGCAGCGCTTCGCTGTCGATATCGCCCTGGAGATGGAGCTCGATGTCGTTGCGGAAGGCGCTTTTGAGAGACATGTCATCGGTGGACAGCGCCACCTGGTTGCCGCCCCCGCGCTTGGCTGTCAGCACGGCCTCGTCGGCCCGGCGCAATAGATCGGTGCTGTTGTCACGCCCCGGCATACCCACTGCCACCCCGATGCTGACGGTGCGGGTGATCATGTGGCCGCCGATGGCCAGGCGCTCGCGTAGCATCGCCCCCAGGCGCCGAGCGAACGACTCTGCGGTCCCGGTCGACATCGGCTGGTTCGGAACGACGACGAACTCGTCGCCGCCCAGTCGGGCGATCATGCTTTGACTTCCCGCGCAGACGCGAAAGCGTTGCGCGAAGACCCTGATGAACCAGTCGCCTGCGGTATGGCCGAGGTAATCGTTGATCGGCTTCAGCCGGTCGAGGTCGAGGAACAACACGGCGACGGGTCCGGGACTTCCCGCAGCGAGCCTTTCGGACAGATGTGCGATCAGCGCCCGACGGTTGTAGAGGCCGGTCAGATCGTCGTGCTCGGCCAGATAGCGAAGCTTTTCTTCGGCCGCGATACGGGCTTGAAGCTGCGCAAAGAGGGCGGCCACCACTTCGAGCGTGTTGATCTCGTCTTGCTTCCATTTCCGGGCGCCGAACTTGACGAAGCCGAGCATGCCGGTGGTTATCTCGCCCGAGACCAGCGGTGCGGCAGCCACCGAAGGCGAGGTGACCTGCTTGGCTCCCCCGACCCAGCGCTGGAAGGAGCGGTTGGTCCGGTCCGGCCGGATCACTACCGGTTTCCTGCCGTGTTCGCACTGTGCGAGCACCGGATCGGCGCTGGTGAAGTGAACAACTGCCATCGGATCCGGGTCTGGAACGTCGATTCGCGGTGGCCACTCCGCGACCAGTACCGAGGCCCGGATGTCGTGGTCGTGGTGGCGCAAGAAGCTGGCGTCCAGATCGAACTGCTCGACGAGCTGCGCGAGTACCTTTTCGCTCACCTGGGTAGCGGTGGATCCGGTGGCCTCCATCAGCTGGGTGGCAACGGAGGTGACGACGAGATCCAGATTGCGCGGCACGGGCTCCTCCGATCGGGCACATGTCCCAGCTGGGCGCCGGCCCAATCAGGGGGATGGTCGTCTTCAAGGTTCCCTCTCCCAATGCACACCGATGCGCACTGAAGAGCTCCATACTTCGCGGGTTGCCTGGTGGGTGTCGTTCGGCCCGGGCAGTTCACGAATTGGTGTAGCGCAGCGTAACATGCACCGCCCGGCGCAGCCCGGCTCGAAGTGACGCCGCACCACGGCTGTTTGAGCGGCAAGCTCGGGCTCGCCAGTGACACAGCTCACAATCGCGGCCCGGATTGTCACACCCAGTCGGCCCGCGGTGTCTCAAGGGCACACCTCCCGTGAGAATAGGAGACAGCCATGACCGAGATGGCCGCCCAAAGAACTCATGTCGTCGTCGTTGGCGGCGGATACGCCGGAACCCTGGCCGCCAATCATCTGCGGCAGCGCACCGACGTCGACATCACCCTGGTCAATCCGCGTCCGGTCTTCGTCGAGCGAATCCGCCTGCATCAGCTGGCCGCCGGCACCGGCACGGCCATTGTCGATTACGGCACGCTGCTCGGTGACGGCATCCGGCTGGTCGTCGACGGCGCTGACCGCATCGACACCGGTGACCAGCGGGTCTTGCTGAGCTCAGGTGCCGAGCTGAACTACGACTACCTCATCTACGCCGTGGGCAGCACCGGAGCGATGCCAGCGGTGCCCGGCGCCGCCGAATTCGTCTATTCGGTCGCCGATCTGGAAAGTGCAAAGCGGCTGCGCTCTGCTCTGGCCGATCTGCACCCCGATGCTCCCGTCACCGTGGTCGGCGGCGGCTTGACCGGCATCGAAACGGCTTCCGAGCTGGCCGAGCAGGGCTGGCGGGTGACCCTGGTATGTGGTGGTGTCCTGGGACCGTCGTTGAGCAAACGGGGCCGACGTTCGGTAGGCAACCAGCTGCGCGGGCTCGGCGTGGACGTGCTCGAACGTGACACGGTCAGCGAGGTGCGGTGGGATGGGGTGGTGCTCAGTGACGGCGCCGTGGTGCCCAGTGCGGCCACGGTGTGGACGGCGGGTTTCGGTGTGCCGGATCTGGCCACCCGCAGCGGACTTCGGACCGATACACTGGGCCGGCTGCTCACCGATGAGACGCTGACCAGCATCGACGACGAACGCGTCGTCGCTGCGGGTGACGCCGTCGCCCCGTCGGGCCACCCGCTGCGGATGAGCTGCCAAGCCGCCGGGCCGTTGGGGGCTCAAGCCGCCAACACCGTGCTCAGCCGCATCGCCGGAAACACGCCCGCGCGGGTGAACCAGGCGTTCGTGGGGCAGTGCATCAGCCTGGGCCGCTCGCACGGGACCATCCAACTGGCGCGCTCCGACGACACCGCCGTGAACGTAGCCGTCGGGGGTCGGGCCGCCGCCTCCATCAAGGAGGCGGTCTGCAAGGCCACCGTGTGGGCCATGCGGCGCGAGGCCGCCAAACCGGGCTCGTACTTCTGGCTCAAGGGTGGCAAGCGCTTCGCACAATCGGCTGCCGAGCAACAGGCCGCGTTGCGATGAAGCCCGCACCGACCGGCAGTGAGCACGCCGAACGGTTCACTCTGCTGCGCCCGCTGCTGTTCACCATCGCCTACGAAATCCTGGGCTCGGCAACCGAGGCCGACGACGTATTGCAGGACAGCTATCTGCGCTGGGCGGACGTCGACTTGTCAGGCGTGCACGACACCAAGTCCTACCTGGCCCGGCTGGTCACCCGTCAGGCGCTCAACGCGTTGCGGGCCGACGCGCGTCGCCGCGAGGAGTACGTGGGGCCCTGGCTGCCCGAGCCGCTGCTCCTCGACGACCAGGACCCGTCAGCCGATGTCGTTCTGGCGGAATCGGTTTCGATGGCCATGCTGGTCTTACTGGAAACACTGAGCCCCGACGAACGAGTGGTGTTCGTGCTGCGCGAGGTGTTCGGTTTCGACTACGGCGAGATCGCCGAGGCAGTGGGCAAACCGGCGCCGACGGTACGACAGGTTGCGCACCGGGCCCGCGAACACGTGCGGGCGCGGCGCAAGCGATTCGAGGCCGTCAACCCAGAACGCAACGCGGAGATCACCACCCAGTTTCTGGCCACGGCGGCCAGCGGTGACGTGGAAGCCCTGATGTCGATGCTCGCCTCTGACGCCACCTGGACAGCCGACAGCGGAGGCAAGGTGAGCGCCGCCCGCCGACCAGTCGTCGGCGCCGAGCGGGTGGCCAGGGCCATCGTTGGTCTGATGCGCAAAGCCGGGCCGAAGCTGGGGGTGGAAATGGTGACCTGTAACAGCGCTCCGGCGGTGTTGCTCTACCTCGGCGGACGCCTCGAGGGGGTGATCACGGTGGAGATTGTCGACGGCAAGATCACGAACTTCTACGTGATGCGCAATCCCGACAAGCTCACGACCCTCGCGACCGCACGCGACATCAGCCGCGGCTAACCGACAGACGCCCCGGGTACCAAAATCCACGACTCTGTCAAGCTAGGGTGTGTAAGCGTTGCCGTGATAGCGGTCGATAGCGAACTATAGTTTCCTATAGTTATCGTTTATGAACCTGGCGGAGTGGGCGGAGTCGCAGGGGATTGCGCGTGTGACTGCTTACCACTGGTTCCGTAATGGGAAGTTGCTGGTTCCGGCGCGTAAGGTCGGCGGGCTGATTCTGGTCGATGCGCCAGCGGCCAGCGCCGGGTCGGCTGGGACAACGGTCGTTTATGCGCGGGTGTCGTCTGCTGATCGGGAAGCAGACTTGGACCGGCAGGTATCGCGAGTTACGCAGTGGGCGATCGTCAATGGTATGCGGGTCGATCGAATCGTGACCGAGGTGGCCTCGGCGCTGGCTGGGCACGAGGAAGAAATTCCTTGCCCTGCTTCGTGATCGGTCGGTGACGACGATCATCGTGAATATCGGAACCGTGTCGCCAGGTTCGCCGTCGAATACATTGAGGCGTCGTTGTCGGCCCAGGGTCGCAGACTGGTGGTCGTGGACGCTGCAGAAGTCGACGAGGACCTGTAGGGGACATGACGGAGATCTTGACCTCGTTTTGCGCGCGGCGGTACGGCAAACGCGGCGCGGCCACCAAGGCGCGGCGGATGATCGAGGCGGGTGGTGTGGCGTGGTCGTCGGGCTGCGCACCCGTAAGCAGGCGGCGAAGGTGGCCGAGCTGACCGATGATGCGCGGCTGCCGGGTAAGCCGAAACCTGATGGGAGGCCCACATTGTCGCGGTATGTGGATGTGGGCGCGGATTTTGAGGTGCACCGGGCGGTGGTGGAGGCGGTGTCGGTGCTGTTCGAGCTCTACGACGGGGACGCCGCCAGCTACACCGCGAGCGGCTCGCCGGGGGAGCCGCTGCCCACCGGGTGGCTGGTGACGGCGGCCAAGTTCGAGGTCGACTGGCCCGCCGAGGACGAACAGCGCGCTTTGGTGCGGTCGCATTTCGGTGCGCGCCGGTTCGCGTTCAATTTGGGCCTGGGCCAGGTGAAGGCCGACCTCGACGCGGGTAAGACTGATCCGGGGCATGAGTCGGTGGACGGGAACGTGAAGTCGCTGCGCTGGGCGTGGAACCGGGCCAAAAACACGGTCGCGCCGTGGTGGGCCGAGAATTCCAAGGAGTGCTATTCGTCGGGGTTGGCCGATCTGGCGCAAGGCCTGGCCAATTGGAAGACCAGCAAGAACGGCACCCGCAAAGGCCACCGCGTGAAGTTCCCGCGGTTTAAGTCTGCCCGCCGCGATGCCGCCCGGGTGCGGTTTACCACCGGGGTGATGCGGGTGGAAGACGATCGGCGCACCATCACGGTGCCGGTGATCGGCGGGTTGCGCTCCAAAGAGAACACCCGCCGCGTGCAACGCCACCTCGCCACCGGCCGCGCGCAGATCCTCAACATGACGCTGTCGCAGCGGTGGGGCCGGTTGTTCGTCGCGGTCTGCTACGCGCTGCGCACCCCCACCATCTCGCGCACGGTGGCCCAGCCGACGGTGCGCGCCGGTGTCGATCTCGGGGTGCGGACCCTGGCCACCATCGCTACCATCGACACCGCCACCGGTGAGCAGACGATCATCGAATACCCGAATCCGGCCCCGCTCAAGGCGACACTTGCCGCCCGTCGGCGCGCCGGTCGACAACTTTCCCGCCGCATCTCCGGATCACACGGCCACCGGGCAGCGAAAGCCGAGCTGTCCCGGTTGGATCGCCACTGCGTGCACCTACGGCGGGAAGCCACCCATCAGCTCACCACACAGCTGGCGGGCAGCTATGGGCACCTGGTGATCGAAACCCTCGATCTTGAGGCCATGAAACGCAGTATGGGCCGGCGGGCATTCCGCCGGTCGGTCGCCGACGCCGCGATGGGGTTGGTCGGGCCGCAACTGGCTTACAAGACCGCCCGTTACGGCGCCGTGTTGGCGGTGGCGGATCGCTGGTTCGCCTCCAGCCAGGTCCACCACGGCTGTATCCAGCCGGATGACACGCCGTGTCGGCTGATCGGTAAGGGTCATATCGACAAGAAGCTGGTGTGCCCGCCCACCGGTGAGGTCGTTGACCGGGCTCGCAATGCTGCGCTGAATCTCCGTGACTGGCCGGATTACGCCAGTTGTGGTCCAGTCGGGACCACGGCCCCATCGGTGCCTGGGCCAACCGAGGGTCCGGTTGGTACAGGCCATGGCGCGGACGCCGGATCATCCGGCGCCGGCGGAGCTTCCAGAAGTCCTCACCCTAGTGAGGCCGGAAGCGGCGAGGCCAGAACCCAAACCCCGCAAGGGGAAGCGCCTGACGATGATCACTAAAGATCACTCAGACGCGACGGCGGTGCGAATCGACCGGCTCGGCGATCTTGGCGCTCCACCCCGTGTACTGCGCGCGGTCGGTGACGCCACCGGCCGGCTCGGTCTGCCGCCGCCGGCCGCGCTGACCGGTGAGTGGTTCGGTGCGCTGGCGGTGATCGCACCGAGTGTGGCGATACAACCGGTGGACGGCGACGACGTGTTCGCAGTCTGGCGGGGTCCCGAGGGCAACCTAGACTGCAATTCCAAAGCGGTGGGCGGCGGCTGGGTCGGTTACCTCTCCTATCCCGATCGCGGCGCCGACGGGCGGCCGAACCGGATCCCCGAAGCCGCCGGCGGTTGGACGGACTGCGTGCTGCGTCGCGACCGAGACGGGCAGTGGTGGTACGAAAGCCTGTCTGGTGCGCCGATGCCGGACTGGCTAACCGGTGCACTGGCAGCGACACCGGCGCCGGCGCCCGATTGCCGGATCGACTGGGGCGCAGCCGACCGGGCGGCACACCGCGGCGGGGTACTGGCCTGCCTGGAGGCGATCCGCGCCGGCGAGGTCTACCAGGCGTGCGTGTGCACACAATTCACCGGGACAGTCACCGGCGCCCCGCTGGACTTCTTCATCGACGGCGTCGCACGCACCTCTCCGGCCCGGGCGGCCTATGTTGCCGGACCGTGGGGCGCGGTGGCATCGCTGTCTCCTGAGCTTTTCTTGCGGCGCCGGGGTGCGGTGGTGACGTCCAGCCCGATCAAGGGCACCCTGCCGCTGGATGCCTGGCCGTCGGCGCTACGGGCTTCGGCAAAAGAGGTGGCCGAGAACATCATGATCGTGGACCTGGTCCGCAATGACCTTGGCCGGGTGGCGATCACCGGTACGGTTACCGTGCCCGAGCTGCTGGTCGTACGGCGTGCGCCGGGCGTGTGGCACCTGGTGTCCACGGTGTCGGCGCGGGTTCCCGACGAGCTACCGACGTCGGTGCTGCTGGACGCCGCCTTCCCTCCAGCCTCGGTCACTGGGACCCCCAAACATCGTGCTCGCCAACTGATTTCACAATGGGAGCAGAATCGTCGTGGGATATATTGCGGCACAATTGGTTTGGCGTCCCCGATCGCCGGATCCGAGTTAAATGTCGCGATTCGCACCGTCGAGTTCGACGCTGCGGGTAGCGCCGTGCTGGGCGTCGGCGGCGGGATTACCGCCGACTCCGATCCCGACGCCGAATGGGAGGAATGCCTGCATAAGGCGGCCCCCATCGTCGGGCTGCCGTGCATCGCTGCCGCGGCGTCGGTCGGTTAGCCGAAGCACCCAGCAGGCTCGCTGTGGAATTTCGGATAACGGCTGCATTGCGCACCGCGTGCGCTTAAGCTTCAGGCATTGACCCGTGCCGATCGCGAGTCGACTGCCAGAGGGGTCCGTCATGAGAATCGCCGTCATTGGCGCCGCGGCTGCTGCCTTTCTAGGTGGGACGCTGGCGGTAACGCCGCTGACCTCGGTCACTACGCCGATCCCGGGCGCAGCAACGTGCGGCAACGGCGGAGCCGGCGCGGGATGCGAGAAAATGGCGTCGGTCCTGATGCCCGAGTCGCCGAAACCCGCCCCGCCGGCTGCGCAGGCGCCAGCGCTACCAACGGGACCTCCGGGACCGCAGATCGCACCAGCGGCCAACGCGACATCGCCGGGGGCAACTTTTGGCACGGGCGGGTCGTCAGCCACCCACGCGGTGCCCGGCGTGGGCGGACCGGGAGTCTCCAGTTCACCGACCATGGGCGCGCCCGACCTGGGCCTCCTGCCCGGGCTGCCTGACGCAGGCGCCCTCCTGCCTGGCCTGGCCGACCCAGCCGCCCTGCTGCCCGGCCTAGCCGGCCTAGCCGGCGTAGCCGCCATACCCAGCGCGGCGGGCGCAGCCATGGGGGTCGTGTACGGCGTCGTCGGCGCCGGCTCCAGCCTCCTCGGGCTTGGCACGGGCGTCATCAGCGACGTGACCGAACTCGCCATAGTGTACTCTTTGCTTGAAAACGAGGGGCTTGTGCCGAAAAACCTCGGGGTTCTCCCCGCGCTGCCGGGGGTTTTGGGGAGTATCCCCGGGCTATCAACAGCGGACCTCCCCGCCCTGTTGGCGGTTTTGGGGGGTATCCCCGGGCTATCAGCGGACCTTCCCGCCCTGGTGGCGGTTTTGGGGAGTATCCCCGGGCTATCAGCGGCGGATCTCCCCGCGGTGGCGGCGGCTATCCCCGGGCTATCAACGGCGGACCTCTCCGCGGTGGCGGCAGCTGTCCCCGGGCTATCAACGGGGGATCTCCAAGCGGCTGCGGCGGCCGCTCTCCCGGCGGCGGCTGCGGCCGTCCCGCACGTGGGTCTTCCGGCGGCGCCCGCGCTGCCGGCGCTACCGGCGGCACCCGCGCTGCCTGCGGCGCCCGCGCTACCGGCGGCGCCCGCGCTACCGGCACTGCCACCGCTGCCGGCACTGCCACCGCTGCCGGCACGGCCACCCGTCCCGCATCATTTGTGCGCGGGCGGATACGGTCCCATCGGTTTTTGCACCCCCTGACCTGACGGGCGCCTAGCATCTTCAACTCACTCGCGGCGTGACCGCAGGACCGCGTCGTAGAGTTCGCGCGAGCGCACCCCCGGATGCACTGCGGCCACCTCGCCGCAGGCGTCCTTGATGCGAGCACCCCTCGCGACGAGGCCCTCCACTTGTGCTACCAGAGACGGCACATCGGCACGCGGTGTCGCACCGGCCAGCACGACGGTGATCTCGCCGAGCACACCGTCGGCCGCCCACATCGCCAGCTCGTCGAGCGACCCGCGCACCACTTCCTCGTGCACCTTGGTCAGCTCCCGGCAGACCACCGCCTGGCGTGCGCTGCCGAGCTGCTCAACGGCATCGCGCAAGCACGCCGCCAACCGGCGCGGCGATTCAAAGAACACACAGGTGCGCCGTTCGTCGGCCAGCGAGGCCAGCCACGTTCTGCGCGCCGAGCTCTTGCGTGGTGCGAAACCCTCGAAGCAGAACTTCTCCGACGGCAGACCCGACACCGCCAGCGCGGTGGTCACCGCCGACGGCCCGGGCAGGCACTGCACCTGCAGGCCGGCATCGATGCACGACACGACCAGCCGGTAGCCGGGATCGCTGATCAGCGGCATTCCGGCGTCACTGACCACCAACACGGTCGCACCGGCTTTGATCGCGTCGACCAGGGCGGGCACCCGTGCGGCCTCGACCCAGTCGAACAGGCTGATCACCCGGCCGGTGATCCGAACGTCGAGTGCCCTGGCCAGAGTTTGCACCCGCCGGGTGTCCTCGGCCGCCACCACGTCGGCACGGCCGAGCGCGTCGATCAGCCGTGGCGACGCATCCGACGGTTGGCCCAACGGGGTCGCACCGAGCAACAGGCGACCAGAGGACATGACGGACAGCCTACGATCGACGTGATGACCGCCCCGCCCCACGAAACCTTCGTCGCCGTGGAGGAGCGTGTGGTACCCGTCGTCAGCCCGGGGCCGCTGGTTCCGATGGCAGACTTTGGGCCAACTGATCGCATCCGTGGCTGGGTCGCGACGGGCGTGATCACTCTGCTGGCAACGGTGACCCGGTTCCTCAACCTGGGCTCGCCGACCGATGCGGGCACGCCCGTCTTCGACGAGAAGCATTACGCGCCTCAAGCCTGGCAGGTGCTGCACAACCACGGGGTGGAAGACAACCCCGGGTTCGGTCTGGTCGTCCATCCGCCGGTCGGCAAGCAACTGATTGCGATCGGCGAGGCGATCTTTGGTTACAACGGAGTGGGCTGGCGGTTCACCGGCGCGCTGCTTGGCGTGGTCATGGTGACGCTGGTGGTGCGGATCGTCCGGCGGATCGGCCGCTCGACCTTGGTCGGCGCTATCGCCGGCGTGCTGCTCATCTGTGACGGTGTCAGCTTTGTCGCCGCGCGGACCGCGTTGCTCGACGGCTTGCTCACCTTCTTCGTGGTCGCGGCGTTCGGCGCGCTCATCGTCGACCGCGATCAGGTTCGCCAACGGATGCACGTCGCGCTCCTGCAGGGTCGCAGTGCCGAAACCGTGTGGGGTCCGCGGCTGGGTGTGCGGTGGTGGCGGTTCGGCGCCGGGGTGCTGCTCGGATTGGCTTGCGGGACAAAGTGGTCCGGTCTTTACTTCGTGCTGTTCTTCGGGGCGATGTCGTTGGCGTTCGACGTGGCGGCACGGCGTCAGTACCAGGTGACCAGGCCTTGGCTGGGGACTTTGCGGCGCGACTTGATCCCCACCGGATATGCGCTGGGGCTCATCCCGTTTGCGGTCTACCTGGCCAGCTATGCGCCCTGGTTCGAGTCGGAGACCGCGATCGACCGGCATGAGGTTGGCGTGTCGATTGGTCGCCACGGGGTTGTCCCGCTGCCCGACGCCATTCGCTCGCTGTGGCACTACACCGCAAAGGCTCTCCAATTCCACGCGGGCCTGACGAATTCCGCCGGCAACTACCATCCGTGGGAATCCAAACCGTGGAGCTGGCCAATGTCGTTGCGACCGGTGCTGTATGCCATTGACCAGCAGAACGTTCCCGGTTGCGGCGCGCAGTCGTGTGTCAAGGCGGAGATGCTGATCGGCACTCCCGCCATGTGGTGGCTGGCGGTGCCGGTGTTGGGATACACGACCTGGCGAATGCTGGTTCGCCGCGACTGGCGCTATGCGGTGGTCTGGGTCGGCTACTGCGCCGGGTGGCTGCCCTGGTTCGCCGACATCGACCGGCAGATGTACTTCTTCTACGCGGCGACGATGGCGCCGTTCCTGGTGATGGCCATCGCGCTGATCTGCGGCGATATTCTCTACTCCCCTGGTCGAGGGCCTGGTCAGAGCCCTGAACGACGCACGCTGGGGCTGATCGCCGTGTCCTGCTACGTGGCCCTGGTGGTGACCAACTTCGCCTGGCTGTTCCCGGTGCTCACCGGTCTGCCCATCTCACAACAGACATGGAACATGGAGATCTGGCTGCCCAGCTGGCGATAGCTTTTGCGCTTCTACGCCGAGATTGCCATGGGGGCTGTGATTAGGGCACCGTCCACAGCCATGGCAGCAATCTCGCTGAAATGTCGGTCGCAACCAGCATCATGAACGCGTGGCGGGGGTGTTTCTCGGAAGCGAAGCAATAGCACGCGGCGCCCTGACCCGCGGCCAATTACGTTGGAACTACCGCCAAATCCATCGGGATGTCTACCTACCGAAGAACGCGCCCAGGTCGCTGAGGACCAACATCTACGCGGCTTGGTTGTGGTCGGGTCGTCGGGGAATCATCGCGGGCCGCGCTGCCGCCGCGCTTCACGGAGCCAAATGGGTCGACGATTTCACCCCAATAGAGGTCGTGGGGCCGTTCAACCATCCCCCACCCGGCATCATCGTTCGCCGCGAACGGATCAGCGTTGAGGACCTTGTTGACCTGGGTGGGCTGCTTGTGACGAATCCGGCGCGTACCGCGTTCGACCTGGCCCGCCATCTGCCGCGTGGTGTCGCGGTCGCCCATCTCGACGCGCTATCAGCCGCGACCGAACTCACCGCCGGTGAAGTGGCGCCGTTGATTGGTCGCCACAGGGGCGCGCGGGGCGTACGCCAATGCCAAACAGCCCTGTCGCTGATGGACGGTGGCGCGCAGTCGCCGAAAGAAACCTGGTTGCGGCTCGTCCTGATCGATGCCGGGTTACCCAGGCCCCTTACGCAGATCCGAGTCACCGATGGCCGTCTCGTGGCGTACCTGGATTTGGGGTGGGAAGAGCCATTGGTGGCACTCGAATATGACGGCGACCAACATCGCAACGACCGGCGGCAATATGTGAAAGATGTTCGCCGTGCCCAAATGGTCGATGGTCTTGGTTGGCACGTGATCAAGGTGATAAACGAGGATCGGCCGAACGTCGTCATTCAACGGGCACGCGACGCGCTGGCCCGAAGATCTACGCTGAGATTGCCGTGAAGGCTGTGATTTGGGCCCTGACCACGACCATGCCGGCAATCTCGGCGCATGACACGCTTTAAATTTAAAGTGGGTCGCGGGCGGCAGGACAGGACATGCAGCGCGGACCGCCACGGCCGGTGCCCAATTCGGACCCCGCGATGGTCAGCACCTCTATACCCGCTTCCTGCAGGCGGGTGTTGGTCTGCACGTTGCGTTCATAGGCGACTACCACACCAGGCGCCAATGCCAACGTGTTGTTGCCGTCGTCCCACTGCTCGCGTTCTGCGATGACGGGATCTAAACCGGTATCGATGACCCGCAGCTTGTCGATCCCCATCGCCTTGGCCGCGGCCTCGAGGAATGGAGCCGCATCGCCGATGGTCACACCATCGGGCGTGCGTTGGATCGTGAATGCCGAGAGCGTGTCGACGATGTTGGCGTACATCACCACGGTGTCGGTGTCGACCATCGTGCACACCGTGTCCAGGTGCATTTGCGCGCGCCGCTGGGCGATCGGCACGGCGAGCGCCGTGTTCGCGAGGTCGTCGTCAAAAAGGCTGCGCGCCAACGCTTCCGCGCCGGCCGGGGTCGTCCGCTCACCGACCCCGACCGCGACCACACCGGGGGCGAGCAGCAGCACGTCACCCCCCTCGACGGGAGCGGTGCGCGACCCGTAGGCACGCCGCACACCAATGAACCGCGGGTGATGGGCATAAATGAGATCGGTCAACGACGCCTCGCGAGCCCGGGCCGGCAGCGCCAGCGTCGGGATCACCACCCGCGGCCCGATCCATATCGACGAGTCACGGGTGAACACCAGGTTCGGCAGCGGCTCGATGACGAAATCCGCGCCATGGTGCATGCGAATCACCAACGACACGTCGGTCTGGGTGTCGGGCGGGAGCTCGTTGAACGTCATGCCGGCCATCAGCACCTGAGCCAACCTGACCGGATCGAGGCCCCGCAGGTAGACCGAAAGCTCTTGTGCCAGCGGCACTCCGAGCCGACGCGCGTTGACTGCGGCGGCGACCCCCTGCATCCGGGCAGCCCCGCTGTGGTTGAGCGCCTCAGTCAGCAGGTCGGACAGCAGCAGCACCTCCACGCCGCGGGACCGCAGCAGCTCGGCGAACTGGTCATGCTCCTCCTGCGCACGAACGACCCAGGGCAACCCGTCGAACAGCAGCTGATCATTGTTGCGCGGACTGAGTCGGCGCAGCTCGGCCCCCGGGCGGTGCAGGATGGCGACCCGGAGCGCGCCCACCTCGGAATTGGTGCCCAGCTCAACAACACCCACAGCTAAACCGTAGCCGCGCCAAACTCGACAGTCGCGTCGCACACCCGCGGCGCAGCTTGTGGCGCGGTCGGTCCCAATTCATCGAACGAATGTGCGATAGACTGGGTGGCGTGGAGATGGCGCTACAGGGCTCACTGTTTGAGCACACCGAGCGCAGACAACTCAGTGACGGCGCCTTTATTGAGATCCGCGCCGGCTGGCTGAAGGATCCCGATGACCTGCTCGAAGCCCTGCTGTCGACGGTGCCGTGGAGGGCCGAACGCCGCCAGATGTACGACAGAGTGGTCGACGTGCCGCGGCTGGTGAGCTTTCATGACCTGGCAGTCGAAGATCCTCCGCATCCGCTGCTGGCGCGGCTGCGGCGGCGGCTCAACGACATTTACGCGGGCGAGCTCGGTGAACCCTTCACCACGGTGGGGTTGTGTTGTTACCGCGATGGCTCGGACAGCGTCGCCTGGCATGGCGACACCATCGGTCGCGGCAGCTCTGAAGACACCATGGTGGCGATCGTCAGCCTCGGCGCCACACGTACTTTCGCAATGAGGCGGCGCGGCGGCGGCCCGTCATTGCGACTGCCGCAGGCGCACGGCGATCTGCTGGTGATGGGCGGATCATGCCAGCGCACCTGGGAACACGCGGTCCCCAAGACGTCGGCGCCCGCGGGTCCCCGGGTGAGCATCCAGTTCCGGCCACGCGACGTGCGCTAGTCCCCACGGCCGGCGGTCAGGTCCGGACTGCGGCCACCGCCTTGACGAGCAAGTCGCGGGCACGTTGGGTATCGACTGGCACAACCGGCTGTCCGGGGACTACCAGCGGATTGGCGATAACGATCACCTCGTAGTCGCCGAACTGAGCGCAATAGTCGTAGAGTTCGCCGGTGCGGGCGCCCCCGGCGACCACCGCCTGCAGAACGCGGTGCACACCCAGCGTGCGCGTCCCGTGGATGTGCGGCGCATCGATCACTTCGATGCCGCCTCGCACCTGGGCCCCGGAGAATGCCACCTTGATGCAGTCCTTCCCGGGGTCGTTGAACGGCAGGGCTTTTGAGGTCTCCACGGCGATGACAACGAACCGGTTGCCGTTGCCCTCGGCGGATACCGCGGCCATATTGCCCTGCAAGTCCGGTGGCATGTCCGGCCCCGCCGCCAGTTTCGCGCAGTTCGGCGGATCAAAAGTCAGTCCCTCAGGCAACTTCCGGGCGGCCAAAAGCTTCGGGTCGATCCCCCTTTCAGTGATGTCGTTAACTTTGTACTCGGGTCCAAAGCTTGACTTGACGTCGGCGACCTTGCTGATGTCGGCCTTCGTCGAGGAGGTATCCGTACTCGATGAGCAGCCGGCGAGCACGCACACAGATGCGATCGCGAATACCGGCTTCAACACCGTGGCTAATCTACCCAAAGCAGATGCTCAGCTGCGTAACGTGGACACCGTTTTGACAAGCAGATCAGCGGTGAATTGCGGTGACAACGCCGGCAGCCCTGAACCCGGCTCGGTGGTCAGTGTGGTGAACGCGTAGTAGCCGCCCAGGTACGCAGTGAATGTATATGCTCGCGAATCGATTTCGGCACCCGACTCGACGGATGTCTTGATGTCGACGACCATGCCGAGGGTTTCGGCGCCGTCGACGTGCGGGGAGTCGGTGAGGCGAACACTGGCCGTGGTCTGCCCGGCGGTCATAGTCCAGTGGCCACATGCCGCGACGAGGTTGTGGTCGAGGTCCACGGGTCCTGGCAAAGCCACCACCACCACCGCGTCGACGATGCCGCCCATACCCGATCCGGACACGCCCTGCGCGGATTGGTCGCGTCCGTTGCCGGGGTCAGCGAGTGTGGCGCATTGCGGCGGCTTGGACCTGATATCTGATGCATCGGCTGCAAGACCCCAGATCACTCTCGGTGAGGCTCCGCTGGGGATGCCGGTGGTCACCTCGTAGCCGGGCGGCAGCGCGCGAACGACCCGCTTGATGTTGGCGGGGTTGACGGCAGTGCCATGAGCCGACGGCAATTTTGTGGGCGAGGCCGACGGCATGGGCGTGGGTGAATGAGCGCACGCAGCCACCAGCAGTGTGAGCACGGGAATTGTCACCGAGCCAATCCAGAACGGCCGCACGCCCGTTCATATCACGAGCCACGGCCGGACGAACCCGTGTTCTGGCTGATGACTAGAGCGCACAGTGTCGGCTCTGACCCCGCCGACTCAGCCGACCGCCTCGATCACTTGCCGGGCGACACGCTTGATCTGGTCAGCCATGTCAGGCCCAAACATCAGGTCACGCGGGCCGGGCACATCGATGACGGTGGTGATGACGCCGACGTCTTCGCGCTGCCAGACCGCGTCATAGTGGTCAATGATCGCGCGCATCGGTACATTGTCGGAAAGCATTCGCGCGGAGAACCTTTCGACTCCGTCGACCCTGGCGGCGATGGACAACGCGCCGATCAGAAAGCTCCCGATCCCCCGGCCCTGGTAGGCGTCGGCGACGGTGAACGCGATCTCGGCGACGGTTGGATCGCTCTCGTCACGAACAAAGCGCGCGTCGGCCACCGGGTCGCTCCCGTCGGTCACCACCCAGACGAAGTGGTCGACGTAGTCGACCTCGGACAGGTAGTGCATCAATGCCGGGGTGGGAAGGCGAGCCGTCATGAACCGCCGATACAGCGTCTCACTGGAGAATTGGATGTGACCGCGCACGGTCCGCTCGGCGTCGCCGGGTAGGACCGGGCGCAGCATCAGGTGGGTTCCGTCGCGAATCTGTATCGGGATCGGCGTGATGAATGCGGCGAGACGCTGGCGCACCGTGCGCAGCAACCGCCGCAAGACCCCGGGAATGTGCACCAACCGGGTGAACGTGTCGTTGTCACCGATCCAACCGGTCAGCGGTTCGGCGGCGGTGACCGTCGCGGTCCGCGGGACGTCACGCAGCAGGGCGATCTCTCCGACGAGAGAGCCGGGCGACACCTGCTCGACGATCACCGCGCCGTCGTCGCCGACGTGTTTGATCTCGGCGGTGCCTGACGCAATGAGCAGGAACGAAACAGCCTGCTCGCCCTGCTGCATCAGCACCTGGCCGGCCGCGGCGCGCAGCGGCTGAAGGCAGGCTGCCAACCGCGCCAAGTCCTCGGTCGAGCATCCCTCGAAGATATCCATCGTCGCGAGATCTTCTGCCCGGGCAGCGGTCAACCCGGCCACTGCGATATCCCGCCGATTCCGGAATCGCGGCTGGGCTGGTCGGTTAGGCCGGCGACTCGCGATGATCGCTGTGCCATGACCTGCCCATCTGCGCTGCCGTCGTCTAGTGCGCCAGGCCGGACACTCCCGGACGCGGTCGGATGTTGCTCAGGTTATGAGTTGGGTTCCGGCTGCGGCAAGCCGGCTGCGGCAAGGGTGCGCGGGCAGCCGGCAACGTCAGGCGTATGGGTTCGCCGGAGCATTGATAGGTGTAATCGTGACCGCCCGAAGCGTCGGGATTGGCGCCGTGTTCGGCTGCCGCGTTGCAGGAGTCACGTCGCTCTCGACAAAGCCCTCCACTCGCAGCCAGGTACTGTCAGCGAACCGGAAGCCGTCGCCGCCGTCACGATTGAGTAGATGAATGCGGGCCAGTTGAGCATCAGCGGCGCAACAGATAATGACGATGCGGGCAAGATCCATGCCGCCCGGTTCGTTGAGGACGAAGCCGCTAATCGTGACTAGCCGGTTCGTCAACGATCCCGAGGTGTTGTTGGCTGACCGCATCAGCACCTCCGGCAGCGAGACCTCGGGAGCTCGTCCCGGTGGCAGCGGCGGAAACGCGCGCCGCAGCACGTCATTGGACGCAGTGGTCACCGACCGCGCGGCAGCCTGCGGCCGCAACGCCGGGGGTGTCACAAAGTTCAGCACAACGATCGGCACGACGAGCAACCACACG
>DATJBA010000394.1:0-3634 GCA_035515675.1 Mycobacterium sp.
TTCGGCGCGACGCTGGGTGAGCCACACGTTGTCCTCGGGCATGGGACGGCCGTGGCGCTGCTCGAATTCGGTTACGGCGCGGTCGATCAGCTCGGCGGTGTCGAGCAGCTGGCGCTGCAGCACCTGCCGGTGGGTGGCGTCAGTGACGAACACCGAGCAGGTCAGACACGCTTCTCTGAACTTGACAGTGCCGCTTGATGATCTGTTCATCAGTGTCACTCATTTCGTCGGGATGAGTGGGGTTCCGAGAGGGACGGCCGTGAGTGTGGCTAGGCGCGTGTCGATTTGGGCGAGTTTGTCGTTGGCTCCGGCGAGGCTGACCTGGAGTCCCTCGACTTCGCCGAGCCAGCCGTGAAGTTTGGCCTCAACGATCCGGTCTTTGAGGTTTCTCTGGATCTCTTCGAGGCGCTGTCGTTGGGCCGGGTCCGGCCGGAGCAGTGAACATCGGACACAAGCATGCTCGTGAAGGCATGGTGTTCCGAACGCCCGCCCGCACATTCCGACCGATACCTTGCGCTTCTCGAAGTGTGCGAGGAACTCGTCCCACTCGTCCTCGGTGGGGGTCCGATACTCTTCGCTGGGTCGGGTCGCCCGTCGGCGAGCGATGAACGCTCGATGAGCTTCAATCGCCTCCATGGGATAGACGGCCTTATATCCGATCGTGGTCTCAATTGTTTTGTGCCCGCAGATGATTTGGGCGATGTGGGGTGGCAGACCGCTCATGATTGCGTCGGTGACAAAGATCCGTCTGAAATCGTGCGGCCAAAATGTGAGCGGCTCACCGGTGGCGTCGGTGAGTCCGCTCGCGGCGAGAGTGTCGGCGAGCAGTTTGCGGATGGCCGTGCCCGTAAAGGGCCGGTTCTCATTGCCGATAGCCCGCTGGAACAGGAGCGGCATCGGTGGGTTCCAGACCCGCTCGCTCAGGTCGTAGGCCGGCACGACGGGAATCGCTCCGGCCGCACCGCGTAGCCGGGTGACAATTCCGCTGAGCACATCGGCGAGCTCGGGGCTGACCAGTAGGAGGCGCTCGGCATCGGTCTTGGACGGAGCGATCTGCAGGAGCGGCACCAGCTCGCCGGTAGACGGCAGACGGTATTCGGTGATGCTGTGATGACTGAGCTCGAGCAGCTCTTCGCAGCGGATTCCGGTCAGCCTCAAGACCTCGATGGTGGCGTGGGCCCAGAAGGCGTCGTCAGCTTCGTAGGAGAGGTTGTGGCGCTCTCCGGTTGCGATCTCTTCCGCCCAGATATGCCGGCCGTTCGACTTCTGAACGATGGCACGTCGAAGAGTGCGATCGGTTTCAGGGATCAGCGACCCGGGCGGGGTCTTGCGGGCGGCGCTTAGACGCTGCTCAGCGGTGCGGTGGCGTTCGAGTGCAGTGCGCACCAGCGTCGGCAGGACGGGGAGCCGTTCGCGCGTCCGCTGGTCCATGCGGGCCTTGCGGTGTTGGCGTTCCTTGACGCGGCTGATTTCTGCGTTGCTGATCGGGCACGGCGCCGTCCACTGTGCCCAGCGGGCGGGATCGTCGACCGCCCAGTGCGCAATGTCGAGGTAGAAGGCCCGTACCTTGAGCAGTTCGTCTTTGGCGTTGAGCCGCGGGCTGTTGGCTTCGACGCGGTCCCCGGCGGCGTTGGTGGTGGTGCGTTTCTTTGTCGCGATGTCCTCCTTCCACTTCCTGGCGGTCTCCGGCGGCAGGTGCAAGGTGTTGATCCCTGGTGTGATGGCTTCGATCCTGGCCCAGAACAGCCCGGCTAGGGTGCGGCAGATCATGTCCAGACTCGCGAAGTCCAGCGACGCTTGGCGTTCCCGCAGATAGTCGACGATCAGGTCGCGAATTGGTCTGCACCGTATCGGATATCGGTCCACCATCTCTTCGATGGTCAGACGTCCTGCAGCTAGTCCGAACGCGCGCAGCGTGTGTGGCGCATCGTCGGGAAAGATGCCGAGTGCGCGAAGCCGGAGATAGAAGTCGAGCTTGTTCTGGCCACCGTGTGCGTGCACTCGACGCATTGTGTCGACCAGTTCCACACAGTCACCGACCGTCACATCGGCGACGCGTCCGCCCTTGCAGGCCAGCACGGTCGCGACTCGTGTGGACGCAACGCGGGCGTCGGCGGCGCAGCTGGCCGGGCCGCTGACCGCGAGTTGACCGAGCTGCGCAAAGCCGTCGGGGTCCCTGGTCTGGGCCATCGTACCCGCGAGTTTTGCGTGGTTCCTGGTGAGCATCCAGGGCATGGCGGGGCGGATGACGTCGCCGCACAGCAGCATCAACAGTCCTGAGGCCAGATCGCCGCCGGTGTAGCCAGCAGTCTCGCCGCGTTCGGCTAACCACTGCAGCGGTGTCCGTGTCCACGTGCTGCCGGGGTTGTCCTCGACGCCGCTGCGCTGCCAGCGTTGCTGCCAGGTGTCGCCCGGACACGACGCGAGCCAGTTCAAGAGCTTGGTCACTCCGCGGCGTCGTGCGGCGTTGGTCTCTGCCCTCGAAGCCAGAAACGGCGGTGCGGTCAACCGCCGAATCGTGCTGTCAATGGAGTCCTCGGCGGCCGGCCAGCTGTGTTGAATCGGCCGGGGACGATACCGTTCGCGCAGCTCCCTGTTACGGCTGCCTGCTTGAACCTCGGCAGTTTTCGGTACGACAAGTGGCTTGCGGGCAGCGTGTTTGGCGATCGTCACCGTCGTCACAGGGGCCTCCCGAAAAGCACGCTCAAGGACTGCGGGTCATAGCCCGGGGCCGGCTGCGGCGGTGCGTCGGGCTTCTCGGCCTCGCGGGCGTGGTGGGCCAGCAGACCGGCGATGACTTCGTCCTTCGTGGGGGTCAGATAACGCTGCGTGGTCGTCAAGTGGGCGTGACCCAGGACCCATTGCACATCGGTCAACGTCAAGTGCGGGTCACGCACCATGCGCATTGCGGCGCTGTGTCGCAAGTCGTGCAGAGTCCAGTCCGAGCCGAGCGCGGCGTTCGCGCGTTCGAACATGCGGTGAGCAGCGTGATAGGACAGGGGCCGCAACGGTTGTCGCCGCGTCCACCACAGTGGCTGAGTCCTCTGACTGGGCAGATGAACTGGCAGGTCTTCCTGATACAGGCGCAACCACACAAACGCATCGCCCGCCGCGGGTAGTTGCTGCACTGCACGAGAACCCTTACGCACCACCGTGATCAGTTGCTGACCGGGGTCGATATCGCACTGGCGAACACCCAGCAGCTCGGACGCTCGGGCTCCAGTGGAGATCCAGAACGAAACTAGGGCTCGGTCGCGGTTAGACGGCAATGCCGCGAACAGCGTGTTGAACCGGTCGTCGGGAATCGCCCGCGGAATCCGTTGCGACACTTTTGGGCGATATCGTCCTACCTGGTCGTGCTTCCAGGCTTCCATCGGGTTGTGGTGGGCATTGGCCCGTTCGAATCGCCGTGCAAGGTCTAGCGGAAAGGGATTCAGGATCGGTCCCGTGCCGGCGTCGCGCTGGAAATCGTAAAAGCCACGTAGCACGGTCTCGCTGTGAGCGATCGTCGTCGCGGCATACCCCGGGCCCAGCGCAGGCTTACCGGTCACTGGGTTCGGCGGTCCAGCCGACACGTCGGTTCCAATCGCTATGTCCGGCGGTGGTTTTCTCCGCGGTTTGACCGCCAGCTGTA
>DATJBA010000395.1:0-7533 GCA_035515675.1 Mycobacterium sp.
GGCACTGAGCGGCAACCAGGCCTCTGGGAGAAGAGCTTGCTTATCATCACCTACGACGAGCACGGAGGGAACTATGACCACGTGCCCCCCGAAACCGGCGCCACCCCACCCGACAACAACACCCAGGCAGGGTTCGACTTCACCCGCTTCGGAGTCCGGGTCCCGGCGGTGATCGTGTCCCCCTGATTCCGGCCGGAACCGTCTTCCGGGCCCCCGCCGCCAGCCCGCCTTATAGCCACACGTCGATCATTGCGACCCTGCGAGCCCGCTTCAATCTCGGCCCGCTCGGCAGGCGGGACGCCATCGCGCCGCACCTCGGGCCCGTCCTCACCCTGTCCGAGCCTCGCCGTGACGACCCATTGGAGGGCGTCACTTGGCCCTCGGCGGCCGATCCCGTCCTGCAACCCGGGTCCGCTCCGATCGGTGAGGCGCCCAGTTCGTTCCTCGAGGCCAAGGCCATCGCCGCGGCCAAGCTGCCCGTTGCCTCCGAACCGATCGAGAACCCGGAGCAGAGGGTCGCCGCGCTGTCCACCGCAGCCAAGCAATATGCCTTCATTGAGGATCGGCTGCAGGCCTGGGAAGCTGCGGGCAAACCACTCACCAACACATGACCAGCCCGTAAGTCCGGGGAAGGGTCTCACCCCATCGGGCGATTTCGCACCGGCGCCGCCTTCTCGTAGCCTCCAGGCGGGGCCTTTGATCTGGGCGGGTCGAGGCTCAGCACCCGACCATCGGCGTGGAACTGTTCACCGGCAAGCTGCCCGCCGCAGTGTGGTGTCTCGCTCAAGAAATGGCGGTGTGAGAGCCACGTCCTTGCCAGGACCGGAACCGTGCGATCTCGCTGCGATGCTCGACCGGATCCACACGCAAAGGTAGCGGTCGCGACCAACGCTTGTCCCGTCTGAACTTTACGATATCTGTGCTGCCCAACATCATTCGACGAAACGACTATTGGGCGCCCGCGATAGCCTCGCTCGGTGCATGCCCATCTGCGGGCATGGCGTGATGACTGGGCATCGGCACAACCTGCGCCTCAACAACGCTCGACTCAGCCCGCGTATCCCCCTCTGCGTCTGCGGCTACACGCAGATACTCACGCACCCGACCCACCGGCAAGCCGGTCTGCGCCGCGATCGCCGTTACGCTCTCACCGCGTAACCGCATCGCGTGCAATGCCTTCCCTGCTGCAACGCGATGGCCATCACGCCGGCGCACGGCCTCAGCCTTGACTTTCTCGATGCGCGCAGCCAGCCACCCATCGACCTCATCGGCCTGCGCTGCACGGACCGTGAACTCCGTCAGATCACCAATGTTGGCCCGCTCACGCGCTTCCCGGGCCGCCGCCGCAGCCTGCTGGCGTTCCAGCAGCCGCGCCCGCGCCAGTTTGCGGCTCGTCGTCTTCTCCATGTGCCCCATGCTAAACCCAACTCCCGACAGTTCCGCCGATCCTGAGATCGCCCTCACCATCGGCCCCGCGACCCACCAGTCCCAGCTCGGTCACAACCACCCAACCCACCACACCTTCTGCCGTTTGCCGTCACCCAATTTTCTGACCTCCTTCTATGCTGCTCCCCCACCACCACTCACCATCACATTTCGTCTCCCGTTCCCATCCACATGCCCTCTACCTGCAACCCCATGTTCCTGCCCCGCCTTCGCACCACACACCTCTTGCACGAGGCCGAAGAACCGGACCGTCGATTCTGGCGCGCGTGCGGCAAGTGGCCTGATATGTGCCCTATCCGCACTCCCCTGCCAGTGCCGGGCAACACGACCCGGGTCTAAAATCATGTATAACCGGGATTATGCATGCCCAGCCGGCCGTAGCGCTTTGGGCCGCCGGAACTGCCGAGCCCGCGAAAGTTCGATCGCGGGGGACCTGGGTCGATGCATGATTGATTCGCTCCGCCGCCGAGCGTGACGCGTTGCCGAATAGGGTCGACGGCGTCAAGTTTCCCGTTCGATCCGCTTCCTCCCGGCGCGGCGGCCTTCGATGTCGGCGCCCAACAGTCCCGCGGTCCTACAACCCTTCTACAACATAAGGATAACTACGTCACTGTGACAGTTCCGGCGAATACCGTTGCGGCCATTTGCCTAGCAGTAGACAACGCGGGAATTGTTGTGGCTAGAGTGGCCGTGCCGGCCACACAAGCGCGTCGAGTACCAATTTATTCATCACCCTGCATCGCAGACCTATGCAAGATAGGGGTTATTATGTCAGGTTAATTACGCGATGTTCCCTAACCGTCTGTGCAACAACAGCTTTCGTGATGCCACTATGACGAAGTGTACAGTTCGATTTATAATACAGTTCACATCAACTGATTTCGATGCCGCCGGGCCCGCTCAGTTCCGAGTTTGATGTTTCATCGTGTTAATCGAACTAGTCGATACCCGAGAGGGTGGTTCGGAGTGGTTGGGCAAGCGCCGCTCCCCCGTGGGGGGATTCGTGAGGGGGATCCGTTTTGTGGTCCAGTCGCTATGCGGCTTGGGGTTGGTGGGTCTCGGAGCGGTCGAGCTTCAGTGCGCAGTCGCCTCTAGGTGCAAAAATATTGCCCGTTGAGCAGACAATTCGACGGTGGTGAGTAGGAACCGGTCAGCACGCCTCTGAGACCACCTGTGGCTGAATCACCGGGTGCAATGATGCGATTCCAATTCGCGGGGGTGAGAACATAGTGCGTGCCAGATTGTGCAAGGGTGCTATTCCACGTGTGCGAGACGGATTCTCCCACCGGCAAGTCGAATTCAAGCTTCCAATCGGTTAGCGGCACCGTGCTCAAGTTGGTGATGGTGAAGTGGGCGATGAAACCGGTCTGCCACGCATGTGACACCGACAACGTCGCCGTGGCCGCAGCCGCATGAGCTACGGGGGTGATGGCGAGTCCGAGGATGGCAACTATCAATGCCGACACGGTTACGTGAAGCGCTGTGCGCCAGCGATTCACGTAATTGTCCAGTCCGGCCATAGCAGCCAACACTAAAGCCAAACAGGCGATATCGGCCCTCGCATCGCGGGTAAGCTGCAGTACCTTTGCTCAACTGAAACCGTCATGAAATTTTAGCCTCGATCCACCCTGAACCATGTATCGGCCCGGCCGAACGCGAACTTGCGGACGGGGAAAGCCAGAACGCCAGCCTCATCGGGGGCGCGGAGTCGTTCAGCCGCCAGCAAACGAGCGGTCTCGCGCACCACCCCTAGCTAGGGCGCGGCCAGCCGGTATCGCAACATCGACCACACTCCCCGTCAGCGCCGCTCACGGTTCCACGGCGACCGCATGAGCGGGAATACGGCGGAATCGAATATGGCGGGTTACCAGTAAACCACTGCATATTACGTATCCTGTTGTGTAGCAATGGCTTTCAATATTACGCTAACTGCCGATATTTTCTGGCGTCGTTGCATCAGGCCCACGGGCTCCTAGGTTTTCGCGTAGACGTCTGTGTATATACATCTGTCGCTGTTGATTCCACAGATGAATCAATGAGTGTCGCAAAGAATGTGACGGCTTGTTTGGTGCCTACCGTCGGGCCGGGGCTAATAGCGCCGCTCCCTCGGCCGGCGGGACCGATGGCTCCACGGCCCCTTCGGGGTGGATCTGCGGCGGCTCTCGCCGGCCGATGCCACTGCTATTCGGGATGTCTCCCAACAGTGCCTTGCACATTTGTACTGCGACACAAGCCATTTCCCGGCCTTCGACGTCGTCGTTCACCTCCCGCACATCAACATGGCCGATCCCGACGTCAACGCCATCGCCCACTCACCCGACGACGTACAGCAAGCCCTTCGCCACGCAAAGCCCGACGCATAAGCCGCACGACACAACGCCATTACGATTCCCAGCTCAGAGCCAGTCGGGTATAGCGCTTTTCGATGATGCTATTCGCATCTGCGATCGCGGCGTGATCGCTGTCGCGTGGATAGGCAGAAACCTGCAGCCCGGCGGTGCCGGGTCGCCCCTGGGCGTTCCAATCGTGAATGTGTCCAACAAGGCGCTGCGCGAGGCGATGACCTTCTTGGCCGAGAGGGCGGGCACCGAGTTCGAACGATTGCTCGTCGTCGTCGAGGCGGACCAGTGCGGCAAGCGCGCCGGTTCCGACCAGCGCGACTGTAGCGGTGCCGACCCGGCCAGGGTATTCGATCAGCGCAGGCACCAGTCCATGATTTGCTGCCGCGCCGATCGCTGAGAGCCCGGCTATGGCGGGTTCGTGCAGCGCCAGCCATAGGCCCAGGCCGCGCCGTGCGTCGTTGGGCGTGACACGCACGCCGCTGGGCACGTCCACACCTGGCTGGGCCAGCGCTGCATAGAGACCGTCGGCGTCGATGGGACGTTGCTCGGCCAGCCCCAGTAACACCCCTCGTTCGGGGCCGAGCTGGTGGATCGATTCGGGACCGGCGAACGCGCCGCGCATACGCATGAACCCACAGTCAACCACCGAGACGCTTTCCAGATGGCTACCGATCGGTTGGAAGGCGATCGAGCGCTGCGGGCCCTGCAGGTCGAGTGGAACGACCAACCGACCATGCGCGGCGAGCTGGGCCACCCACGCTGGTGAAATGTCCCACACACCGACGGTGGCAATGATGCGATCGTAGGGGGCGTGCTCAGACCACCCCAGACCGCCGTCACCGCAGACGACGGTGACCTGAGAAACGCCGCACGCGGCCAGGCGCTCGCGGGCGTCTGCGACGAGGTCGGCGTCGATGTCCACCGACACCACCGCGCCGGTCTCGCCGACCAGGTGGGCCAACAGCGCCGCGTTGTAGCCGCTACCCGTCCCGATCTCCAGCACGCGCTGTCCCGGCTGCACGTCGAGCTGGTCCAGCATTCTCGCCATGATCGCGGGCTGTGATGAGGAGCTAACCGGACGCGCGTCCTCGTCGTACTTGATCGGAAAAGCCTCGTCCCGATAGACCCGCTCCGGCTCGATCCCAGGCACAAACACATGCCGTGGGACCGCGCGCAGCGCCGCAGCCACCCGCTCGTTGGACACGTGCCCAGCCTGCCGGAGCCCATCAACCAACTGATCCCGCAAGTGCTGCCAATCCGCGCACACGCCTTCCACAGCCACCAGTATCTCCGACTCACCTGTCCGCAGCGCAGCGTCGTACAGCGTGGCGACCACGCTGCCTGGGCATTCCCCTGCACGGGCGATCAGTGGAATACGGCAAGATCGAATATGGAGGGTTACCGGCAGAGCCGAATGGTGGTGCGCGGCAACCTCTTTCCACGCACGATAATAGGCCGCCGCATACCCCACCGCTGGTACGGCGAGGCCGAGGGCCTCAAGGTCAGCCTCGCCGGCGCCACCGCCAAACTCGCCCAGATGGACCAAGATCAGCGCCAGCCGCACCAAAGCCGTACAACTGGGCATCCCCAGCTTCACCGACACCGCCGGACGCACCACCGACCACCAAAACACTGAAATCAGTTCTGAAACAACAGAACACGAACTCAACAAATCAAGATCGATTTAGTTCGGAGAAAAAGCGTTGTCTGCCGATGCCGATGATCAACCGGCTCACGACTCTTGCTCCTCACTCGCGTCCGAGCCGCATCCTGCGACAAGGCATCTGCGATCCGGGCCAGGTCCGCCGGATCGGCGACCGCGGTGAAACAGTTGCCGACCTTCCCGCGCGGACGTAACCAGCTCATCGAAGAGGCCGTCGACCGCGCCGCAGGCAGCGTCCAGGAGATCATCGCCGCCGCAGGAGACGTCACCCCCGCGGAGGTCTTCGAGGTATTCGTCAAGGCGTGGCGCGACGGCCTCGTCGCCAGCGACTTTCGCTCCGGCTGTCCGGTCCTTGCTGGCGCGATCGAATCCAGCGACGAGACACCCGAGCTTGTCGATGCGGCGGGACGCGCGTTGACCAGCTGGCGATCCGCCCTCGCCGCCCTGCTGCGGCGCCACGGCGTGACACCAGCGCAGGCGCGGCGGCTGTCGAACCTCGTCGTGGCGGCGGTCGAGGGCGCGGTGGTGCTCAGCCGCGCCGACCGCGACGTGCAACCAGTCGACGACGTCCACCGAGCGGTACGCGCACTGCTCGACACCGCCGTGTCCGACCGTTAATAGCGCCGCCGGCGGGTTCCCGGCTGCAGCACCGCGGCAACCTCGACAAGGCCATCACGGCAATCCGTGAGGAGTTCCAACGCCGGCGCTCGGTGAATAGCAACAAACATATTTCATCAGATGAATCAACGCCCCGCACGACGACCTCCTCCCGGACCGGACGGCGGCGGCGGCAGCTGCTAGTCGCTTCTAAAGGGCAGTCAGAAGTCGCTCTCGGACCGGCGGTCTTGTAGCCTCAACGACCTCCGGGAGCAATCCGGCGGGGCCTCGCGTGCGCCGTGGTTGCGCGAGCTGGCGCTGATCGGCATCGGGAAGGAGTTCGAATCGGTTGGGAGTTCTCCATAGCTCGATGGTCTGAATGACCCAATAGACGGTGAACTCCAGGATCAGCGCGGTCTCGACAACGATGACCCAGTGGTTCCAGCTGTCGAGCGCGATGTGCAGCACCACAACAGCGATCAACGTCACGATCATCGCCGCCGCAATGCCTTGGTAGAGCACGTAATACAGGTGTCGACGTGGAGATTTGGCGTCATCTTGACGGCTGACGAGGAATGCCGTGGTGACGACGGTGCTGATGATCGCCAGGAACATGATCACCGCGGCGATGCCGTGTGCATTCGAATCGAAGAGGTTTCGGAAAAAGATCAGTGCGACAAGGCCTAAGGCCATGATCGCCCGCAGGAGGTACATCGACACCGTGCCCAAGACGCTCTTGGGTTGGGTGGTGTTCGTGCGTCGGTACAGCCACCACGACACTACCCGAGCGATCACCAGGGTGATCACGACGGCCCACACATTGTTCGTGATTGCGTGTTTGACGTCGTAATCGGCCGGCAGACCGTAGCGCGCGCACAGCAAGACTGGTCGGGTGGTGGGGACCATGGCGACGATGAACGCCAGGACGCCCGCCAGAGTCAGCAGGACATCCTCGGTGTCGCAGCTGCCCTTGTAGACGATGAATTGCACGCCGAGAGCACAGAGCACTGCGATGAAGATGCTGTGTGCGGTGGTGAAGTAGTAGGCGCTGATCGAGGTTTGCCAGCAGGTTGCCGTCAGCCGTTCGCCGATCACGGCCGTGCCGAGCATGACGATCATGACCGCCATGCCGCCACGCAGGTAGCGGTAGGTATCAAGCGTGATGTCGCGAGTATGTGCCGTCGTGTCGCCTGTCATTTTCATCTGCTCCCCGCGTTACCAGAAGAATTGTTGGCATGTCCCCCAACGCAGCTCGGCTGCTTTGTTAAGAGCAATCTAGATCGCGTCCACGCTCAGCGTCTCGTCGTTAGCGAAGCAGGTCATCGGTACCCGGCGCCTGGACACCAGTGCCTCCATGGCGTCGCCTGCCACGGGGCGCGAGAACAGGAAACCCTGCGCCCGGTGACATCCATGCTCTATCAAAGTATGTGCGGCAGATGGCGTCTCAACGCCTTCAGCGACCAGTTGCAGGCCGAAGGCCTCAGC
>DATJBA010000396.1:0-4885 GCA_035515675.1 Mycobacterium sp.
GCCAGGTGTCCGCGCGCGACCGCCGTCACCAGGCCCGGCCGCAGCGGCCGCCCGTCGTGACCGACGGAGGACAGCAGCATGTCCTCGTCCATGCGGGCATACACCACGTCGATCGGCTTGACGTCCGACCGCACGTGGCGCACCAGCTTTCCGTCGCGCACCGACAGGTCAGCCGGACGCACCAGCGGAACGCCCATCTCCTCCGCCAGGAAGGTGTGCTCGAACCAAGCCGAGTCCTCCCATCCGCACGACAGCAGCACAACGGTTGGATCGTCACCGGCGTGCCGGGGGGCGGCGGCGCGCAGCGTGTCGAGCAGCATCTGCGGCGCCCGCTCGACGTCGTCGATCGCGCTCGGCGACGCCACCTCGGGCAGGTACTTGCTCAGCAGCCGGTGGTTGACGATCGCGTAGGCGGCTCCCGACGGCACCCGCAGGTTGTCCTCGAGCACCAGCCAGCGGCCCGCCCCATCGCAGACCAGGTCGGTGCCACTGATGTGGGCCCGCACCACATCGCCCGGCAGCCGGCCGGTCGATCGGAAGCCGGGCGCGCGGTCGACCGCGTGAATCCCGATCACGCCGTCGTTGATGATCGCCTGTTCGCCGTAGATGTCGCGCAGAAACGCGTCCAGCGCCCGTGCGCGCTGGCTCAGCCCGTCGTACAGCGTGGCCCACTCGGCGGCCGCCACGATCCTGGGCACCAGGTCCAAGGGAAACAGCTGGGCGCGGCTTTGCCCGGAGACGCGAAACGTGATGTTGTCCGCACGCTGCTCCTGCTCGATGCCTTCCTCCCGCGACCGCAGTACCGTGACGCCGAGGCCGGCGATCGTGTGCAGCACCTCGCGATAGGGGGGCCGGGGCTGGCCGCTGGCATCGACCGCCTCGTCGTAGCTGACGTCGACGGCCCCCGCGCCGGGGTGGTACCCGAATAGCAGTGTCGGGTCAACGGCGGGCCCGACCACGGTGTCCGGCCAGCGGCCCGCCGTCTCGGCGATCAGCTGATCGACCACGTCGGTGAGCCGGCCACGCCGGCGCAGCGCCCGGCGCTGTCGCGCCGCGGACGTCCCGGCCGCGAGCACCTGGCGGGTCAGGTCGCTGACGATGTCCCAGTCGCCGCTGTTTTCCAGCTGCGGGCGCAGCGAGTCGACCAGCTCGGTCACCACCTCGGCGGCGGGCCTGCTGGCCGGCACAGTCACGTCGACGAGCTCGCCCTCCAGCCCGGACCGGGCAGCCCGCCACAATGCCGCCCTTCCCAGCGTCGGTGACACGGTCACGGGCGGGGCGCCGCCCGCCAGCGCCTCGGCCTCTCGGGCGACGAGTGCACGGAACAGTCCGGCGATCAGCACGATGGTGTCGACTGAGGGGCAGCTGTCGCAGACCCGCAGCTCCAGCGTGGGTGCCGAGGTCGACGGGCGAACGTCGAAATAGACCATGCCCTCGTCGCTGATCACCCCGCTGGCCACGAGGTCGCGCACCAGCTGGTCGTACTCAATGGCCGAATCCACCGGCGGGGCCAGGCCGGTGGTCGGCCAGCGTTGCCAGACCAGGACGCGGACGCTGGCGTAGCCGGTGTCGGAACCGTCCGCCCAGAACGGGGAGCTGGCGGACAATGCCAGCAGCGTGGGTAGGTGCACCGACATCCGGTTGGCCAGGGCGACGGCTTCGTCGCGGTCGGCAACATCGACGTGCACCTGTGTACCGGAGATGAGCTGCTCACGGGCCAGCAGCTGATAGTCGGTGAGCATGCGCCGGTAGCGGGGAGTTTGGGTAACCGCCATTTCGGCCGGCACCGACAGCGGCACGGTGCCCGCGGCCACTATGCCCATACCCAGTTCGGCGGCCGCATCCATCAGCACCCGCCGGTCGCTCACCAGGTCCTCGCGCAGCCCGCCCAAGCCGCCGACCACGCTGCTGTTCATCTCGACGACACAACGCTGCAGCTCGGCGACGTAGTCATCGGATAGCGTGGCCAGCAGTTCGGGTGCGCGCGCGGTAAGCCGCCTCGTCTTGAGGTCGACAAGAAAAAACTCCTCTTCGACCCGCAGGGTCCGCCGCGGAAGCCGTCGCATCCCGCCACGGTAGGGCCACGGTGGGGCGAACCCGTTGCCTCCTTGTTAACTTGTGTTGCTCCCTCCGGGGCAATCGACCAGGCTTAGACGATATGGGGGGCTGGGGATGTGACCCGCCTGCCAGGGCGGGTGTCAACGCCCGCCGGGCCCGGGGATCGGGCGGCCCGTGTCAGGTTCCACGTGGGGCGCGTTTGGTGTTGGAGTTAGAACAGCCGCCCGGCGCGGAACGGGTCGTTGTGGCAGGGGCAGCCGCAGCGACCTGGATTAGTGCCCATCACGAGGCGCAATAGATCGTTCCGAGGGGTAGGCGTGTCGCGAACGCGTCCGCGACACTCTCGATGGGAGTCGGCCTGGTTCAACAGCTTGAAGAGGCATATCGACCTCGGGCAGGTAGTGGAGCAAAGGGGCGTCGCTCTCGATGAGACCCCGAAAATGCAGTTCGATATCGTTCTGGAAGGCTCCCTTGAGCGACATGTCGGCGCTTCACCCGCTCATCCCCTGCCATGACGAGGGGCGCGCCGAGGCCGGGTCACCGGCTCGCGATTCACAGCGATCACCAGCCGTTTCCCCTAGGAGTGCACAACCCGAGCAGTTCTTGGCGTAGAGGACGATTCGTTGGGCGGGTGAAGCCAGCCGTTTGGTGTGGTAGAGCGCTAGGGCGTTGCCGTTGTCGAAGATGGCCAGGTCGTGAGTGAGCATGGAGGGCCAGGCGGATGACGTCGGACATGGGCAGGAGGGTGCCCCCGCGGGTGAGCCCTTTGCCGGCTGCTGATTCGAGGTCTTTGAGACTGGTCGTCACGATGATGGAGGCGGGTAACCCGTTGTGCTGACCCAGCTTTCCGCTAGCCAAAACCGCGCGCAGGGCCGCGTTGAGTGCATCGGGGGCGTATACGAATTTCTCGGCTTCGAGGTGTTGGGGTGCGATGCTTAGGCAATGCCTCACGAACGACGGAACAAAGGGTCTGAGCTTTACGCCGGTGTGCTGCGCCGGATGGGTCACTACCGCTGGTTCTCGCTGATGGGGAAGCACGTCGTGACACCAGTGGATCGGGTGCTCATCCGTGCGAGCCGAGGCCGGCTATCCATGAGCGGTTCCGAGATGGCGACCATGCTGCTCACCACGACAGGCAGAAGAAGCGGCAAAGAGCGAACGGTTCCGGTGTACTACGTGCGCGATGGCAAGAATCTGGTCGCCGTCTGTGAAAACTTCGGTCTGAATAAAGCCTCAAGTTGGCCGTATAACCTGCTCGCCGACCCCAGGGCGCGCATCGAGGTCGGGGGTACCTCAGCGAACTATATGTCCCGGCTTGCCACCGAGGAGGAAGTCGTCAGAAACATGCCGAAGCTGACCGAGATGTGGCCTGCAATGGACACCTACTTCGAACGCACGGGCATACGCAAAGTCTTCGTCTTCGAGCCGGTGGACGCACAGACCTGAGCGACTCGGTCCAGCCGGGTAATGAGCGGGCTGAGGTGTGTCATATTCGGCATTCGGCATTGAGGCCGTCGTGGTTGCGTTGGGCCGGGCTGCGGGTGTTGCGCTGAACCGTTTCCTCACCGGGTACGCCGTCGACCACGGGAGTAGGGTCGTCGGGGTTGCACATGCCGGGGGCGGCCAGCTTGGCCTGGGGGTACCGCCCGCTTGCGGTGGCCACGGCCTCGAGGGTGGCGCGGGCTTGGGGAGTCAACAAAGCGCTGAGCCGCGACATCCCGTCGCTGTCTTGTTTGTCCAGGGTCAGTCCGCGGCGACGGGTGCGATCTTCGTCGGCTGAACTTGCCGTCCGGGTTGCGGTAGCGGGTCAGCCGGTCGGCCAGCTTGCCCACCAGCTCGGGGCGATACTCGGTGGCCGCCTTGGCCAAATCCGCCTCGGCGCGTTCGCGGGTCGGGGCGTCGACCCGACAGGGCAACTCGTCGAAAAACCGGCGAATCACCGCCACCTGGGCTGCGCCGACCTCGCCGCGAGGTTGTGCGGCGGCGGTGGCGGTCAGCCGGGGCGCCAACGGCTCTGCGGCGATCGCCCGGCGGTCCCAAGTCGGCGGCCTCGGCCACCCGGCGGCTGGCCTCGCCACGGGTGATGCACAGCCGGTCGGCCAAGGCATCAGAGAGTTTGCCGCCCAGCTCCGCTGGGTGGCGTGCTGGACCAACTGATTGATCAATTGGTGGCCCGGCACCGGTAGCCGCCGCGTGATCTTTTCCAGACGCGCCAAGATCCGCAATCGCTCCGGGGTGGTCAACGCCCCGAACGAGAGCTCGAAACCGCGGTCCAGGTCGGCGTCGAGCGCGTCAAAGACCGCGGCCATCTCCGCACGGCTACTCGAAAGCATGTTTGAATGCTACGTCGGGCCACCGACAAGAACCCCGGTCCCGAAAACCGATGAAACACCGTGCTGGCGGCGGCGCCTTGTCGGCCGACGGGTGGATGAGCTCAGACCGCGCGCGACCAGGACGCCGAGGGGCAGCTTGCGACCTCGACCGGGCTCGCGGGAGTCACGATAGTGCTGGCATTAATGCACACCGGCCACCAACGCCGTTCTGGCGGGATCACCCGTTCTGCGCCGGCCGCAACGCTCGCGTTCCTGCTCTTGTGCACCGCGGCGGCCTGACGGGCCAGCGCGACGGTTCGTAGTAACGGCGCGCAGGTCATTCCTGAAGGAGCAGGGCCGGTCATTCCTGAAGGAGCAGGGCCGGTCAAGACCACGGCTGCGTTTGCTTTTGCTTGTTTTGGAGCTTCCTGGTCCTGGCTGGGCGCGTCGAAGTAGGCGGCGGGGTCAAGGCTCGGGCGAAGCCCGACCGCGTAGCGGCCGCAGGGCCTTGACGC
>DATJBA010000397.1:0-23373 GCA_035515675.1 Mycobacterium sp.
GTGGACAAGCCGACGTACGCGCTGGTGATGCCGTATGACGGGCACCGCTTCCGGTTGGTCGAACAGTTCCGGTATCCCGTCGGCGCGCGGCGTTGGGAGTTTCCGCAGGGCACCGCGCCCGATCTGGCGGATGTCGAACCGTCCGAGCTGGCCGCGCGTGAGCTGCGCGAGGAAACCGGATTACGCGCGACGTCGTTCGAGGCGCTCGGCCAGCTCGACACCGCTCCTGGAATGACCAGTCAGCGCGGGTGGGTGTTCTTGGCCACCGGAATCATCGAGGGAGAAGCGGATCGGGAGCACGAGGAGCAGGACATGTGCAGTGCGTGGTTCTCGCGCGAAGACGTCGAGCAGATGATCCGCTCGGGGGTGATCGCCGACGCGCAGTCGATCGCCGCCTACGGCCTATTCCTGTTGCGCGGACGATGAATTCTGCGCCCGGCACTAGTCGACGCCGTCGGAATCGTTTCGGCGCCATGAGGTTTCGATTGGACTCGCCCGATACTAAAACGTGATCGTGTCCGTGCCGATATCGCGTTGCGTTATCGGACTCGCACCGTTGACCACGATGTGTCCGCGATCGAGGTTTCGTACGGCTGCGGTGCTCGGCGGCATCGCGGTCGCGATCTCCGGCACCCCCGCCGTTGCGGCGTACGCGGCGATGCCGTCGTGGAATGGGAAATAGCCGACGCCGTCATTCTGTCGGCAAGCGTCGCGAGCCTGGGAGGGGTCGGCTATGTGGTGGCCGCCGGTCGCGCTCCGGCGCCGGGGCCATAGAGGCCGCCGTTGTCGGTATTCTGACCGTCGCGGCGTCCTGGTTTGCTGTGCACGCGCTGTTCACCGTGCATTATGCGCGGCTGTACTATTCGGACGATCCGGGCGGAATCAACTTCCACGACCCGGAGCCGTCCCGATTTCGGGACTTCGCTTATGTCGCCTTCACCGTCGGAATGACTTACCAGGTCCTGGCAACGCTGCGAGCTAGCGCGTCGAGCTGTTCGTGAAACGCCGTCCGCATATGTCAACGGTAGAACGTTAAGGCGACGATGGTGACGGGTTGTTAGGTTGAGGTTTAGGGGCGCTGATCGCAGATGTGGTGGAGTCTCAGGGTGAGTTTGGGCGCCCTGGAATCGCTACAGACGGACCAATGAAAGCGAAAGCGCCAGCCCCTCGGCAGTCCCGTTGTGGGCATATGCCCTCCTTCCTTTTGAGTGGCCACGCGGGAGCCCCGCTGTTGACCTCCCGCGTGGCCCCGGGTTCGCGCCGCCGCCGGGGGGTTACGCGGCGGCGCGGAGTGGAATCATACCGACCATACATTTGAATCGATATTTCACATACTAACAGCTTGGATCCGCCGTTTACACCAGACTGCCAGCCTGGTAAATTGTGACCCATGGTCATCTTCGAAGCCTTCGACGTTGCCGGTCGAGCCGTGCGGGTACGCAGTGAGCAGGTCGGTCGCCAGACCTTGCGGTGGATGGGATCGGCTTTCGCTGCGAACGTCGTGCTCGCGGCGATCGTGCTGGCGGTCTTCGGCGCCGGCAACCTGGGCACCGTCCATGCCCTGCAGATCACCGCCCGCTTCTCGTTCCTTTTGTTCTGGCTTGCCTATGCCAGCGGCGGTCTCGCCCTGCTGATCGACCCCGCCGCCGGGTTCCTTCGGCGCCATGGCCGCGATTTCGGCCTCGCCTTCGCCGCCGCCCATCTGGTCCATCTCGGCCTGGTCGTTTGGCTCTGTTGGATCGGCGCCACACCGGGGATGAGCGTGTTCGTCTTCTTTGTGCCGCCGCTGGTGGTGGTTTACGTGCTGGCACTGTTCTCGATTCCGACACTGCAACAGAGACTCGGTCGCACGCTTTGGACCGTACTGCGCACGGTCGGCATGACCTACATCGCCTACGCCTTCGCCGCCGACTTCGTTCGGGCGCCGTTCGGCGGCGGCACGACGCATGTCCTGATGTATGCCCCGTTCGCCATCTTGAGCGTCGCCGGTCCGGTGCTGTGTGCCCTCTCGTTCGCGCCGTCGCTTCGCCGCTATTTTCTTCAGTCCAAATGCGGATAGCTCTGCCCCGACGTGGCCAGATGTCGGCGCGCCCGGTCACGCGTGGTGCACTACTCGAATGCTGGGGAGATCCTGCCGACCACCCCGAGCGGTGAAGGTCTCCGTTGGGTTTGTTGCGCACCGGACGTGGCATCCCGTCCTTGCTTAGTACCTTGCGGTCCACGTTGGCGTTACGATTCGGCGCATCGTCGACAGATTCGAGGCAGCCATAAATCGCACACGACGCCTGTTCACAGCATTCGCTACGGCGGCCGCCATTGGCGGCCTGGTCGGTTCCCCGGGGGCGGTCGCCGACGATGATCCATCACCTCCACCGCCGGCACCCGAATCAGCGCATGCCGATGTTCCTGAGATGAGGGAGCAATGCTGGGGGATGCCCTGGATGCCGTGTGAAGACGTTCTGGTGCCTTCGCCGCCGCCGGCCGACGCGCCCGGAGCCCCAGACAGGCCGTAACAACCACAACCCAAGCCCCAAGTCCCAGGCGCCCCGTTGCCGTGGATCTCATTGGCCAAAGACGGTCCCGGAGGCCGACCGCAATCATGCTGTGCCCCACCGCAACCCACCATGGTCCCACCATCCCGGTCCGCACCCGTCGGGCGGGGGCTATACCGACGGAGAGCCGCTCAGCAAACAAATGGGAGTCTTTCCCATTTCGCATACGGGGGTGGGTATCAATCCCTGGCGGGCCCGTCTGCCTGCGACCCTGCGCCTGGTGCCGTAGAACACGCGAGTGCCGTCGACGTCCCATTCGTTGGCGTCGACTGCGCCGGCCGGGAGTGGGTGTTTTTGGTCATGGCTGTACCTTTCGGTTGGGGCCACGCCGTTGCGCGAATCCTGTGCGGATTCACATCTGCGCTGGTCAGATCGTGCCCCCGGCAGGATTCGAACCTGCGGCCTTCTGCTCCGGAGGCAGACGCTCTATCCCCTGAGCTACGGGGGCGCACCGACTTGTTGTTGCGCCATTGGGCCCCGCCAGACTAGCGCATCGTGATTATTGCTCGGCCACCGCAATGGATTCGGGGTGGGAGCACCCCAGCCCATAGGATGGACGTTCGTGACCCCCGCCGACCTGGCTGAACTGCTCAAAGCCACCGCTGCCGCGGTGCTGGCCGAGCGCGGGCTTGACGCTGCCGCATTGCCGCCGACGGTCACCGTGGAACGGCCCCGTAATTCTGAGCACGGCGATTACGCGAGCAACCTAGCGCTGCAGCTCGCCAAAAAAGTCGGCGCAAACTCGCGTGAGCTGGCCGGATGGCTGGCCGAGGCGCTGGCGCACGCCGGCGGCATCACCTCAGCAGAGGTGGCCGGACCGGGCTTCATCAACATGCGCCTCGAGGCGTCGGCGCAGGCCAGGATCGTCAACAGCGTCATCGACGCCGGCAAAAGCTTCGGTAACTCCGACGCACTGGCCGGACACAAGATCAACCTCGAGTTCGTCTCCGCCAACCCGACCGGACCGATCCATATCGGCGGTACCCGCTGGGCCGCCGTCGGCGACGCGCTGGGCAGGCTGCTGTCTACGCAGGGCGCCGACGTGGTACGCGAATACTATTTCAACGACCACGGCGCTCAGATCGACCGGTTCGCTAACTCGTTGGTCGCCGCGGCCAAAGGCGAACCAACCCCTGCCGACGGGTATGCCGGCACTTACATCACCGATATCGCCGCGCAGGTGTTGCAGAAGAAGCCCGACGCGCTGAGCCTGCCTGAACCGCAGATGCACGAGACCTTCCGCGAGATCGGTGTCGACTTGATGTTCACCCACATCAAGGAGTCGTTGCACGAATTCGGCACCGACTTCGACATCTACACCCACGAAGACTCGATGCACACCAGCGGCCGTGTCGGCCAGGCCATTGCCAGGCTTCGTGAGACCGGCAACATCTACGAAAAGGACGGCGCAACCTGGTTGCGCACCAGCGCTTTTGGTGACGACAAGGACCGGGTCGTGATCAAGAGCGACGGCAAGCCGGCCTATATTGCCGGTGATATCGCCTACTACCTGGACAAGAGGCGGCGTGGCTTCGACTTGTGTATCTACATGCTTGGCGCCGACCACCATGGGTACATCGCCCGGCTCAAGGCTGTCGCTGCCGCCTTCGGCGACGACCCGGCCACCGTCGAGGTGCTCATCGGGCAGATGGTCAATCTGGTCCGCGACGGCCAGCCGGTCCGTATGAGCAAGCGGGCCGGAACCGTGATCACGCTTGACGACCTGGTCGAGGCGATCGGCGTCAATGCTGCGCGCTACAGCCTGATCCGCTCGTCGGTGGACACCGCGATCGACATCGACCTGGCACTGTGGTCCTCGGCATCCAATGAAAACCCGGTCTATTACGTGCAATACGCGCATGCCCGGCTTTCGGCGCTGGCCCGCAACGCCGCCGAGCTCGGCCTGATCCCCGACACCGCGCACCTCGAGCTGCTCAGCCACGACAAAGAAGGTGTGCTGCTGCGCACCATCGGCGAATTCCCACGGGTGCTGAAAACGGCGGCGGCGCTGCGCGAACCACACCGGGTATGCCGCTACCTGGAAGACCTCGCCGGTGACTACCACCGGTTCTACGACTCGTGCCGGGTGTTGCCCCAAGGCGACGAGCAGCCCACCGACCTGCATACCGCGCGCCTAGCACTGTGCCAGGCCACCCGCCAGGTCATCGCCAACGGGCTGGCAATACTCGGAGTCTCCGCCCCGGAGCGAATGTGAACGTGCACCCCGGCGGTCCCCGGTACGCCGACGAGACCCGTCACACCGGTAGCCCGCCGCGGCCGGAAACCCCCGAAGAGCTGCTGCGGTTGGCGCCGAATGTATGGCCGCGCAACACAGCTCGTGACGAGGTCGGGGTGGTATGCATCGCCAGGGTCCCACTGACCTATCTTGCCCAGGAGTACGGAACCCCGCTGTTCGTCGTCGACGAGGACGATTTTCGCTCCCGCTGCCAAGAGATCGCGGCGGCCTTCGGCGGCGGTGCCAATGTGCACTATGCCGCCAAGGCATTCCTGTGCAGCGAAATAGCGCGCTGGATCGATGAAGAAGGCCTCTCGCTGGACGTGTGCACCGGCGGGGAACTGGCCGTCGCGCTGCACGCCGACTTCCCGCCGGAGCGGATTACCTTCCACGGCAACAACAAATCTGTCGCGGAGTTGACCGCCGCGGTCAAAGCTGGAGTGGGCCACATCGTTCTAGACTCGATGACCGAAATCGAGCGCCTCGACGCCATCGCGGGCGAGGCAGGCGTCGTCCAGGATGTGCTCGTGCGTCTCACCGTCGGTGTCGAGGCGCATACCCATGAGTTCATCTCCACCGCACACGAGGACCAGAAGTTCGGGGTGTCGGTGGCCAGTGGTGCGGCGATGGCAGCGGTGCGCCGGGTATTCGCCACCGATCACCTGCGACTGGTCGGGTTGCACAGCCATATCGGTTCGCAGATCTTCGACGTCGCCGGCTTCGAACTCGCCGCGCACCGTGTCATCGGCCTGCTGCATCAGATTGTCGGTGAGTTTGGTCCCGAAAAGACCGCCCAGCTAGCGACCGTCGATCTCGGTGGCGGCCTGGGTATCTCCTATTTGGAACCTGACGATCCACCGCCGGTGGCCGAACTGGCGACCAAGCTGAGCGCCATCGTGAGCAACGAGTCGGCGGCCGTGGGGCTGCCGACGCCCAGGCTGGTGGTCGAGCCCGGACGTGCCATCGCCGGACCAGGCACCGTCACGCTGTACGAAGTCGGCACCGTCAAGGATGTCGACGTGAGCCCTACGGCGCACCGGCGTTACGTCAGCGTCGACGGCGGCATGAGCGACAACATCCGTACCGCCCTCTATGACGCGCAATATGACGCCCGGCTCGTCTCGAAAATCAGTGATGCACCAGCGACGCTGGCACGCATCGTTGGAAAGCACTGTGAAAGCGGTGATATCGTCGTGCGCGACGCATGGGTGCCCGGCGACCTGCAGCCGGGGGACCTGCTCGGGGTGGCCGCTACCGGCGCCTACTGCTATTCGCTCTCGAGCCGTTACAACATGGTCGGGCGGCCCGCCCTGGTGGCGGTGCGCGCTGGGCGGGCCCGCCTGATTCTGCGCCGGGAGACGCTCGACGATCTGCTGAGTCTGGAAGTGAGGTGAACTGTGTCCGGTGACGAAAAGCCGGTCGGCGTAGCGGTACTCGGGTTGGGCAACGTCGGCAGCGAAGTTGTCCGCATCATCGAGGACAGCGCCGAGGACCTCGCGGCTCGCATCGGCGCGCCACTGGTGCTGCGTGGCATCGGAGTGCGCCGCGTCGCCGCCGACCGAGGTGTTCCGATTGGCCTGCTCACCGACAACGTCGAACAACTCGTCTCGCGCGAGGACGTCGACATCGTCGTCGAAGTGATGGGGCCGGTCGAGCCGTCTCGCAAGGCGATACTGTCCGCGCTCGAGCACGGCAAGTCCGTCGTCACGGCGAACAAAGCGTTGCTATCCACGTCCACTGGAGAATTGGCGCAGGCAGCTGAAAGCGCGCATGTCGACCTGTATTTTGAGGCGGCGGTCGCAGGCGCCATCCCGGTCATCCGACCGCTCACCCAGTCGCTGGCCGGCGACACGGTGCTGCGGGTGGCCGGCATCGTCAACGGCACCACCAACTACATCCTCTCCGAAATGGACAGCACCGGTGCCAACTACGCGCATGCGCTGGCCGATGCGAGCGCGCTGGGCTACGCCGAGGCTGATCCCACCGCCGACGTCGAAGGCTACGACGCCGCGGCCAAGGCTGCGATTCTGGCATCCATCGCCTTCCACACCCGGGTGACCGCCGACGACGTCTATCGCGAGGGCATCACCAAGATCACCCCGGACGACTTCGCGTCTGCGCGGGCCTTGGGCTGCACCATCAAACTGCTGTCTATCTGCGAGCGCATCGCAGGAGACGATGGTCAGGAACGGGTTTCAGCCCGCGTATATCCGGCGCTGGTGCCCTTGTCGCATCCGCTTGCCGCGGTCAGCGGAGCGTTCAACGCCGTGGTGGTCGAGGCCGCGGCCGCGGGGCGGCTGATGTTCTACGGCCAGGGGGCTGGCGGCGCGCCCACCGCATCGGCGGTGACCGGTGACCTGGTTATGGCCGCCCGTAACCGGGTGCTGGGCAGTCGTGGGCCACGTGAGTCGAAATACGCGCAACTTCCCATCGCACCAATGGGTCTCATTTCCACTCGCTATTACGTCAGCATAAATGTCGCTGACAAGCCTGGCGTATTAGCCTCAGTGGCAGCAGAATTCGCCAAGCGGGAGGTAAGCATTGCCGAGGTCCGCCAGGAAGGTGTAGTGGACGAGGGTGGGCGTCGGGTGGGAGCCCGGGTCGTGGTGGTCACCCACAGCGCCACCGATGCGGCGCTCTCCGAAACCGTCGATGCGCTCGCCGATTTGGAAGTCGTGCAGAGTGTGACAAGCGTGCTGCGACTGGAAGGAACCGGCCTATGAACGCTCCGCGGACGGCCACCCGCCAACCCTGGCCGGGGGTGATCGCGGCGTACCGCGACAGGTTACCGGTTGGCGATGACTGGACCCCGGTCACCCTGCTCGAGGGTGGTACTCCGCTGATCGCCGCAACGCGACTCTCGCAAAAGACCGACTGCACGATCTACCTCAAGGTCGAAGGCCTCAACCCCACCGGCTCCTTCAAAGACCGCGGCATGACGATGGCGGTCACCGACGCACTGGCCCGTGGCCAGCAGGCCGTGTTGTGCGCGTCGACCGGAAACACTTCGGCGTCGGCGGCGGCATATGCCGCCCGCGCCGGCATCACCTGCGCGGTGCTGATACCGCAGGGCAAGATCGCGATGGGCAAGCTCGCGCAGGCGGTTATGCACGGCGCCAAGATCATTCAGATCGACGGCAACTTCGACGACTGCCTGGAACTGGCCCGCAAGATGGCCGCCGACTTTCCGACGATCTCGTTGGTCAATTCTGTCAACCCGGTGCGCATCGAGGGCCAGAAAACAGCGGCGTTCGAGATCGTGGACGCGCTGGGCACCGCGCCAGACGTGCATGCCCTTCCGGTTGGCAACGCCGGCAACATCACCGCGTACTGGAAGGGTTACACCGAGTATCACCACGACGGCCTGATCGACAAGCTGCCCCGCATGCTGGGCACCCAGGCGGCCGGCGCAGCGCCCCTGGTACTCGGCGAACCGGTCAGCCACCCCGAGACGATCGCGACCGCGATCCGCATCGGCGCACCGGCGTCGTGGACGGCTGCCGTCGAGGCGCAGCAGCAATCCAAAGGCCGCTTCCTGGCCGCTACCGACGAGGAGATCCTGGCCGCATATCACCTGGTGGCCCGCTCCGAGGGCGTCTTCGTCGAGCCCGCATCCGCCGCCAGCATCGCAGGACTACTCAAGGCCATTGACGACGGCTGGGTGCCTCGTGGGTCGACAGTGGTGTGTACCGTGACCGGCAATGGTCTCAAGGATCCCGACACGGCGCTGAAGGATATGCCGAGCGTGTCCCCGCTTCCGGTTGATCCTGTGCTCGTCGTCGAGAAGTTGGGGCTGGCCTAGTGGCAATCGCAAGCGCGGCGGGTCGCCACCCATCGGATCTAGCGAAAGCCTGTTGGTGACCCAAATGCTGCCTGCCGGGCTGATGGCGAGTGCCGTGGTGTCGGCGTCCAGCGCTAACCTCGGCCCGGGTTTTGACAGCATCGGTTTGGCATTGAGTCTTTGCGACGAGATCGTCGTGGAAACAATGGATTCCGGCTTGGTTGTGGTGGTCGAGGGCGAGGGCGCCGACCAGGTACCGCTGGGCCCCGAACATCTCGTGGTGCGAGCTGTCGAACGCGGGCTGCGGGCTGTGGGGGTCAGCGCTGCAGGACTGGTGGTGCGCTGCCGCAACGCCATCCCCCATTCCCGCGGTCTCGGCTCCTCTGCGGCGGCCGTGGTCGGTGGTTTGGCCGCGGCAAATGGTCTTGTCGCACAGACGGATTCGACACCGCTAAGCGAAGCTCAGCTGATCCAGCTGTCCTCGGAGTTCGAGGGTCATCCCGACAACGCCGCGGCCGCAGTGTTGGGCGGTGCGGTGGTTTCGTGGATTGACCGCACCGGTGATCGGCCTGACTACTTGGCGGTACCGCTGCGGCTTCATCCCAATATCCGACTGTTCTGTGCGATTCCCGAGGAGCGCTCGTTGACCGCGGATACCCGGGTGCTGCTGCCCGCCCAGGTCAGCCACGACGACGCGAGATTCAACGTCAGCCGTGCCGCGTTGCTGGTGGTAGCGCTGACCGGACGGCCGGATCTGCTGATGGCAGCCACTGAAGACGTGCTTCATCAACCGCAACGTGCTGCGGCGATGCCCGTCTCGGCGGAATATCTGCGACTGTTGCGGCGTCATAACATGGCAGCGACGCTTTCTGGGGCTGGTCCTTCGCTGATCGCGCTGAGCACAGAGCCGGAGTTGCCCTGGGAAGCGGTGGAGTACGCGGCCACAAACGGATTTACCATCACCGAGATGACTGCCGGCGAAGGAGTTCGCTGGAGCCCGGGAGTCAGGGTCGCCGGTTAATCCACAGCGTGGCCGGAGGGTTTGCTTGCTTCCGACAAGGATGCGGGTTATCCTCGGAGCCGTCTAGTAATCGCAGCATCTGCATCTGCATCCATACTGCCTTGCCGCTAGGACAACCACCAATTTCTTCTCGTGGACGAGGTTCGCCGTTTTCTCCGCCGATCCAGGCGATCACCGTTGCAGAGTCGAGATTGGGCGCACTCGGCGATTTGGCTGAATGCAACGAACCCCCATATGACGTGATCAGCGGGGGAAGAAAGGAAATCCGTGACTGATACGGACCTGTTCACGGCTAGCGAAAGCACCGACGGCGATCAGCTGTCGAATGCCGTGACCACCGACACGCCAGACGTCGAAACCAATGCCTCGGTCGGCTCCTTGTCCACCATGGTGCTGCCCGAGTTGCGCGCACTGGCTAACCAAGCCGGCGTCAAGGGGACGTCGGGCATGCGCAAGAACGAACTAATTGCCGCGATACAGGAAATCAGGGGACAGGCCAACGGCGCTTCAGCCACTGCTGCCCCCGAGGACAGCGGCACATCCGACACGGCCACCGCCGAAGCACCGGCCGACGCACCGGTGGCTCACGGGGAACAGAACGGTTCAACAACCGAGGCGCCGCGCCGGGAACGACGCAGTGCCTCCCGCGAAGCGGGATCAGCCACCCGCGCGGCCGACGAGGATCGTGATGGTTCAGGCACCCGGGAGGGCACATCCACTGAAGGGGCCGACGACCGCCAAGAGGGCCAACCGGAGACCAAGTCCGACGAGCGTGGACAAGACGCCGGTAGCGACCAGGGCGGCGATCAACAAAGCTCGGGCGGCCAGCAGCCGCGCGGCGACGAGGACGGCGAGGGGCGTCAGGGCCGGCGCGGGCGCCGGTTCCGCGACCGCAGGCGCCGCGGTGAACGGTCGGGCGACGGCGCCGAGACCGAACTGCGTGAGGACGACGTCGTTCAGCCGGTAGCCGGCATCCTTGACGTTCTGGACAATTACGCGTTCGTGCGCACTTCCGGCTATTTGGCCGGTCCGCACGACGTCTACGTGTCGATGAACATGGTGCGCAAGAACGGCCTTCGCCGCGGTGATGCGGTGACCGGGGCGGTTCGGGTGCCCCGGGAAGGCGAACAGCCCAACCAGCGGCAGAAGTTCAATCCGCTGGTACGTCTGGACAGCGTCAACGGGGGCTCGGTCGAAGATGCCAGGAAGCGGCCCGAATTCGGCAAGCTGACGCCGTTGTACCCCAACCAGCGGCTTCGTCTGGAAACCGCCACCGAGCGGCTGACCACGCGGGTGATCGACCTTATCATGCCGATAGGCAAGGGCCAGCGAGCCCTGATCGTGTCGCCGCCCAAGGCGGGCAAGACGACGATCCTGCAGGACATCGCCAACGCGATCACCAAAAACAACCCGGAATGCCACCTCATGGTCGTGCTCGTCGACGAGCGCCCCGAGGAGGTTACCGACATGCAGCGCTCGGTCAAGGGCGAGGTCATTGCCTCAACGTTCGACCGGCCGCCGTCGGACCACACTTCAGTCGCCGAGCTGGCGATCGAGCGTGCCAAGCGGCTTGTCGAGCAGGGCAAGGACGTCGTGGTGCTGCTTGACTCGATTACCCGCCTCGGGCGCGCCTACAACAACGCGTCGCCTGCGTCGGGCCGCATCCTGTCCGGTGGTGTCGACTCCACCGCGCTGTACCCGCCCAAGCGCTTCCTCGGCGCCGCGCGCAATATCGAGGAAGGCGGATCCCTGACCATCATCGCCACCGCGATGGTCGAGACGGGGTCCACCGGTGACACGGTCATTTTCGAGGAGTTCAAAGGCACCGGTAACGCCGAGCTCAAGCTGGACCGCAAGATCGCCGAACGGCGGGTCTTCCCCGCGGTCGACGTGAATCCCTCCGGCACCCGCAAAGACGAGCTGCTGCTGTCGCCCGACGAGTTCGCCATTGTGCACAAGCTGCGCCGCCTGCTGTCTGGCCTGGATCCCCACCAGGCCATCGACTTGCTGATGTCGCAGCTGCGCAAGACGAAGACCAATTACGAGTTCCTGGTGCAGGTGTCCAAGACGACACCCGGATCCATGGATAACGACTAGCTGACAACTCGCCCGAGGGCAGCCGTGGGCTGAGACGCTTCAGCAACTGCTTCGTGAGCGTTTGGACCAGGACACGCCGGCGGTGAAATACGGCGAGCGGGTCTGGACCTGGCGTGAACATCTGGCCGAGGCGTCCGCCACCGCCGCCGCCCTGATTCACGTCGCCGATCCGGACCGCCCGGCGCATTGCAGGGGAACACCCCCGAGATGCTCACGGCCATGGCATCGGCGGCACTTGGCGGATATGTGCTGTGCGGGATCAACGACACCCGTCGCGGTGCCGCGCTGGCCAGGGATATCTTGCGTGCCGACTGCCAGATCCTACTCACCGATCCAGCGCACAAAGAGTTGCTAGACGGTCTTGACCTGTCCGGCGTGCAGGTATTACACGTGTCCGGCGACTCGTGGTTGGCGCTGGTCGGGAGTGCTGGAACGCTGACTCCCTACCGCGAGGTCGTGCCTACCGACACCTTCATGATGATCTTCACCTCCGGCACCAGCGGCGAACCGAAGGCGGTGCAGCCTACGTCCTGGCCACACCCCAGCAAGATGACCACCAGAACCCGCTGCGGGTCGCGTTCGGCAACGAGGCGAGCGATCGCGATATCGCCGAGTTCAGTCGTCGTTTCGACTGCACGGTGTGGGACGGCTTCGAGTCGACCGAGGGCGCGATAATCATCACCCGAGAAGATGGCTGCCCGACCGGCTCGCTCGGCCGGGGTTTTCCCGGTGTCGGCATTTACAACCCAGACACCTTGGCCGAGTGCCCGATAGCCATCGTCGGTGACGACGGCGGCCTTACCAACGCCGACGAAGCGATAGGGGAGCTGGTCAACACAACGGGCGCGGGTTTGTTTGCCGGCTAATACAACGACCCGCAAGCCACCGATGCGCGGCTTGGTCACGGCATGTTCTGGTCCGGTGACCTCGCCTATCGGGACGCCGACGGCTGGATTGGCCAGTTCCTGGCCAGTCAGCCCGACCTGTCGCCCAAGGCGTGGCCCCGGTATGTCTGGCTCACCGATCGGCTGCCGACCAGGGCCACCAACAAGATCCTCAAGCGGGAGCTGACCGCTCGCGGTGCAGCACCCGGCAGCGGTGTGCTCTGGACGCGCAGCGGGCAGAGCAGGACTTACACCCGCCTTGATCGCCATATCGATGCCGATGCCTGACTACCCTGACCCGGGAATGCCGGGGCGCGTCTCGGCGTTTGGGGAGACGGCGGTTGACCTGGCATAATCGACGCTCGACTACCCCAGAACCGCTTCAGGTTCACGCCCGACCGTCGGATCCGATGGGCCCGGGCTACAAACGATCGAAGAGGACAGCATGAAATCTGGTATTCATCCCGCCTACGAGGAGACCACAGTGGTCTGCGGATGCGGCAACACCTTCCAGACGCGCAGCACGAAGCCGGGAGGCCGCATCGCCGTCGAGGTTTGCTCGCAGTGCCATCCGTTCTACACCGGTAAGCAGAAGATTCTCGACAGCGGCGGCCGGGTGGCCCGCTTCGAAAAGCGTTACGGCAAGCGCAAGGCCGGAGCTGCCGCCGACAAATAGCTGGGTTACCGACGCCCGAACTGTGCGCGAACCTGCACAGGCCGGGCGTCGGTTCGCGTTTGCGGTAAATGAGCTCACGGGACGTGAAAAAACAGGGCGAGGAGGTGTGACATGACGCAGCCGGTACAGACGATCGACGTGCTGCTTGCCGAACACGCAGAGCTCGAGCATCAGCTGGCAGATCCCGAATTGCACAGTAATCCCGCCGAGGCTCGCAAAGCCGGACGCCGGTTCGCCCGATTGGCCCCGATCGTTGCCACGTACCGCAAGCTGGTATCGGCCCGCGACGACTTGGAGACCGCACGTGAACTGGTCGCCGACGACGAGTCGTTCGCCGATGAGGTAACCGAACTGGAATCACGGGTAGCCGAGTTGGGCACCCAACTCACCGACATGCTGGCACCGCGCGACCCGCATGACGCCGACGACATAGTGCTCGAAGTCAAATCCGGTGAGGGCGGCGAAGAATCGGCATTGTTCGCCGCTGATTTGGCCAGGATGTACATCCGCTATGCCGAGCGGCGTGGCTGGACGGTGACGGTACTGGACGAAACCACTTCGGATCTGGGCGGCTATAAGGATGCGACGCTGGCAATCGCCAGCAGGGGCGACACGGCTGACGGAGTGTGGTCGCGAATGAAGTTCGAGGGCGGGGTACACCGGGTGCAACGGGTCCCGGTGACGGAATCCCAAGGCCGCGTACATACTTCAGCGGCGGGCGTGCTGGTCTATCCCGAACCGGAGGAAGTAGGCGAGGTGCAGATCGACGAGTCGGATCTGCGTATCGACGTGTACCGTTCGTCCGGCAAGGGCGGGCAGGGCGTCAACACCACCGACTCCGCCGTGCGGATCACGCATCTGCCCACCGGAATTGTCGTCACCTGTCAAAACGAACGGTCGCAGCTGCAGAACAAGACCCGCGCGATGCAAGTGCTGGCGGCTCGCCTGCAGGCAATGGCCGAGGAACAGGCGCTGGCCGACGCGTCGGCCGACCGGGCTAGCCAGATCCGCACAGTGGATCGCAGCGAACGGATTCGCACCTACAACTTCCCGGAGAACAGGATCACTGACCACCGAATCGGTTACAAGGCACATAATCTCGATCAGGTACTCGACGGTGACCTGGATGCCTTATTCGACGCGCTGAGCGCCGCCGACAAGCAGTCCCGGCTGCAACACACATGAGTGCTCTGCGGCGTGCGATTGACTCTGCTGCGGCGCTACTGGCCGAAGCGGGGATCGACTCTGCGCGTTGCGATGCCGAGCAGTTGGCCGCTCATCTGGTAGGTACTGACCGCGGTCGGCTGACCTTGCTCGAGTCGCCCGGCGACGAGTTCCACGGGCGTTACCGCGCCGTCGTGGCCGCGCGCTCGCAACGGGTGCCGTTGCAGCATCTCACCGGGACAGCGGCGTTCGGGCCGATAATGCTGCATGTCGGCCCAGGTGTGTTCATACCGCGTCCGGAGACCGAGGCCGTACTGGCGTGGGCCACCGCGCAGCCACTCACGGCGCAGCCCGTGATCGTCGATTTGTGCACCGGATCCGGCGCGTTGGCGGTCGCGCTGGCCCACCACCGGCCCGCAGCCCGGGTCATCGGCATCGATGACTCCGATGCGGCGCTGGATCACGCGCGCCGCAACGCCGAGGGCACCGCAGTTGAACTTGTGCGCGCCGACGTCACCACACCGGGCCTGCTTCCCGAACTAGACGGACGGGTTGACATGGTCTTGGCCAACCCGCCCTACGTTCCCGATGATGTCGTTCTGGAACCTGAAGTAGCCCAACATGATCCGCATCACGCGGTGTTTGGCGGGCCGGACGGGATGGCGGTGATCCCCGCCGTGGTCCGCCTCGCCGGGCGCTGGCTGCGCCCGGGTGGCTTGTTCGCCGTCGAACATGACGACACCACATCGTCACAGACCGTCGAATTAGTCGAGAGCACAGGACTTTTCGAAAACGTCCAAGCTCGCCAAGATCTAGCCCGCCGGCCAAGGTTCGTGACGGCCCGCAGGTGGGGCACCACCCGCTTGCGGGAGCGGTAGAGCCGTGAGCCGCGCCGCGACGATGCACAGCGAAGCGACGTGGGGGGAGAGCTGCGCCTATGACTGAGGTGTTCAACTGTGCCGACCCCGACCAGCGCGCACTCGGAATCGCTTCGGCGGTAGGGGCGCTCAAGGGCGGCCGGCTGGTTGTTATGCCGACGGACACGGTGTACGGCATCGGCGCCGACGCCTTCGACAGCGCCGCGGTGGCCGCGCTGCTGTCGGCAAAGGGACGAGGTCGGGACATGCCGGTTGGCGTGCTGGTCGGGTCCTGGCACACCATCGAGGGCCTGGTCTACACAATGCCTGACGGCGCCCGCGAACTGATCCGTGCATTCTGGCCGGGTGCGCTAAGCCTCGTGGTGGCGCAGGCGCCGTCGTTGCAGTGGGATCTCGGCGATGCCCGTGGCACCGTGATGCTGCGGATGCCGCTGCACCCGGTTGCCATCGAGTTGCTGCGCGAGGTGGGGCCCATGGCGGTGTCCAGCGCCAACATCTCCGGCCGCGCGCCCACGGTGGACGCCGACGAGGCGCGCAGCCAACTCGGCGATCTCGTCGACGTCTATCTCGACGCGGGTCCGTCCGAGCAGCGGGCCGCCTCCACGATCGTCGACCTGACCGGAGCCACCCCGCGCATCCTGCGGGCGGGTCCGGTAAGCGTTGAGCGGATCGCCGAAGTGCTCGGGGTGGACCCCGGAAGCTTGATCCCCTAAGCCCCCTAAGCCGGGCAGCAGCGCGGGCTGAGAACAGCTGGCGATTTTGTTGGTCGGTAGTGGAAGAACGGTAGTTGTCGGACCTCTCGCGCGGGCCGGCTTTACGGGCAGCGGTCGGCCAAGACGCAGCGGTTGGGCGGGGCGGTGGTGGCCGAGACGACAAGCGGTGATGGGGCATCAGGCGGGCATGCTCGATCACGACCTGGCTGCGCACCACGGCAGCCGACGCGGCTGTGCTCAACGCGGTTGGCGAGCATCTGGGTAGGCTGCGCCGTGCGGATCTGGCGGCAACGTGTCACCCGCAACCGCTGCCGGCAGGGCTGGGCCGTGATGCGCTGCGCCGGGTGTGGTGTGAGCGGCTCAATCGGCGCAAGCGCGGGCTGACGGCGAGTTCGAGTGCGCGCTGGGCCAACGCGATCATCTGGGCCAGCGACGAGCGGTACCGGTTGGCGCGGGAGGCCCAGCATCGGCACATCATCGGGCGGCGGGCGGTGATGGCGAACCGGGCGTCGCGCCCACGGTTTTTAGGCACGGCGACGGGAAGGTGTGACACGCACGCGACCGGAGGATCGCGTTGTGAGAGCTACCAACCAGGCCGTGCCCGATGGCCAGCGGGTGACCCGATAGCCGCCACCGACCAGGGACACGGGGAACCGAATCCCGTCAGCCCGGCCGGACAAGAACACGGCTATCGCGCCGGGCAACCGTTACCCCGGCAACGGCCAACAACGGCCAACTCCGTCAGTAACGGTATTCAGGTCTCAGGTTGGTGCAGTACGGTCTCGTGGTGTCCAGCGACGTAGCCCGCCTTGCCGGTGGTTTGCTCGCCCTGTCTGATCGCGGAGCCGGTGTCCCGCTGCGCGAGCTTGCGCTTGTCGGACTGACCGCAGCGATTATCACCTACTTCGCGACCGGACCGGTACGGGTGCTGGCCACCCGATTGGGAGCGGTCGCCTATCCACGGGAACGCGACGTGCACGAAATGCCAACGCCGCGGATGGGCGGGCTGGCGATGTTTCTCGGCGTTGTCTCGGCTGTCTTCTTGGCCTCCCAGCTTCCGGCGCTTACCCGCGGGTTCGTCTATTCCACTGGTATGCCCGCGGTCCTGGTGGCCGGTGCGGTGATCATGGGTATTGGGCTGATCGACGACCGATGGGGCCTGGACGCTCTGACGAAGTTCGCCGGGCAGATCACCGCGGCCAGCGTGCTGGTCACCATGGGTGTTGCCTGGAGCGTCCTGTACATCCCGATCGGCGGCGTCGGCACCATAGTGCTGGACCAAGCCTCGTCGATCCTGCTCACCCTGGCGCTGACCGTGTCGATCGTCAACGCGATGAATTTCGTCGACGGACTCGACGGACTGGCTGCCGGGCTGGGACTCATCACCGCGCTGGCGATCTGCATGTTCTCGGTTGGTCTGCTGCGCGACCACGGCGGTGATGTGCTGTTCTATCCGCCTGCCGTGATTTCGGTGGTGCTCGCGGGGGCGTGTCTGGGCTTTTTGCCGCACAACTTTCACCGGGCCAAGATCTTCATGGGCGATTCCGGCTCGATGCTGATCGGCTTGATGCTCGCCGCTGCGTCCACGACTGCTGCCGGCCCGGTCTCGCAGAACGCCTATGGCGCTCGCGATGTGTTTGCTCTGCTGTCACCGTTCCTGCTGGTGGTGGCGGTCATGTTTGTGCCGATGCTCGACCTTCTGTTGGCGATCGTGCGCCGCACCCGCGCGGGCCGCAGCGCGTTCAGCCCCGACAAGATGCACCTGCACCACCGGTTGCTGCAAATCGGTCATTCGCATCGCCGGGTGGTACTGCTGATCTATCTATGGGTGGGCATTGTCGCGTTCGGCGCCGCGAGCACGATCTTTTTCAACCCCCGCGACACCGCCGCGGTAATGCTGGCCGCAATCGCCGTCGCCGGCATCGCGACGGCGATCCCGCTGCTGCGCCGCCGCGACTACTACGACGAAGAGTAGTAGTGGCACTGCCATGTGGTACGGTGCAGCTAGAACCCCGAAAAAACCTCGCGGGTTACCGGCTAACCGGCCCATCGGACGCTGATCCGATCACACCGATTCACGACCGACACAGGGAGCTACCCCTTAGGTGATTCCAGCGCGATGACTGCGATACGCTCGGCGGGCCACCGATCAGTCGGTCGGGGGGTTCCCGCTCCACCAACCCGGGATTGAGGTGCTGCAGTGACGACACCAGCGCAGGACGCGCCGTTGGTGTTTCCCTCTGTCGTTTTCCGCCCGGTTCGGCTCTTTGTGATCAGCGTCGTGATCACCGCGGTGGCAATCCTGGCCGCCGGATTGTCCGGTCACCTCATGGTCGGGGTGTTCTTTGGTATCGGGTTGCTACTGGGTTTGCTCAACGCGCTTTTGGTGCGCCGTTCGGTTGAGTCGATCACCTCCCGGGCGCATCCGCTGAAAAGGTCGATGGCGCTCAACTCAGCGTCACGGCTGGCCATTATCACCATTCTCGCGCTGATCGTCGCCTACGTGTTCCGGCCTGCTGGATTGGGCATGGTGTTCGGGCTGGCGCTGTTCCAGGTGCTATTGGTGGTATCGACCGCACTGCCGGTCTGGAAGAAGCTGCGTACCGGGGAGTCGACGGTGTTTTCCTCTTCCGGTGCCTCTCCCTCTGCTAAGGCAGGCCAACCGGCGGGTTCGGACAGCGGCGTACTGACGGGCTCGGAGGGGACGGAAGAAAGGAGCACCAGCGATGACTGAGTTGATCCTGGCCGGCGGCCAAATCGAGGTCGGTGAGCACCGCACGGCGACGTGGCTCGGGATGACCGTCAACACTGACACGGTGCTGTCGACCGCGATCGCCGCGGTGATCGTGATCGCATTGGCGTTTTTCCTGCGCGCCAAGGTCACCTCAACGGACGTGCCTAGTGGACTGCAGTTGTTCTTCGAAGTGGTCACCATCCAGATGCGCAACCAGATCGAGAGCACCATCGGCATGCGGATCGCACCGTTCGTGCTGCCATTGGCCGTCACGATCTTCGTGTTCATCTTGATCTCCAACTGGTTGGCGGTGCTCCCGCTGCAATACACCGACGCATCCGGGCACACCACCGAGTTACTCAAGCCGGCGGCGGCGGACATCAACTACGTGTTGGCGCTGGCCGTGTTCGTGTTTGTTTGCTACCACCTCGCCGGGATCTGGCGCAGCGGCATCCTGGGATACCCGGTCAAACTGCTCAAGGGGCACGTCGCGGCCCTGGCGCCGATCAACGTGGTCGAAGAAGTCGCCAAGCCGATCTCGCTGTCGCTCCGACTTTTCGGCAACATCTTCGCCGGCGGCATCATGGTGGCGCTGATCGCCCTCTTCCCGCCGTATATCCTGTGGGCGCCCAACGCGTTGTGGAAGGCATTCGACTTGTTCGTCGGGTTAATCCAGGCGTTCATCTTCGCGCTGTTGACCATCTTGTACTTCGGTCAGTCGATGGAGCTGGAAGACGGACACGAATAGGGCACGAATAGGAACGGCCACCAACCCGCCCGGCCGAAGGCACACAACAGAAACCTGGTAGCCCGCTACCGGACACCAAGGAGGATAAGGAATGGACCCCACTATCGCTGCCGGCGCTCTCATCGGCGGTGGACTGATCTTGGGCGGCGGCGCTGTCGGCGCTGCTATCGGTGACGGAGTCGCCGGTAACGCGCTGATCTCCGGCATCGCACGACAACCCGAGGCGCAGGGTCGGCTGTTTACTCCGTTCTTCATCACCGTTGGTCTGGTGGAGGCCATGTACTTCATCAACCTGGCTTTCATGGCGTTGTTCGTTTTTGCCACCCCGGTCAAGTAGTCCGCTGCGGTGGGTGACATGAGCGCTTGTGTGCTGGCTGTCGGTCAGGCGGCAGGGGAAGGCGGCACCAGCAACTTCCTCGTTCCCAACGGCACCTTTTTCGTGGTGCTGATCATCTTCCTGATCGTGCTCGGCGTAATCACCACTTTCGTAGTGCCGCCGATCATGAAGGTGCTGCGCGAGCGCGAGAACATGGTCACCAAGACCATGGAGGACAACAAGAAGTCGGCCGAGCAGTTCGCTGCTGCCGAAGCCGACTATGGGAAAGCGATGTCGACAGCGCGAGTCGAGGCGTCTGGTCTTCGCAATGATGCCCGGGCACAGGGTCGCAGGATTCTCGAGCACATGCGTGCCCGCGCCGAGGAGCAGGTGGCGTCGACCTTGCAGAGCGCCGGTGAGGAACTCAAGCGGGAAGGTGACGCGGTGGCAGCGGATCTGCGTGCCAGGGTAGAAGCCCTGTCGGTGACCCTGGCCAGCCGGGTGCTCGGCGTCGACATCACCACCGCGGCCGCGGCAACGACGAGATCAAGGCGGTAGCGAACGATGTCGACTTTCATCGGCCAACTGCTCGGGTTCGCGGTCATTGTCTACCTGGTGTGGCGCTACGTCGTGCCGCTAGTTGGCCGGCTGATGAACGCTCGGCAGAACGCGGTCCGAGAACAGTTGGACGAGGCCGCGGCGGCTGCCGATCGCCTGGAAGAGGCTAGTCAGGCCCACACCATAGCTCTGGAGGAGGCCAAGGCAGAGGCACAGCGGGTCGTTGAAGAGGCCCACGCGGACGCCGAACGCGTCACCGAACAACTGCGCGCCCAAGCCGATATCGAAGTCGAACGCATCAAAGTACAAGGCGCCAAGCAGATCGAGCGGTTGCGCGCACAGTTGATCCGCCAGCTTCGCCAGGATCTCGGTTACGAATCCGTGCGACGCGCAGGGGAACTAGTCCGCGACCATGTCGCGAATCGAGCGCAGCAGTCCGCGACCGTCGACCGCTTTCTGAACGAGCTCGATGCGATGGCCCCGTCGGAGGCCCAGGTCGAGTATCCGATCTTGGCGAAGATGCGCTCAGCCAGCCGGCAGGCGCTGGTGAACCTGGTACAGCGGTTCGACGAGATCGCTCCCAGCCTCCACGGCCAGGGGTTGGCTACCCTTGCCGACGAGCTGGTGTCGGTAGCCAAACTGCTCAACCGAGAACGCGTCGTGACCCGCTACCTCACCGTGCCGGCAGAGGACGCGGGGCCCAGGGTCCGGCTGATCGAGCGGCTGGTATCCGGGAAAGTCGGAGGACCCGCGCTTGACCTGCTTAAGGCTGCGGTGTCGGCGCGCTGGTCCACCGGCTCCGACCTGATCGACGCCGTCGAACACATCGCGCGGCAGGCGTTGTTGGTGCGCGCCGAACGCGCAGGTCAGGTCGACGAGGTGGAGGAGCAGCTTTTCCGGTTCTCTCGGATTCTCGACACCCAGCCGCGCCTTGCCATCTTGTTAGGCGATTACGTCGCACCCGCCGAAGGACGTGTCCAGTTGCTGCGCAATGTGGTCGAGAGCGCGGGTCCTGGCGCCAACCCGACCGCGGTTGCGCTGTTGTCTCAGACCGTCGAGCTGTTGCGCGGTCAACCGGCAGAGGAGGCGGTGCTGAGCCTTGCCGAAGTGGCAGTGGCCCGCCGCGGCGAGATTGTGGCACACGTTAGCGCGGCCGCCGAGCTGAACGATGCCCAGCGCAGGCTTCTTAACCAGGTGCTGACCCGGATCTACGGTCACCCGGTGACGGTGCAGATGCAGATCGACCCCGCACTCTTGGGCGGGCTGGCAATCTCTGTCGGTGACGAGGTGATTGACGGTACGCTCTCGTCTCGTCTCGCCGCGGCCGAGACCCAGCTGCCCGACTGAACCCGAACTATCATCACAATCACGAGGCAGGAAGACGAAAAGCCATGACAGAGTTGACAATCTCCCCTGATGACATTCAGGGGGCGATCGAGGAATACGTTAGCTCCTTCACCTCGGAAACCGCCCGCGAGGAGGTCGGCACCGTCATCGATGCCGGAGACGGCATCGCCCACGTCGAGGGGTTGCCATCGGTGATGACCCAAGAGCTGCTCGAGTTCCCGGGCGGGATCCTCGGCGTGGCGCTCAACCTCGACGAGCACAGCGTTGGCGTGGTGATCCTCGGCAACTTCGAAAAGATCGAAGAAGGCCAGCAGGTCAAGCGCACCGGCGACGTGCTGTCCGTTCCGGTCGGCGACGGCTTCCTCGGGCGCGTGATCAACCCGCTGGGCCAGCCGATCGACGGCCGCGGGGACATTCCGGCCGAAACCCGCCGGGCGTTGGAGATCCAGGCCCCCTCGGTGGTGCAGCGTCAGGGCGTCAAGGAGCCCCTGCAGACCGGCATCAAGGCCATCGACTCGATGACCCCGATCGGTCGCGGGCAGCGCCAGCTGATCATCGGCGACCGCAAGACCGGCAAAACCGCCGTCTGCGTGGACACCATCCTCAACCAGCGGCAGAACTGGGAATCCGGCGACGAACGCAAGCAGGTGCGCTGCGTGTACGTGGCCATCGGCCAGAAGGGCACCACCATCGCCGCCGTTCGTCAGGCGCTCGACGAGGGTGGCGCGATGGACTACACCACCATCGTCGCGGCGCCCGCATCGGACTCGGCCGGCTTCAAATGGCTTGCGCCGTACACCGGTTCGGCGATCGCCCAGCACTGGATGTACGACGGCAAGCACGTGCTGATCGTCTTCGATGACCTCAGCAAGCAGGCCGAGGCGTACCGCGCCATCTCGCTGCTGCTGCGCCGCCCGCCGGGGCGTGAGGCCTACCCGGGCGATGTGTTTTATCTGCACTCAAGGCTGTTGGAGCGGTGCGCCAAGCTTTCCGACGACCTCGGCGGCGGCTCGCTGACGGGCCTGCCGATCATCGAGACCAAGGCCAACGACATCTCGGCCTACATCCCCACCAACGTCATCTCGATCACCGACGGGCAATGCTTCCTCGAGTCCGACCTGTTCAACCAGGGTGTCCGGCCGGCCATCAATGTTGGTGTCTCGGTGTCCCGCGTGGGTGGTGCGGCGCAGATCAAGGCCATGAAAGAGGTGGCCGGCTCATTGCGTCTGGACCTGTCCCAGTACCGCGAGTTGGAATCGTTCGCGGCCTTCGCTTCCGACTTGGACGCCACATCCAAGGCACAACTGCAACGCGGTGAGCGGTTGGTCGAACTGCTCAAGCAACGGCAGTACCAACCGATGCCGGTAGAGGAGCAGGTGGTCTCGATCTTCCTGGGCACCGGCGGCCACCTGGACTCCGTGCCCGTCGAGGACGTCAGGCGGTTCGAAACCGAGTTGCTGGACCACATGCGGGCTTCCGAAGAGAAATTCCTGGCCGGGATCCGCGACACCCAGAAGCTCTCCGAAGAAGCCGAGAACCAGCTCACCGAGATCATCAAGCACTTCAAGAAGGGCTTCGCGGCCAGCGACGGCGGGTCGGTGGTGCCTGACGAGCACGTCGAGGCGCTGGACGCGGAGGACCTGGAAAAGGAGTCGGTGCAAGTCAAAA
>DATJBA010000398.1:0-3840 GCA_035515675.1 Mycobacterium sp.
TGATCCTCGTGCTGTCGGTGAAGGTGACCGTCGTGCGCGTAGTCGACGTGATCCCCGTGCGGGATCGCGACATGGCCGCATCCTTCGCCGTGCACATGATCGTGTGCGACGTGCTCGTAGTGGGTTGCGCTGGTCATCGCTATCACCGTCCGTCCGAATTCTGACTCGTGAGCTAATGGCGCGCCGCAATTTTAATCCAGCCGCGACCGTTGTTGCCGAGAGCCATTACCCCTCGCAGCAGAGTGTGGCCGCCTGTCCACGCCATGTCTGTCGGTCTCATACCAGCGCAAGAACCACCGCTGCCGGGCACCCCGTTGGCGGTGTGGGCCAGCGCCGCGGTGATCACCTCGTGGTCTGAGGCCAGCCATCGGGACGTGATCGCTTCCAGATCTGCGACGGGTGTCGGTGCGCCAGGTTCCGGAGCGGTGGCAGTTGCGCTGACATACTGGGACGGTGGCGATGCTGAGGTCTGGGCCCAGGCTGCGCCTCGGATCCATGGAAGTGCTGGTGGGCCTTCTGTTGGCCTGCGCTTTATCGACGACGATGCTGCGGAATGCGGTCTTCGGCAGTGCGGCGTTGTCGACGGCGGGCACGGTGTTCTGTGGGGTGTTCGTGCAGGCCCTTCCCTTCCTTGCGCTCGGGGTGGTGGTTAGCGGATTGATTGCGGTGTTCGTGTCGCCGGAGCGGCTGGCGCGCTGGCTACCGCGCCGCCCCGCGGTGGCGGTGTTGGCCGCCGGTGTGGGCGGGGCGGCGCTGCCGGGCTGTGAATGCGGGTCGGTGCCGGTGGCGCGGCGATTGTTTGGCGAAGGGGGAGCGACGGGCGCTGCGGCTTTGACGTTCATGCTGGCCGCGCCGGCGATCAACCCGGTAGTCCTGGTGGCCACCGCGGTGGCGTTTCCCGGTGCGCCCAGGATGGTTCTTGCCCGGCTGGGGGCGTCGCTTTTGACCGCAGTGCTCATGGGCTGGGCATGGTCACGGTGGGGCCGCTCGGAGTGGATCACCCGCCGGCTGCCCACTTCGGCCGCTGAGACCGAATCACGTTGGGTGGTGTTCGCCGAGGCGGCCCGCCACGACTTTCTACAGGCGGCATCGTATTTGGTGCTGGGTGCCGCCGCGGCGGCGGCGCTGCATGTGCTGGTGCCGCGGTGGGTGTTCGAGCACCTGGCGGCACACCTGATCCTCGGGGTGGTGGTGATGGCCGCCCTGGCGGTGGTGTTGGCCTTGTGTTCGGAGGCCGACGCGTTCGTGGCCGCCAGCATGACGATGGTGCCGCTGATGCCCCGGCTGGTGTTTCTGGTCGTGGGTCCGGCCGTCGATGTGAAACTGTTCGCGATGCAGGCGGGCCTGTTCGGCCGGGCTTTCGCGGCGCGCTTTGCCCCCTGCACGTTGCTGGTTGCAACGGCGAGCGCGTGTGCGGTCGGGCTGTTGGTCCTCGGTGGTGGGTAAGTGAGCCGCGAAACCGAGAACACCGTTTTGCTGTTGGTGGGCAGCAGCATCGTCATGATCACGGTGTCAGGTGCGTTCACCCGCTACGTCAAGCCGGGACTGCTGCCGTGGCTGGCCGCCTCGGCGGTGCTGCTGATCGCGTTGGCATTGGTGGCGATCGTCGGCGATGTCCGCCGAGGCGGACCCCGGGCCAGTGATCACGGCGAGGCGCACTCCCACAGAGCTGGCATCGTGTGGTTGCTCGTCGTTCCTATCCTGGTGCTGATTTTCGTGACACCACCGGCACTGCGGCCATCAGCCGCTGCCCCGTCTGTGACCGCGGTGTCCAATGATGTTCTGAATCGGGCGTTTCCGCCGCTACCGCCGGGCAACGCCCCTGAGGTGTCGTTGCCGGAGGTGCTGATGCGCGAGGCCCAGGACACCACCGGCTCGTTGACAAATCGATCGATCACCGTGACCGGCTTTGTCCTCAACGAGGCACAGGGCGTGGACCTTGGCCGCATCGTCATCATCTGCTGTGCCGCCGACGCCCAGCTGGCCCGCATCCATCTGCGTGGCCCGGCCGCCGGCCACGCCGCCGGGCTACCGGACAACACCTGGCTTCGGATCGAGGGCCAAGTCACACCCGCACCGCGGCAACCGAATTCAGTGGCGATTCCGGCACTGCAGGCCACCGCGGTCACTCGCATCGACGCCCCGGCCAACCCCTACGCCTACCCCCATTGATTGAGCATGCTTCAGCCGGCTCATCGGCACACCTCACCGCCCGCGGACTCGTAGGGCTGAAGATCGGACGGCGCCAGCGGTGAGCGGCGTTGCTGTCATCATCAGTTGCGCAGACTGGCGCGACCAGCCCATTGGTGATACCCGCCGAGCTGCGTTGGCAGTGGAGTGATCTCCCATTGCCCCAGCTCCAGCCAATCCCGCAGGGCAGCCACCTCATCGCTGTCGGTGATGGGGCCGATCCAGTGGGGTGGTCCGCAGGCCACACGCTCTTTCGTGCAGGGCTGCAGAACTGCCATGACACCGTATCCCGTCGGGCGAGATGCGCAGGTGAGTGATCCGAGCAGGCACGCGGCCGAGACGAGCATGGCGTGTGGACAGCGTCGGATGGTGGGGCGCAATTCGTCGATTACCCACAGAGTACGGTCGGCCGCGCAGGCGGCACAGACGATAACGGTGAACGGGCGGTCAGTGGCGCTGCGCGAGTAGGTCAACGTGCCGTGCTCCGGTCGGCCGCGCCCAGATCGGAGCCGCATGATGTCATTGTCTTAATCCCTTCTGGCCATAACTCTTTGGTGTCTTACACGGCACAACATGTTTCAGTGGCCGGCGATCTGTCCGGGGTAGGGCAGTAGCGCCATTTCGCGGGCGTTCTTGATCGCGGTGCTGACCTGCCGTTGTTGTTGGACGGTGAGACCGGTGACATGGCGGGAGCGGATTTTGCCGCGCTCGGAGATGAACACGCGCAGCGCGGCGGTGTCTTTGTAGTCGACCGCGCTGACCCCGAGGCTGGCGAGAAGGTTCTTCTTGACAGTCCTGATGCCCGGTTGGGCGGCTCGGCGCACCCGCGGTTTCCTGGCCATCACCAGCTCGACTTGCGCACGCCGGGTAGCTGCCCGTTATGGGCTAACTGGCGGACCCTTACCCTCGAGAGCCCGAATTTGCGTAGATACCCGCGCGGGCGCCCGTCGGCCGCGTCGCGGTTGCGCAGGCGCACCGCGCTGGCGTCGCGGGGCTGGCGCGCCAACTCGCGCTGCGCGGCTTCCCGTTGCTCTGCCGTGCTCGACGGTGCGCGGATGATCTCTTTGAGTTCAGCGCGGCGTTGGGCGTAGCGGGCCACGATCTCGCGCCGCTGGTCGTTCTTGACGATCTTGGATTTCTTGGCCATCCTCAGCGCTCGTCCTGGAAGTCGACGTGGCGGCGGATCACCGGGTCGTATTTGCGCAGCACCAGCCGGTCGGGGTCGTTGCGCCGGTTCTTGCGCGTGATGTAGGTGTAGCCGGTTCCCGCCGTGGAGCGCAGTTTGACGAGGGGGCGTATCTCGTTGCGTGCCATCAGATTCGCTGCCCCTCGCGGCGCAACCGTGCCACGACGGCTTCGATGCCGTCACGGTCGATGACTTTGACGCCCTTGGCGCTGACCCGCAGCCGAATCCGGCGGCCCTCCGAGGGCAGGTAGTACGTCTTGAGCTGGATGTTGGGTGACCAGCGCCGACGAGTTCGGCGATGTGAATGCGACACCGAGTTACCAAAACCCGGTGCCCGGCCGGTCACTTGGCAATGAGCAGACACTGTTCCCTCCCGGACTCTGTCAGCCTTATTGAAAATCATTTTCGACAAGCCCAGTCGGAGACGGTACCGTACCAGTAGCTCTAATGAAAATGATTACCAA
>DATJBA010000399.1:0-6357 GCA_035515675.1 Mycobacterium sp.
AGGCCGCGGTTGCCGACATCGGCGCGGTCCTCAAAGAGCTGTCGCACCGAGCGATCCTGGAGCTGAACACGGAGCCCGACGCCGCGATGGAGCTTGAGAACCGGATCGCCATGATGCCCCGTTTCGCTACGGCCTTCGACACTCAAGAACTGGGCGCGCCGTCGGGCTACACCTGCCCGGATTGCAATGGGTCGCTGGTTTCAATCGCGAAGGCCACTTTCGCTGCCGCGTCGGTCACGCCTGGACACCCGATGCCTTGCTCGCCGCGCGAGACGACTAGGCCGAGGGCGCGCTATGGGTCGCGCTGCGCAGCCTCCAAGAGAAGGCCAAGTTGGCCCGGCAACTGGCCGACAGAGCCGGTCCCGGGCGACTCTCTCGGCACCACAGCGCTATGGCCGAGGAAACCGAACGGGCGTTGACCGTGCTCAGCGAGCGGTTGTCGGCCTATGGTCCTAGTCGCGGTGATGTCGGTGAATGAACTTGGGCCGGCTATCCGGATCGACGTAGAACCTCAGCAGGACGTGTCGATCCTGGTGGCGGACGGGGTGCTGGACAGCTCAACGTATCGGAGTGTCCGCGACATCGTCATCAAGGCTGCGCTTGACGAGCCGCGTGCGGTGATCGTCGATGTCAACCGTCTGTCCGTGCCTTCCGCCTCAGCCTGGTCGGTGTTCACCAGCGCTCGCTGGCACGTCAGTATCTGGCCGGACGTGCCGATCCTGCTGGTGTGCGCGCAACCGCAGGTTCGGCGGGCGATCACCGCCGTCGGCGTGGCCCGATATGTGCCCGTGCATCCCACCCCGGAGTCGGCGCTGGATGCCGTCCGCGGCCAGTCGTTGCATGTCCGGCGGCGGGCGCGCACTCGGCTTCCGGTCTCTCGAGTCGGTGTCGGGCTTGCCCGCGCCGTCGTTACCGATTGGCTCACCAGATGGGACAAGAGTGAGCTGATTCCGGTCGCAGCCACAGTGGCGACCGTCTTCGTCGAAAACGTCCTCGACCATACGGACAGCGCACCGGTGTTAATTGTCGAAAGCCATCAGGACAGCGTCACCGTGTCGGTCGAGGACGGCAGCGACCGCCTGCCCTGCCGGCACGAAGATGCCTACCGCGGCACCGAAATCGTGTCTGGCCTGGCCATCGTTTCCGCGCTTTGCCGAGCTTGGGGTGCTGCCCCGACGCCATCGGGCAAGACGGTGTGGGCATTGGTCGGTCGCGAAAATCAGCTCCACCGCCGCGAGTAGTGTTCGAGTTCTTTGGCAAAGCCACTGCGAACGGGACCGGTATGGACGACACGACGAACGACCCCTTCGAGGCTCTGTTGCGCTATATGCGGGATTCCCGCGGCTTCGACTTCACCGGCTACAAGCGCACGTCGCTGATGCGCCGTGTCCGTCATCGGATGGATCAGGCGGGCTACACCTCGTTCGAGGAGTACCTCGACGTTCTGCAGGCGAGCTCGGATGAATTTGCGGCGCTGTTCAACACCATCCTCATCAACGTCACCACGTTCTTCCGCGACCCGGGGGCCTGGGACTTCATCAGCGCCGAGGTTATTCCGCGGATGCTGGCCGAGCGCGGCCCCAGCGACTCGATTCGGGTGTGGAGTGCAGGATGTGCTTCCGGGCAGGAGGCCTACACGCTCGCCATGCTGCTGGCCGAGGCGCTGGGGCCCGACGAGTTCCGGCAGCGGGTCAAGATCTACGCCACCGACGTCGACGAGGAGGCGCTCACCGAGGCGCGCGCTGCGTCCTACGATGCCAAGGCCGTCGAGTCGGTGCCGCCCGACCTGTTGACGCGCTATTTCGAGCAGGTCAACGGCCGCTACCTATTTCAGAAAGATCTGCGCCGCGCCGTCATTTTCGGCCGCAATGACCTGGTCAAGGATGCGCCGATCTCCCGCGTCGATCTGCTTGTGTGTCGCAACACCCTGATGTATCTCAATGCGGAGACCCAGCGAAACGTGCTGGGGCGCTTACATTTCGCGCTTGCACCGCAGGGCACACTGTTCCTCGGACACGCCGAGATGCTCCTTAGCCACGGTGACCGGTTCATTCCGGTGAACCTCAAAAATCGGATCTTCCGTAAGGCGCTCGGGACCCACGTCAACGTGGATCGCTTTGACCCGGCGGCGGCATTCTACGAACGCCGCGCTGACTTACCTGGCCTGACCACGCTGCGCGAGTTGGCTTTTGGCGCCAGCCCGGTGGCCCAGATCGTGGTCACCGGTGAGGACACCATCGCGATGATCAACCAGCAGGCCGAGACCATCTTCGGCCTCTCGGCTCGCGACGTCGGCCGGCTGCTGCGTGATCTCGAAGTCTCTTACCGCCCGGTCGAGCTGCGCGCCTACCTGGAGCAGGCCAAGGTGGAGCGGCGCTCGGCGCGGATTCAGGACGTCAAATTCCAGCGACCAGGCGGCGAGACGGTGTGGTTCGAGATCCACATCAATCCCCTCGTCGACGCGGAGAACGGCCTGCTCGGTGTGTCGATCGTGTTCTTCGACGTCACCGCGACCCGCGCCCTTCTCGACAAGGTCGTCCAGACCAATCGCCAGCTCGAGGCGGCCTACGAAGAGCTGCAATCCACCAACGAGGAACTCGAGACCACCAACGAGGAATTACAGTCCACCGTGGAGGAACTCGAGACCACCAACGAGGAACTGCAGTCCACCAACGAAGAACTCGAGACGATGAACGAGGAGCTGCAGTCCACCAACGACGAACTGCACACCATCAACGACACGTTGCGCGACCGCAGCCTGGAGCTGGACGACACGAAGAACTTCCTGGATTCGCTGATCAACTCGGTGCAGCTGGGAATGATCGTGGTGGACCGGGAATTGCGGGTGGTGGTGTGGAACCGGGAGTGCGAAGAGCTCTGGGGGCTGCGGGCCGACGAGACGGCTGGGACGATGTTGACCGCATTAGACATCGGACTCTCGATAGAAAGCGTGCGGCCATTGATCGGCAACGCATTCGTCGACCCGGACAGTTCCGGTGAAGCGGTGCTGGACGCGGTCAACCGGCGCGGCCGTCCGACCCGGGTACGGGTCAGGTGCATGCCGTTCCGTTCCAGCGAGGGAACCGTCGGTGGGGCGCTGCTGCTGCTGGAGGTTTTGGGCTAGCCGCGCGTAAGGTCGGGCTAATAGGGGACTTAATAGTCAGTTCGCCGGGCTGCTTGCTCGGCAGCTTGGTGGGCCTGTTCCGCGCGGCGCAATGACTCCCGCGCCTTGAGTTGCGCCGTGGCCACCGTTTGTGCAGTGACACCAAGTCCGGCGGCCAGATCCTCGCGTCTGCGCTGGAGTTCGGCGGCACGCAGTCGGGCGATTTCAGCGCGGGCGGCTGCGCTGCTCATGGCGTGGTTCGGCGGCAGCTGGGTAAGACCGGCGCGCCGTGCGGCGGTCGTATCGTCGGCTAACGGCCCCAGCGTCATTGCAGCCCGGTCGGTTTCGCGCGACGGCGGCTTGGGTAGCGGCGCACCCTCGACGATGTCGGCCAGGACTCGGCCGATCTCGTCAATCGGCAACACCAGATCAGCGCCGGCCCGCGCGGCCGCGATCGGCATCGACCGGTATTCGGCGGTGTCCGGGCTTTGTGCGATGACGATGGCACCGGCCCGCTTCATCGCCACGGTGCCCGCGGCGCCGTCCTGCCCGGAGCCGGACAACATGACTGCGACACTCCGCGCTCCGTACGAGCTGGCCACCGACGCCAGCAGCACGTCGAAGCGTCGCTCTCCGAGCGCCTCCATTTGTCGCAGGTGACAGCAGCCGTCCGGCGTCAGTTCCAGCTGAATTCCCGGCGGACAGACGGTCACCTGTCCCGGCGCGACGGCCCGCCCGTCTTGCGCCCAGCTGACCCAACGCGCTGACTGCCGACCCAGAATCTCCGGCAGCACACTGGTGTGCCCTCCCAGGTGTTGTTGCACGACGATGGCAGCCGGAAACTCTGTCGGCAAATCACGCAAAACGGTCGACAAAGGATCCAATCCGCCCGCCGACGCCAGCAGAACTACCAGCTCGACGGCGGGGCGATGCACGTCGGTCGCCATCTCTACAGTGTCCACCCATTTACGGCCACCGTCCCGGCAATGCTATCGCCGTTCGCAGGTATCCGTCAGACGAAAAGTCGGCCACCAGACGAAGAGGCGGCCTCTGGCCGGTTTGGGCGGTGCCGGTCGGGGTATAACCTTCCATTTGGCGGATAGACGGCGGTGGGCGAAGGGAGTTGTGGTTGAAGATCGCGATCGTCAGCGGCGACGACGTCGTCGATGACGACCTCGAGAAACTTTGTGCCGCGCTCGCGGCACAAGGCCATGAGGCCACCGCCTACGTCAGGCAACGAGCTCGGCAACCCGCAGAAGTGAGCACCGACGGGGACTGCCGGATCGTGTCGATACCGTCGGCCCCCGCGCGGTGGCATCGCCCCCGAAGGTGTTGCCTTACGTCGGGGACTGGGCGGACACACTCGGGCGCGTGTGGTCAACGGATCGACCCGACGTCGTGCACGCTTACGGCTGGCTGGGCGGGTTGGCCACTCAATTGGCCGCACGACGGCAACGGATATCGACTGTCCAGACCTTCCTGGGACTGGCCGCGACCTCACGTTCCCATCTGCTGTCGGCTCGCACCGAGAGAGCGAACGGATGCGTATCGAGCCGCTATTGGCGCGTAATGCGACCTGGGTGACCGGCGAGAGCACCGCTGACGTCGACGCGCTGGCACGGTTGCGTCGTAGCCGGACACGATTGTCCGTCCTGACCAGCGGCGTGGATGTCGAGCGATACAGTCCGGTCGGTCCGGCACTTGCCCGTACCAACCTGCATCGCGTTCTGTGTCTGGCACCGAATCCGCTGTGGTGCAACGGATTCGACATCGCTATTCTAGCGCTGCCCAGGGTTGCGGACACGGAGCTCGTTGTCGCGGAAACCGCCGCCGGCGACGGCAGCCACGACGAGGCGCGCGCCAAACTCGAACATCTCGCCACAGAGTTGGGGGTGGCCGACCGGGTCCGCTTTGCGGGCACGGTCACCGGTGACGAGCTGCCGACGCTGGTGCGATCCGCCGACATCGTCGCGTGCACACCGCGGCAGCCACCGCGCGCGACAACGGTATTACAGGCCATGGCCAGCGGGGTGGCGGTGGTCGCTGTGCCCGTCGGTGTCCTGAACGACGCCGTAGTGGACGCGGTAACCGGGCTCGTGCTGTCGCCGGGAAGCGCCGACGAATTGGCCACCGCTTTGAGAAGCCTTCTTGCGCAAAATTTTCGGTGTGAGAGCATGGGCGCGGCGGGTCGCAGTCGCGTACTGTCACGCTTCACCTGGGACCGGATCGCACTCGATTCGCTGACCAGCTATCGACGACTCGGTTCACAGGTTGCCACTGCAGGTATGGCAGTTGGCGGGAACACCGTGACGCAATGGGCGGGGGGCATAAGGTGACTGGTGTGCAATACTTCGGTGAGCACGCGATCCCGGTCGTGATAACCACGACGAGCACCACCGACACAGCACCGCGCGTGGTCGCCGGCGCGGTAGGCGCGCCAGCCAGCGCGATCGAGGCTGACCTCTGCCCTGTGCCTTATGCCCTTGCCGGTCAGTCGGAGGAGGGGCAGAGCCCGACCGCGCTTCGCTACGCGGAATTCCGCACCGTAGACCCCGGGGCCGCGCGCCAATTCTTTGTCAGTGCCTACACGCCCGGTTGGTGGATCACCGGACTAACGAGAGGCTCGTCGGTTACCCACCATCGCCGCGAAGCGGCTTCGATGACGCTTGACGAGGTGCTGATTAAGGGTCGAATGGGCCTCGAGATTCCAGCCGCTGACTCCGTTCTCGTGATCCAGCCTCGTGCCGGATCGTTGACCGTCACCAGGGGTCCATCGCCGACCGTGGATGGTCCAGTGCTCGTCGCCCACGGCATGTCCTGCGTGCTGCACGTGAACGCTGCGCGGTTCGATGTCGTGAGCATCACGGCTGACATCCTGCACAAGGTCGCCGCGGACCGGAATGCGTCGTTATCGCAGCAGATCCGGTTCCTGAGCTGGCGCCCACGCTCGCGCGCTGCCGTGCGCGCGTTGCATCGCGCGCTGGATTACGTGGCCGCAACCCTGGCTTCCGCCGACACCGCCCAGCAACCGCTGATCGCCGCGGGGGTGGCGCCCTTGCTGGCTGGCGCGTTGCTCGAGTGCTACCCGTCCAGTGGGGCCGAGCAGGATCTGCTCAGTGACCCCGAGCTCCCGGAAACGCTCAAAGACGCCGTGTCTTTCATCCGCACCCATGCCGCCGGCGACGTCGGCGTCAACGATGTCGCGGCCGCCGTGCATCTGACACCCTGGGCGGTGCAGTACCTTTTCCGGCGTC
>DATJBA010000400.1:0-2934 GCA_035515675.1 Mycobacterium sp.
CGACGCCGCCGGCATTGCGCTCGGCGCGCGCGTGCCCATGATCCTGACAAGCCGGGCCGATAGCGCGCACGCCCGTCTGGCGTCGGTGGCCATCGGCGCGCTTTACGCGCACCACCTCGCGCAGGAGAACCAGAAGCTCGGAACAGCACCATGACCGTGCGCCAGAGCCTCATTCGTCAGCACTCGAAGAGTGCTGGACGTGCCGTCGCTGACATCGACAGTTGGCGGCCGCGGCTGAACGAACCGCATCACCCGGTGTAAGAAGTAGCCGACGACCACGGGCCAGACCGACGCGGGGCCGATCTTCCGGGTTCTCGCGACCGGACCGCTAACCGTCAAGGACGGCCAGGCTTTCGGCGCCTGCGGTGCAGCGCCAGTACTCGAGGCAAGGGTCAGATTCGAGGAAGGGTCACATTATCGGTCACGTCGTCATCGCCTGCAGCCGCGCCCTGTCCGGGTTCGCTCAGCTCGCTGAGCAAGGCACCCCGCTGAGCAGCAGTGAGCTGGCGAAGCGCCTCGACGGCTGCCCAGGGGTGCCGCCAATCAACTTGTCGGCTTGATATCGAACGACCCCGCCACCATCTGGGGTGCGCAGGAGGCATATGCCCGATCGAAGCATTCACCGGCGACGACAGCGACGCCGACGCCCAAGCATGGCACCGCGCGGCCGTCGCGGCGAAACGACTGCTACATCAACGCGGCGAAGACGTTCGAGCCGAATGGATAGCCGCGTACGCCGCGCTACCGCCGATGGACTGGCCAAGCAAGAGATGACCATCCACCCACCGCCCGAGCGCTGGCGCGACATCCCCGGCTACGATCCGCCGATGAAGCGCCGATGTAATTCCTCTGTGAGGAGCTGGATTTGGCGGGTCAGGTCGGTGTTGGTTTTGAGCTCCAGTTCCTGAGCTTGATAGTCGTGGTCGGCTTTGGCCTGTTGAAAGGCAGCTTGGCGGTTCTGGCCGATCACGATGAACGTCGACAGGAAGATCGCTTCGAGTGACACCACCAGAGCCAGTATCGGCCACGGATACGTTTCCAATAGTACGGCGACGTGTATCCGCGGCCAGCCATCACTCCGCAATGCTGAGGAGCGTTGAGCGAATAGCGGCGACGCTGCCACCGAGATCGACCGTCAAGAACCTGTAACGGTGCCCTTGGATGGTCGCCGACTCGTCCAGGTGTTGTCCCACAACGGGATACAAGAGAACCCCTTCAGCGGTGCGTGACCGCTCGTCGCGGTCGTGTTGTGACTGCAAGTACGAATAGAGCTGGAATATGTGGTTTCGCGAAAGCTTCAGTAATCCATATTGATTGGGCTTGAGCGCATCCGCGAACTTCGTCTCCACGATGATGCGGCGAGTTGCCGATTGCAGCAGCGTATCGGTTTCATGATTGGTAAGACGTTGATCAGACCGGCGGTTGCATCGGTAAGGGGCCAGTGGTGTTGTGTCTCGCCTTCGGACACTCTCCATTCCGGCGGAAGCACGGCTTGGTAAAACCCACGGACCGCCGCCTCATACAAACTGCGAATCGCTGCCGCTTCGCGCTCAGGCGCACGGTTGCTACTTCTGCCGGTGTCTTCAGTGGGACCGCCTCATAGCGGCGTTGGGCGCGTTCGAACTCGTGGAATCGACCGAATCGCATCATCGCCGCGCGCTTCAGGTGCAGCGGCTACTCGCTCAACGAAGCCAACGCGGTCGCAAGAATCGGCCGCAGTTAACCGAGTTGCTGGCCACCGTGGAGAAAGGGGACACGGTGGTGGTGTGCCGGCTGGACGGCCGGGGCGGTCGCTGCCGAACCTGCTGAATCTCGTCGAGGACCTAACCGCGCACAGTGTGGGGCCTGCGGTCGCTCGCAGCGTCATCGCCACCGCCGCGAGCCGGGACTATCGGCCCTATTAGCACGCCGGGTTCGGAGCGCATTCTGACGCCGAGCCATCAAAACTCGTTTCTGCATTCAATCCTTAAGGAGCGCGATCATGACAGAAAGCACTGAGAAGCAGACCGTGGTGGAACGCGTATCCGGCCTGTCCGAGGAGGTGCTCGAATCGGTCGACGCCGGACGGCGCGACGCGATCGAGGCTGTACGCAAGTTCGTTAGCACCCTCGAGGAGGAGACTCCCGCGCTCGTAGACCCGTCGCTGCGTAAGGCCCTCATCGATGCCGGCTTGGACTTGGCCGACGAACTCTCGAAGGCGCTGATGGAATTGCTGCGCAGCATCATACGCAGCGCCAGCGAGGCGGTGAAGCCGGGCGGCACAAAGGAGTGACACGACGACCGGCGACAACGCCGGCATAGTAGTGCTAACAATGCAAAGGTGTCGGTAGCCGGCACGCCCTGCGGATAGCCGGCCCGCAGGAAACTGACTATCTTGGCGATGACGTCGGACACAGACATCGGCACCCCTTGCCCAACCGCTCCCGCCGGCACCCAGCGCGGAGTGATACCGGCCACGGCCCAGCCAACCACACCATGACGGCCGCCAGCACGTGTTCACAGCGACCGCGGTGTCGCGGTGTTGACGCAGGTCAAGCACCATGCGGCCGCCTAGAGTAGACCCATGGTGCGTCCAGAAAGCTGGATCAGGCTTGCGGGTGGAAGTCCCGTCCCGGTAGGCACCGGAGCGCCGGGTAGCAGGCCCCGGTTCGTCGTCGAGAGGCGGCGGGCTAAGCGGGGTGTCAAAAGCCTCTTTGGAGGGAGCAAGTGCAGTGCACGGGCTCTAGCGGCACCGCGAACTCTGCAGCCTCGTCAGACTCACAACGGGAGAGCCGAGCCGCTCATGTCACGGCCAAGGCCATGTCCGGCGAGCCCTGGTCCGGGGTTAGCTCGTCGGGTCTCCTCGGGGTAGGGGAGATTGCACGTGCACACAGTCTGGTCTGGAACTGGAGAGACCCGTCTGCGCATGCCCCGCGTCGGGCAAGAGACCAAGGG
>DATJBA010000401.1:0-4223 GCA_035515675.1 Mycobacterium sp.
TGTCCCAGGTCCGATCGGCGCGGCCGCCGGCGAGGGTGGCCAGCGCGCGGCTGGTTTTGAGGAACCGCACGTCGGCGCCCTGACGGATCGCCAGATGCCCGAGTGCTTGTGCCACATGGGATTTCCCGACGCCCACGGGTCTTATCTGCACTTGGGTTGTCAAGTCGCGACGGTTCCAGTGCGACTCCTATTGGCTGCTCGGCGCGCCGGGAGGTGTCAGCGGCAAGGCTTCGATCTGGTGCACGAGCGTCAATTGCGGGTTGTCGTCGATACGGAGTCGTAGCTTTGCCGCTTTGTGCTCTGCATGTTTGATGGTGATGCGCAGTTGGTCGACGTCGCCGATCCATTGGTTGCGTTGGGCCTCCTCGACCTGCGCTTCAAGGTTGGCGCGGATCTGATCGAGCCGATCGGCTTGGGATGGGTCAACCTGGAGGAAATCGCAACGCAGGCAAGCATGTTCGTGAACGCAATCTGAACCGTAGGGGCGGTGGCAGTTGCCGAGCGCGATCTTGCGGTGACCGAAATGTTCGATGAATTCGTCCCATTCCTCCTGGGTGGGCTCCCGGTACTCGGCTGACGGGCGCGTCTGTCGGCGGTGGTCGATGAAGCGTGCGTAGGCGTCGAACACGTCTTTCTGGTAGACGGCGGTGTAGCCGCGAGTGACTTCGATATTGTTGTGCCCCACGAGCTTTGCTGCAAGGTGGATGGGAAACCCGGCATTGACGATGTCGGTGATGAACATTCGGCGGAAGTCGTGCGGGGTGTAGCGCAGCGGGCTGCCGTCGGTGTCTTTCAGATCGATGCTGTTGGCGAGGTCCACCAGCCAGCCGCGGACGGTGCCGGAGGAGGCGACGCGGGACCGGCCGGCTTCGCGCAACTGGAACAGAAACGGCATCGGCGCCGACATGGTGCGTTCGTGCTCGTCACGACGACAGCACAGCGGCACCCGACCGTCGAGCGACACGAACTTGATCAGTCGCGCGAGTGCGGCGGTCAGCTCCGGGCTGCACGGCATGATCCGTTCTTCGTCGGTTTTGCTCGGCGCGATCTGCAGCAGCGGCAGCACCGTGCCGTCGGGTTTGCGGTATTGCCGGATGCTCAGGTGGGTCAGCTCGAGCATCTCCTCGACCCGGATGCCGGTGTGTCGCAACACCTCGACGAACGTCCAGGTCATGAAGGTCTTCACGACCAGCCATTCGGTGTCGAGCCGTTTCGCCTGCCCGACTTGGGCGACGAAGTTGCTGCTCACCGCTGCTTTGGTGCTCGGGCGGCGACGGACGTAGGTGTAACCGTTCACGGTGAACGGCTTGTCGAATTCGCTGGCCTTGGCGGCTTCCAGCAGCGCGACCGCCTGCCGGTAGCGCTGCTCGGCGGCGGTCACGAGCGTGGCCAGATGCGGAGCCAACGATCGTGTCCTGGCCTGCATCCGATGCGTGCGCTGGTTGCGGAGCTTCTTCGCGCCGCGGACGTCCTTGATGCTCACCGGGCACGCTACTGCCCAGTTCGCCCAGGTGGCGGGGTCTTCGTGCGCCCAGGCCGCGATGTCGAGGTAGAAGCTGCGCACCACCCCGAAGATGCCGTGGACGTCGCGCCGCGGCCCGCCGGTGCGGGTCGGGGTGGTGCGCAGCCACTCCTTCCACGCGGCAGCCTGCTCTTTGGTGAGATTGATGGTGTCGATGCCGGGGTTGGCGGTTTCGATCGGTTTCCAGAACAGCGACACCAGGACGTGGCTGCTTCCGTCGAGACTGCTGTAGTCCTGGGTGACCGACATCTCGGTGACGTAGTTGATCAATAGTTGCCGCACTGACGGTGCGGTGACGCCGTAGCGGTCCACCAGTTGGGTAGGGGTCAGCTGCGGAGCGAGGATCAGCGCCCGTAGTTCGTCGGGTTCACCGGCGAGCAGGCCGGCTCCGCGCGCGTAATGCCACAGCGCGAGCAGATCACCGACGCCACGGTTGGTCGCGATCATGAACTGCCGGTAGGCGATCACGTCCTCGCGACGAACGTCGGTCACCGAGATACCGTTGGCGATGCAGATTCGGATCAGGTGGGTTGCGGTGCGCCACTTCTTGTGCTCGGGCGCCCGTTCCCGTTCGGCGAAGGCGAAGTACCGATCCCATGCGTCGGGATCGTGGATGGCGGTCCAGTCCCGGTAGAACCGTGCCTGCCGGTTGGCGAACAGCCAGGCGTAACTCGGGCGGACGACGCCGAGCAGGATCAGCGCGTTCATCGCCAGTCGCGTCCCAACGCGGTAGGTGTATCCGCTGCTCATCGCCGGGCACCACGTGCTCGGGTTCTTGTCCGGGTCGGCCGCCAGCCATCGATCCTGATAGCTTTCGCCCGGCAACGTGTCCAGCCAGTCCAGCAGTCTCACGAGGTAGCGCCGCGCGTCCGTTTCGGCGGCGGCGGCCTCGCGACCGCTGGCGGTCCGTGTTTGCACGATCGGCACCGCCGCCTCGACGATCCGGGTGCGTTCCGCGTCGTCGACCGCCCGGCCGAACCATCCATGCTCGTCGGCGGCCGGTGTCAATGACGACATCTCGACCGCGTCCTGCCCGAACCGGGTTGCCGCGGCCCGGGACTGTTCGCGAGTCAATACGCGTGGCATCAGCTCGCACCGTCGAACAGTACTCGAAGATCTTCTGCTGCATAGCCTTTCGCTGGCACAGGCGGCGGTGCGGCGGGTCGATTCCAGTGCGCGTCGAGTTTGTCGATCAGGTCCTCGACCTTCGGACGCAGGTAGATCATGGTCGAGCTCAACGACGCGTGCCGCATCAGATCCTGGAGTTCGCCGATCGTCAGGTGCTCGTCGCCGGCGAGCCGCGTGCAGAACGTGTGCCGGAAATCGTGCATCGTGACGTTGGTGCCGATGAGCTCGTTGGTGCGTTCGAGGACCCGTCGCAGGGCCCAGTACGTCAGCGGCCGCGGTGTGCCCCGCAGCGCCATCCACACCGGTTCGTCCGGTGGTCCGGGCGGTCGCTCGGCCAGATAACGCGCGATCCACACGAACGCAGCCGGTGACAGCCGTGCCAGGACACGTTCGCCGCCACCACCTTTCGGAACGATCTCGACGGTCTGATCGGCGGCGTGCATGAGTCCACGTCGCATGCTGAGCAGCTCGCTGGCCCGCAACCCGCCTGACACCGCTGTCGCGACGATCGCGCGGTCACGATTGTTCGTCAGGTGCGTGAACACGTCCTCGTAGAGGACGTCGCTCAGCGAGCGCGGCACGCGCTGGACCACGCGTTGCCGATACGGCGCGCGCCGCAGCCGGCGGCGGTCGTCCATCGGATTGGTGTGCGCATAGTCGCGGGCCAGTTCCGCGCGCGATTTCGGAACGGGGTTACGCAACGGGCCGAGATCGGCTTCCAGCGCGAATTCGTAAAACCCGCTCACCGCCGACAACTGCCGGTTGATCGTGGACCGCGCGTAGGCATCGGTCAGGTAGGGCTTGCCGGTCTTCTCGTTCACCGATCCCGGCGTTGGGCGGTGGTTTGCTTGCCGACTTCCTCGGCGGCGCTGCGGATTCGGATTCGCTAGATGCCAGCGGACCCAATCACGCACCTCCCACCGAGTGGCCCGCACCCAACCGACATCGATCGCATCGAGGAACCGCAGCCAGTTCAACAAGTCGTAGGCGTAGGCGCGCACCGTCGCCGGCGAATTGCCGCACGCATGCAGGTCGGTCAGCCACCGGCGAGCGTGCTCGATATCCGCGCCGTCGGCGTCGACCAGCCGCCACGGACCCGACGCCTCACTGGATCCACATACCACGGCGCCGATCCGCGGTATGACCAGCCCCTCGACAGCGCGTACAACACTCTGATCGTCGATCTCCGCAGCCTTCCCGACGAGACGATGAACTGGCCCCGAACCACCACCGCTGCAAGCCGCTCGGTGACGCCCGAGAGTACCTGTCATACAACCGATCGGTAGTCACGACACAACACGAATCGACCTTCAGTTGGTGCAGTTAATATGTCCGTACAGGATCACCGACTCGCCGGCGGTCAGCCACCGCAGCGCGGCCAGGTCCCGGATCTGCGCGGCCGGGAGCTTGGGGTTGGCGGCGAAGTCGAACTCTTCCAGGGTGGCCTGCTGTTCGAAGGTAGCGCGGCGGATCCGCCGGTTGATCGCCTCGGACTCACGGCGGGCGATCTCGTCGTGGCAGAGCACCTGCAGGAACTCGATGTGGCCGAGCTCGCCGGCGCGGGCCTGGGCGA
>DATJBA010000402.1:0-17796 GCA_035515675.1 Mycobacterium sp.
GCGCTTCGACGATGGTGTGGCCCGCCGAGATCTGCATCCGCAGCGCGGTGCGCAATTGTGACATCACTGCGGCGGCGTCGACCCCATGGCCGACGACGTCGCCGACGACAAGAACCAGCCGATCCCCGAGGGCAATCGCAAGCCACGGCCGTCGACAGCGCGGACCAGCCGCGCGCTCAAGGTCACCTGGGTGGGACCTAGCTAGGAAGAGGGGCGGGCCCGTCTATAGGTTGATTGTGCGGCGCGTACGGCTGGGGAATACGTTCGTTTGCCCCGAACGCCGATCAGGCCGAGACGGGCTTTGAGACCGGCTTCGAAATCTCCATCACCCTCATCATGTTTCCGCCCATGATCTTCTCGACGTCGTCCTGGTCGAAATCGGAGAGCTCGTCGACGAAGGAGATCGGATCCTTAAGGCCTTCCGGGTGCGGCCAGTCGGATCCGAACACCACCCGGTCGGTGCCTACCATGTTGACGATCTCGGTGAACCGGTCCTCCCAGAACGGGCTGATGTAGATGCACCGTTTGAATGCGTCGATCGGGTCTTCGCTGAACGCGTTCGGCATCTTCTTGTAGACGCCCTTGAGTCCCTTGAACAGGTGCGGCACCCAGTCGGCGCCGTTTTCGATGGACAGGATGCGCAGCTCGGGGTTGCGCGACAGCGCGCCGTGGCAGACCAGCGCGCCCATCGCGTCCTCGATCGGCCGGTGGCCCATCGCCAGGCTCCGGAAGGCTGTCGGCCGGAATGGCAGGAACTCGTCACCGGGTTCCCACACGTTCAGGAATTCGGAATAACCGCTGTCGGAGGCGTGCATCGAGACGGGGATCTCGGCGTGGACGCAGGCCTGCCAGAACGGGTCGAACTCCTCGAAACCGAAGGACCTGCTGCCGCGGTAGCCGGGCACCGGCGCCGGACGGACCAGCACGGTGCGCGCGCCCCGCTCCAGACACCATTCGAGTTCTTCCAGCGCACGGTCGATGATGGGCAGGGTGATCACCGGGGTGGCGAAGATGCGGTCCTTGTAGTTGAACGACCAGGTCTCATGCATCCATTGGTTGAGCGCGTGGATGACGTCGTGGGTCATCTCCGGGTCGTCTTTCATGCGCTCTTCGACCAGGCTGGCCAGCGTCGGGAACATCAGGGCGTAGTCGATGCCGAGTTCGTCCATGACCTCCAGCCGCGGCCCCGGCTCGCGGAAGGCGGGGATCGCCTTCATCGGCGCACCCATCACTTCGCGGTAGCTCTTGCCGCCGCTGCCGTGCCGGAAGTACTCTTCCTGGGCACCCGGCCGCGCCACCACTTCGAACGTGGGGTTGGGGATGTACTCGCTGATGTGGCCGCGCACCACGATCTTGGTGCGACCACGGACCTGGACGTAGTCGATCACGTGCTTGCGGGTGTCCGGGAGGAACTTGGTCAGCGCCTCCTGTGGTTCGTACATGTGGTTGTCGGCGTCGAACACGGGGAACGGAAGCTCGCGAGACGGCATGGCGATCTCCTTGCGGAAGTCTTGAGTTCTCGGTAGGTGGTAATGACGTTACCACTTCTGCGGCCCAAGATGTACATGGGTCTTGGCGCGCTGCTACCGCTCCGCGTTTCCAGTGGTGTCGGGGAGGTTGATGATGGCGAAGTTCACGGTCGCCGTCGCGGCGAGTTCGCCGTTGCCATCGCCCAATATGTCGATCTGCATGACGAGCGACCTCCGGCCGGCCCGCAGCAGCCGGGGCACTGCGAGTGCCGACCCCTGCCTGATTGGCCGCAGGTAGCGGACGAAGAGGTCGGCGGTCGTCATGGCGGTGCCCGGCCGCAGATAATCCAGCCCGACCTGTCCTCCCGCCACGTCGGCGAGCGTGGCGATCAAGCCGCCCTGGAGCACGCCGGAGGTGTTAACCACCTGCGGGCTGACCGGCATCGTCATCGCGAACTCGCCGTCGCGGGCAGTGGTCGGGCGCATTCCGATTTGGGCGAACAGTTCTGCCAGCGAGGGCGCGGCCGACTCGTCGTCGGTGTCCCGGATGCCGAGGGCGCGGCTACAGAAGTCATACAGCTGGCCGGCGTCGATCGGTGTTCCGTTCAATTCGGTGCCCAGCCAGTGCAACCGCTGCGCACCCACGATCGTCTGCATGACGATCGCGGCCGCGGCCCCGACGTCGAGTCCCGGGTTGAAGACTCCCTCGGTGATGCCTTGCGCCACGATGTCGCGAATCAGTCGATGCAAGGGGGAGAGCACCCGGGCGTATTCGCGGGGACGGGTCTCGGCCAGATGCTGGTTATAGAGACTCAGTGCCCGATTGAGGCTGTCCTGGGTGCTTGATTCCGGCCGTTGGCTGATGCGGTCGAGCACCAACTTCAGCGCGGCGGTGCTATCCAGTCCGGTGGTCTCGGTGCGCCAGGTCTGCACCGATTGCGCGATGGTCCTGTCGAACAGCGCGAGCAGCAGTGCGTCCTTGCTGCTGAAATGCTGGTAGAAGGCTCGCAGCGAGGTCTTGGAGCGGGCGACGACCTCTTGCACGGTGAAATCGGTACGTCCGGTTTCGCCCAGTATTGCAACGGCCGTCTTGATGAAGCGCTCGGCGCGCGTCACTTGAGCTTCCTCGCTGGAGTCGGACAATGGCATCCCGCCTCCTCTGTTGCGTTGCCGACCACGTCTCGAGAATGAGGTTACCGTACCTTGCGCACCTATCGGCGGACTGCATGTCCCTGGGCGGGCTAGAAGGTGGTGGGTCGTCGGCTGGAGCGGGGCCGGTGGATTCAGGCCAGGTTGGGATTAGGGAACGCCGATCAGTGTTCGGCGCTACGACGTTCGCTTGTAGCCACCTCACGCCGGATGTCGGCCTCTTCGCGCTCAATACGGGCTCGTTCGCGCTCTGTTCGGTCTTTGGCGCGCCGCAGCTGCTCCCGGTCACGCTCGGCAGCGGTGTCCTCGCGTTCGTCCGCGCGTGCCTCTCGTTGGTCTGCTAGCTGTTCGCGGCGGTTTGCGATTCGCTCGCGCTCGTCAGCGATCCGGTCTCGCTCGTGTGCGAGCCGCTCGCGTCTTGCAAGCAGAGCCTCGAGTTGCGCGAGAGCCTGCTCGCGCTTATCAAGCTCGGCCGCCCGCCGATCGAGCTCTTCTGCCTGGTGATTGAGTCCACCGAGCTCGTCGGCACCATGCTCAGCCGCCATCACTCTCGCCTCTGCTTGTGGGCTTGCGGAACTTGCTCTTAGCTCCTTGCCTTGCCAGCTCGCGCTCGCTCGCGGCCTGCTCCCGCTCGACTTCGGCCTGCTCTCGCTCGACCTTGGCCTGCGCGCGACGCGCGGCCGCGAACTGCCGTTGGACCCTTTGCTCCACTCGCTCGGCGTTATGGCGCGCGGGACGACCCAGCACATTGTTTGCCTCCAACTCGCGCTCGTTGGCGCCATGCTCACGCTCATCTGCGATCCGTCCGCGCTCAATCGCGACGCTCTCCCGTTCCTGTGCGGTGCGGATGACTGGCATGCTCATGGTCTTCTCCGTCGATCGGTGGTTCTTGAAGCGCGCTGTTCGATTCACGGCTGTGCGCTGCGCGGGTAGGGACGAAGTCCCCCTGCCAACGGGTTATTCGTCGCATTCGCAGCATAGACGTCGCTGGCCGTGATAATGGCCTCAATACCAGCGCGCGACGCCGTGCAGATGCAATCCACCAACACCGCGCGGCCTACCCGCCGCGGGCCGCGATCATCGCCGAGCGATTGACCTTGGTTGCCGCGGTGCGCGGAATCGCGTCCACGAACTCGATGGTCTTGGGGACCTTGTAGGGGGCCAGCCGGCTCTTCGCGTACGTGATCACCTGCTTTTCCGAAAGCAGTGCGCCGTCCGCGATTTGCACGACAGCATGCACCCGGCGTCCCCACTGTGAGTCGGAGATTCCGATGACCACGACGTCGGCGATGCCGGGGTGGCCGGCGAGTGCGGACTCGACCTCCGCCGGAAAGACGTTGGCGCCGCCGGTGATGATCATGTCGGCGCGGCGGTCGACGATGTACAGGTAGCCATCCTCGTCCAGGTGGCCGATGTCGCCGGCGGAACGAAACCCGTCGTCGGTCGACGGCAGCGGCGGCGCCCCACCCAGGTAGCGGTATCCCGCGCTCATAGATGCGCGCAGGTAGACATCGCCGTGTTCACCGGGGCGAAGCGGTCTTTTCTCGGCATCCAGAATCCGAATCTCGGTGTCCCGGAAGCCGCGCCCGACACTGCCCGGATGAGCAAGCCACTCGTCGCCGCGCAACGCGGTGAGTCCGAGATTCTCGGTCATGCCGTAGGCCGTCACGATCTGCTCGGGGCTCAGCAGCTCGAACCAGGTGTGTAGTAGCGACGGCGGCATCACGGCGGCGCCCTGCAGAATGAAGACGATGCTGGACAAGTCGCGCAGTCGGATGTCGGGCAGGGCCGCGATGCGCGCCAGCATCGTGGGCGTGGCCGTGAAATTGGTGATCCGATAGCGTTCGATCACGTCCAAAACCAGTGCCGCGTCGAATTTTTCGAGTATCACCAAGTGGTCACCGCCCAGCAGCATGAGGAAGGTGGCGAAGCCGTTGGTGTGATACATCGGCGCGGGCACCATGATGGTCTGGGGCTGAGCTACCGGTGTCCAGCTCGACAAGAACGGTTCGGCGTGCTGAGGCGTCCAGAGCGACGGCACCAAGTTGAGGATCACTTTGGGCACGCCGGTCGAGCCGCTGCTGCAGATTCCGTGTCCGCTGGGGGATACGGCTGTGGGCAGCGGGCTATCGGACTCGCCCGCCGCGCGCGCATCCAGCTCCCATCGGCTCTGTTCGTCGACGACCACCGCGGGGTCGATCACCGCGCGCACCCGGTTTCGCTCCCATTCGGGCAGATCCCAGTGCATGGGAATGGGTACCGCGCCGATCTTCCAGCACCCCAGCGTGGCCAGAACGAGATGCAGTGAATTCGGAATTGCAAGTGCGACAAGGGAACCCGTTTCGGCACCGGCGGCGGCTAGTGCCCGCCCCCACTGGTTGGCGCGCGCGTCGAGTTCACCGAAGGTCAGCGAGTGTGCGGTGCCGCCTGGCGCGACAATGGTCACTGCCGTCTCGTCGCGCCGTTGTTCGGCGAGCTGTTGGAGTTTGGTGCCGAACGGGATCCCCTCGTCCAGCGGGTTGGGGGTCACTCCGGCCGCGACGGGTTTGGTGCTCATGCCGATACCGGCCCAGTGAACAGCGTCTCCAGGTGGCCGTCGCGGACGTCGGGTATCAGGCGCAGCGCCAGTGCCTCGGCGCCCAGCGGCAACCGGATCAGCGGTTGGGTGTGCCGGTCGAGCACGCTGACGTCGGACTCGTCGCAGAAACCCAGGGCTCCGAGCAACTGATGGGAGGTGCGCAGCACCTGCCGTGCGGCGTCGGCGGCCTTGAACCTGAGAACGAGCGCGTCGGCCGAACGAACTTGAACTGGCAGCGATTCCGGCCGGCAGACGGTGTACTTCGCGAGCTCGTGAAGTCCCCGCACCGCGACAGAGGCGTCGGCGACGGCGAATCTGACGGCCTGGAAGTCCGCTAGCGGCTTGCCGAACTGAATCCGGGCACGCACATGTTCGGTGACGATCTGCAGCGACTGCTGCATCGCTCCCAGAATCCGCCATGATCCCAGCACGAGATGAAGGTTAACGTCGGCGGCCGGGACGGTTCCATCGGGTGCGTTTAGGGAAGCGGGCACCAGAAACGGCCCCAATTTGGCGTTCGTCCGCGACGCCAGTTGCGGGTGGTACCGGGTGCCGTCCAGGTCAGCGGCGATCCAGTCACCGGGCAGATCGCCATGGTCGATGCGCGGCGCCTCGGGATTGACCAGGGCCAGTCGGGCCCCGTCGATCGCCAGCAGCTCCTCGACGAGGGGATAGGCCAGAGCGGTGGCGCCGGCAGCCTGGCACAGCACCGCGGCGGCCAGCAAGTCATCGGACGCCGACCGGACGTCGAGCTCGAACGCGCCGACCTCACTCAGGGCCATGCGCGCCGCGTCCCGAATGCCGTCGTCGGTCTCGGCGCGCAGCGCCGCCGGTGGCCCGCCCAACCGGCCGAGACGCTTGGCGGCGATGGTGGCGAAGTCGCTAATATCTCGTGGCAGCGTGGTTTTCACCGATGTTCTCCCAAGACGTCCCGTGCCAGCAACATTCGCTGCACTTCGGTGGTGCCCGATGCGACGGTGGCCGCTTGTGCGTAGCGCCAATGGTCTTCGATGGCCCCGTGCAGTGCAGCCGACGCGCCGCTGTCCAGCGCGGCTGGACCTAACACGTCGAAAAGCAACTCGGCGACTTGCTGATCGCAGGTGGTGGTGGCTATGCGGGCGGCGCTGGCCGCCGCCCCAGCCGAGTGGTCGTCCTGGAGCGACACAGCGCGGTAGGCCAGCAGCCTGGCCACCCGCAAGTCGACCAGCGCCCGAGCCCAGCGGGCGCGAATCGATTCGGGCAGCGTGTCCCAGTCGTCGCCGAGCTGGGTGCGCATCCGGTCGAGCAGCGACTCGCACCGCGCATACCGCGCGATGCCGACACGTTCGAATGCCAGCGCTTCCCGCATCACCCGCCAGCCGTCGCCGGGCTCGCCGAGAACGTCGGCGGGGAATGCCTGCACTCCATCGAGGAACATCTCGTTGAGGTGATGGGGTCCCAGCATCGACGGGATCGGGCGGACGGTGAAGCCGGGCCGGTCCATGGGAATCAGAAAAAGGGTGAGCCGCTTGGACTTCGGGGCATCTGGGTGGGTGCAGGCCGCCAGCACGCACCAGGACGCCATCTGGGCGTAGGAGGTCCACACCTTCTGGCCGGTAATACGCCAACCGTCGCCGTCGGGTACCGCTCGGGTACGCAACGACGCGAGATCGGTCCCGGCCTCCGGTTCGGAAAATCCTTGGCACCAGATCACGTCCCCGGATGCGATGGCCGACAAATGCTTGGCCTTCTGTTCGGCTGTGCCGTAACGCATCAGCGCGGGGCCAACCCAGTTGATTCCCATGTACTGCGGACCGCGGGGCTCGTGTTGGGCCCACATTTCCTCGCGCAGCACCGTCTGCTGCCAGATCGAACCGCCGCCGCCGCCATGCTCTTTCGGCCAGGCCAACGCCAGCAACCCTTCGGCGGCCAGCAGCTTGCAGAACGTCTCGGTGGTGGCGAGGTCTCGCGGATCGTCGGTGCAGGCGCCGAGGAAGTCGGCGGGGATGTGATGGGATATCAACTTCCGCAGGTGGTTTCGCAGTTGCGCCGCGTCGTCGCCGAGGTCATAATCCATCGTCGTCATCCCTTCGGCAGCCCGAGCACCCGCTCGGCGATAATGTTGCGCTGGACCTCCGATGTTCCGCCGTAGATGGTCGCGGCCAGTGCGTCCTGGCGTTCGAAGAGCAGATCCGGGTCGCTGACAGAATGCGGTCCTACGGCGGCAGCGGCGAGTTCCAAAACCCGTTGCAAGGTAACCGATCCGAGTAGCTTCAAGATGTCGGCTTCCGGGCTGGGCCAGCCGGCCAGTTCGTTGCCGAGGGCGCGGTATCCGGCGGCCCGCAGCGCCTCGGCATCGGCGAGCAGCGAGCCGAGCTGGGTGCAGATATCGTCGCTTGGATGCGCCCTGCGTACCGAGTTGAGTCCGCGGTTAATTTCGACATAGTTCATGATCCAGATCATCTGGCGTTCATGGTGCAGCGACGACAACGCGACGTTCCAGCCGCCATTGAGTGGCCCCAGCAGGTTTTCCGCTGGCACCCCGACGTCCTCGAGGAAGACCTCGCAGAACGTCTCGTCGGAGATCGACGCCATCCGGATGGGCTCGATCCGCACACCGGGCGCGTGCAGGTCGAGGATCAGGCAAGAAATGCCACGGTGTTTCGGCGCCGCCGGATCGGTGCGGGCGTATAGGGTGCACCACCGCGACAGGTGGGCCTGCGTGGTCCAGATCTTCCTGCCGTTGACCCGGAATATGTCTCCGTCGCGCTCGGCACGCGTGCGCAGGCCGGCGAAATCCGATCCGGCTTCCGGCTCGGACATGCCCAGCGCCCACCATTCGTCGCCGCGCAGCAGGGGAACCAGCAGGCGGTCGATCTGGGCAGGTGTGCCGAACTGGCGGATGCCGGGGGCGGCGACGTTGGGACCGGCGATGTTGGGCAGCTTGGGTGCCGACCGCATTGCTGCCTCGAGCCGGACTTCCATTGCGTCGCGCAAGCCCAGCGATCGGCCGCCGTGCTCGGGGGGCCAGGTCGGCTGTATCCATCCGGATTCGAAGGCGGCCCGCTGGTAGTCACGCCGCAGCGTCAGGTCCCAGCGGTACTCGCGATACTTCTCGTAGTAGTCCTTTGGCAGAAAATCCGTTAACCACGCGCCGAATTCCTCGGTCACTGCCGTCATCGGACGCCTCCCGCGAAACGGCGGCCCACCTCGTGGTAGAGCGCGCGGCTGTCTCCCAACATCGCGGCGCCTTGCCAAGCATGCCGGACGTAAAGGTGGATGTCGTGTTCCCAGGTCTGCGCGAGGGCGCCGTGCACCTGGACCGCGGTGCGCGCACAGTTGGCCGCGGCGTCGCCGGCTGCCGCTTTGGCCAACGCCGCGGCGGTCCAGGCATCGGCGGGTGCGCTATTCGGATCGCCTAGCCGGGCCGCCGCCGCGTAGGTGAGACTGCGGGCGCGCTCCAGGCTGACATAGTTGTCGGCCAGCGCGTGCTTGATCCCCTGGAATGCGCCGATCGGCGTGCCGAACTGACGACGTGTCTTCGCGTGCTCGACGGAGCAGTGCAAGGCGGCCCTCGCCACACCGACCAGGTCGGCGGCAGCGGCCACCAACGGTTCCGCCAACGCCGATTCGATGCCTCCCATTCCCAGGGGGGCAGTGGCCAATGGCTCGGTGTCGATCTCGACGTCGGCCACCGGTTGTGCGGGGTCGGTGGACTCGCCCGCCATCGGGGTCACCCCGTCGCCACAGCGCACTACCGCGGCCACGATCCCGTCCTCGGTTGTGGCCAGCGTGACGATCAATTCGGCGCGAGACAGGTTGGGGACCGCGACCGCCCGGCCGCGCAGCCGTCCCCGGTGCAGCGTCATCGGCGCCCCGGGTAGCCGAGACCCGCAGGCGTGGACCACCAGGGTGGCGACGACGCCGCCGGCAATGTCGGTGAGAACTGAGTTGAGGCCACTGGCACGCAGAGCGCCCGCGGCCAGACCGACGCTGCTCAGCACCGGGATTGGCGCGATGGCAGCGCCGCATTCCTCGAGAACCACTGCCAGCTCGACGGGTCCGTAGTCGCCGGCGTCAGGCGCGGCAAGTTCCGTCCAGCCGAGGTCGACGACCGTCTTCCACAGTGTGCGCCAGCGCTCCGGATCCGTTATCGCCTGGCGGGCGGCGTCGGGGGGACACTCGGTGCGCAGGATGTCGCGCACGGCGTCGCGCAGCGACAGCTGCTCCGAACTGAGTCCGACATCCATAAGAGCCCTAACATAATAAAAATAGTAAACTAGCGCCGCCGTTGCAATCGCATGAGAACACGCATAGGTGGGCGCATGGTCGAGTGGTATCTGTTCCTGCCGCAGGTGCGGTTGTCGGTGGCCGACATCGCGGAGCGGGCGCGTCATGCCGAGGCCAGTGGTTTCCACGGAATGGCGTTCATCGACCACCTCGAGGCGCCCGGGCTGCCCGATGAAGACATCTGGGAAGCAATGGGCATAGCCACCTGGGTCGCGGCGAAGACGGAGCGGCTGCGGATCGGCCACCTGGTTCTTTGCGACGCCTTCCGACACCCTGCCGTGCTCGCCAAACAAGCCGTCACCTTGTCGGACGCGTCGGACGGCAGATTCGAGCTCGGCCTCGGTACGGGATCCTGGCCCGCCGAGTTCACCAGATTTAATGTCGGTCAACAGGATCCGGTAGCCAGGGTCGAGCGACTCGAACGCCACCTCGACCTGATCAGGCAGTACTGGGGCGGTGGAACGGGGGAGGCCGGGCAGACCGGTGTAGCTCCGCAAGCTCCACGACCGTCCCATCCGATACCGCTGGTCCTGGGTGGCACCGGGCGGCGGATGATGGAACTCGTTCGTACATACGCGGATTGGTGGAATCTGCCGGCGAACCACATTGACAAGTTGCCCACGCTGGCCCCGGCAGCGGGAACGGCCAGGCTGTCGGTCCAGCAGATGGTGGGCTTTGTCCGGTCGGACAGCGATCCGAACACCGTGCGCGAAGTGAGCACCCGGCGATTCGGCAACCTGGGGTCAGGGCTGGTCTGCGGCGCTGCCGACGAGCTGATCGGCCACTTCGCCGGCCTGGCCGCCCAGCGGGTCGAGCGGTTCTATGTGTGGTTCGCCGATTTCGCCGTCCTGGACTCCCTGCATGAGTTCGGCGAATCGGTGATCAATGTGTTCCCCGGCGCCGGCGACGAGCTTCGGTGGGCACAACCGGCGGACGGGCGAACGGGCCCCGCTGCACAGCGCTGAGCCGGATCTCCGGCAGATCGACCGATGGGTCGACGGTGTCCAGCCAGGCGACCGCCTCGGCGACGTCGGACACCGCAATTGCGTGCATCTCGAAGGGAACGTCGGACAGCATCTCGGTTTCCACCGGGCCGGGCGTGACAATGTGGACGCTGATGCCGTCACGGTCGACTTCGAGCGCCAAGGCCCGGGCGAACGCGTTCATGCCGGCTTTCGATGCGGAGTAGGCGGTCCGGGCCGGCATTGGCTCGTGCGCCGCCGACGACGAGATGAAGACCAGCCGCGAGCCCGCGCGCATCCGTGGCAACACGGCGGAGGTCACCACGAAGCACGAATCCAGGTTGGCCGACATAATGTCCCGCCACTGCTCGAATGTCTGCTTGCGCGCATAGGTTCCGCCCAGCGTGCCGGCCGCATGAACGACTAGGTCGATCGTTTCTAATGTGCTTATAGCAGCGGAAAATCCGTCCGGATCGGATGCATCGGCCACGATGTAGCGCGCACCGATCTCCTCGGCAGCCGCGCGCAACGGGCCTTCGCGTCGTGCTGCCAGCACCACGTGGTAACCCAGCTCACACAGCTTGCGGCCGCATGCTTTTCCGATCCCGCCGCTGCCGCCGGTGACCAATGCGGTTCGCAGGGGCTTCAAGAGCGCCGGATATCCCGCGGGCGCGACAATGCTTGCGGAGAAAACGCATAGATGCGTTGATCGGGCCGACCGGACAGCACATACGTCTGCGCGTCGGCGAGATGGCGACCCGCGATGCGACGAGCCCGGTCGACGTCACCCTCCGCGATGGTCTCGGTCAGCTTGATGTGCGTGCTGAGCGCCGCGCGGCGCTTAGCCAACGAGGGGTAGGTGCCACGTGCCGTGCTCTCGTCCGCCCACTGTCGTTCGTGGTTGGTCCACAGCGTCTCCAAACTGCCGACGACGGCGATGATGGTGTGATTTCCACAGCCGCGGACAATGAGATCGTGGAATTGGCGGCCGATTTCGGTGAACAGCCGACCGTCATCGAGATGCTCAGCCATCGAATCGTTGACCTGCTTGAGTTCTGGCAACAAGGTATCCGCCCGGTCCGGCCGCTGGGCCGCGAGTGCGGCGCAGGCGGGCTCGAGTTCCTGCAACGCCATGCCCAGGTCGGCGACCGCAACGGACTCGCTTTGCAACAGCAGACCGAGCATGTAGGCCGCGCTGGTCTTCGCCGGTGCGTGCACGATGGCGCCGCCACGGTTCCCCCGCCGGACCGAGATCAGCCCCTCGGTTTCCAGGATCCGCAGCGCTTCCCGCAGCGAGACCAAGCTGACGTTGAACTTCTCGACGAGCACCTCCTGGCGCGGCAAGAGATCGCCGTCGGCAAGCTCGCCGTCGATAATCCGGCGCCGCAACTCGTCGGCTACGATTTCGGCGATCCGCGGTGCCGACAACCGGCGACGGGCGTCGGGGCCAATTCCCAAGGCGGTCATCCGATCCTCGTAACAATCACTACTCGACTGGCTTAGCTATTTTAGCAGTAATGATATAAATAGCAGCGTGAGGCGCGAGCCCGACAGTCGGCCGACACCGCTGCACGAGCTGCGTGTCGTCGAGATCGGTGACCGGATCGCCGGCAGCTACTGCGGGAAGCTGCTGGTGGACGCTGGCGCGCGGGTACGTAAAATCGAACCACCGCAAGGAGATTCGCTTCGACGGTACTCCGCCACCTGTTCGCCGCTGCCGGATGGCGATAACGCGCCGTTCTATAGCTATCTCAACGCAGGCAAGCACAGCCTGACTTGTGCTCCGGACTCCGAGCGCTATCGCGCCGAACTGGCCGCCGCCGACGTCGTGGTCGTCACCGCCGGCCGGTCGCAGGCCGCGGCGCTGGGCATCGATCCGCAACGGCTGCTGGCCGACTCTGCGCGGGCGATCATCGTCACCATCTCCGACTTCGGTTGGACCGGACCGTACGCCGACCGCGCTGCCAGCGAGTTCACCTTACAAGCGTGGGCGGGCTCGCCCGGGTTTCGCGGCGACCCCGCCGGGCCTCCCATCGCGATCGGCGGCGACTTGGGGGAGTACATGGGCGGTGTGTTCGCCGCGTTCGGTGCGCTGGCCGTGCGCCGTCGCGTCGAGCACGGCGGCCCGGGCGAGCATCTCGACCTGTCCATGCTCGAGGCGATGACCTCGATGCAGAGCAGCGAATGGCTGCATTCGCAGCTGCTGCGGGTGCCGCCGATCCGCCGCACCCTCGAAGTGCCCTCGATCGAACCGGCCAAGGACGGCTACGTCGGGATCACCATGGTCACCGGTCAGCAGTGGCTCGACTTTGTCGCGATGGTCGAGTGTCCGCAGCTGGGGGAGATTGAGCAGCTGCGTTTTCAGATCGGCCGGTGGGAATACCGCGATTTCATCCGCGAACAGATCGGTCCATGGCTGGCCGAACGGACCGTCGAGGAGATCGTCGGGCTCGGGCAGCTGTTCCGGCTGCCGGTCGCGGCGTTGGGCAACGGCGCCACGATCCGGGATATGGAGTACGTGAGGCAGCGCGGGGTGTTTGTCCGCAATCCCGCTGGCTTTCACCAGCCCCGCCCGCCGTGGCTGATGTCGGTGTGCGCGCCGGCGCCGTTGGGCGGCACCGCGGCTCCCGGTGAGGACAACGACGAGTCACCTTGCCGTAGAAGCGAACCCGAACCTGAGCCGGTGCCGCAGGGGTTGCCGCTGGCGGGTGTTCGCATCGTCGATCTGACCGCGTTCTGGGCCGGGCCCGCCGCAACCCACCTGCTGGCCGCGTTCGGTGCCGACGTTGTCAAGGTGGAGTCGGTACAGCGTCCCGACGGCATCCGATACTCGGGCGGGATGCGCACCGATGTGGACGACTGGTGGGAGTACGGCTGGGTGTTCCACGCGATGAACACCAACAAGCGTTCGGTCACAGTGGATTTGGGGTCCAGTGCGGGGCGTAGGTTGTTCCTCATCCTGGCGGCCGGCGCCGACGTGGTGATCGAGAACTTCTCACCGCGAGTGATGGACCAGTTCGGGCTCACCGCCGACGTGCTGCTGAAGGTAAACCCCAAACTCGTCATTGCCCGGATGCCTGCGTTCGGGCTGGACGGTCCGTGGCATGGGCGGGTCGGATTCGCCCCCACCATGGAGCAGATCGCCGGTCTGGCCTGGGTGACCGGACTGCCGGAGGCGCCGCCGGTGACGCCGCGCGGAGCCTGTGATCCGCTGGCCGGCGTGCACGCCGCATTCGCCGTGCTGGCCGCGCTGAGCTTCGCCGGACGCACCGGATCGGGCCAGTTGGTCGAGCTGCCGATGCTCGAAACGGTGCTCAACGCCACCGCTATACAGGCGATCGAATCCGAGGTGTTCGGGATAACGCTGAGTCGGCGGGGCAACCGCGGTCACGGCGAGTCGATCCAGAACCTCTACCGGTGTGCCGGGGACGATGATTGGATTGCGGTCACCGTGCGCGACGACCAGCAGTGGCGTGCACTGGTCGAGCTGATGGATCGGCCGGCCTGGTGTGACGAGGGCCTGGCAGGCGTCGCCGGGCGGCGAGCGCGAGCCGACGACATCGATCGCCGGCTGCAGGATTGGTTCGCCGGGCAGCCGCTTGAATCGACCGTGGAGCGGCTGGCCGACGCCGGTATTCCCGCCGCGCCGGTGGTGTCGCCGTCGTTGGTGACCGAGAACCCCCAACTGCGGGATCGAGGATTCTTCGAGGCGTTGCACCACCCGAGTACCGGAGCCGGCCTTTATCCCTGCCCGCCGTTCGCTCTGCTCGCCGGCCAGGACAGATGGCTGCTGCGCCCGCCGCCGAGGCTGGGCGAGCACAATGGAGAGGTACTGCGCGATCGGTGCGGGCTGACCGAGAAAGAACTGGCGAACCTTGCCAGCAGCGGAGTGATCGGGACCCGTCCGGCGGGCCTCAAAAAATAGGGGTGAGGAGGGCATCAGATGCGCGTGACGGTCGACGAGAACTTGTGTGAGGCCAATGGCTTCTGCGAATCGCTGGCCCCGGAGGTATTCGAACTGGGCGACGCCGACGTGGTGCAGATCGCGGACGGCCCGGTGCCGCCGCGCCTGGAGATCGACGTGCGCGCCGCGGTGGGCCAGTGCCCCAAAGCCGCGCTGCGGCTGTCCGACTGACCTACCGTCGCTCGGTTAGCGAGATCGCCATCTCGTCATAGATTGACATGTTGGTGGTCAGGTTCGGATAAGCCACTACGGCCGGGCCGATTTCGATGTCGTCACAGCGCAGCAGCAGTTCGTCGAATACTGCGCGGAGTTCCGCGCGCGCCAGCATGGCGCCCAGGCAATGGTGTGGTCCGCCGCCGCCGAAAGCCACCTGCGGATTGGGCTGACGGCCGACATCGAACGTGAACGGCGAGTCGAAGACCTCGTCGTCGCGGTTCGCCGAACGCAGCATCGACACCACCCGCTCGCCCCGCGCGATGTGCTGACCGTCCATCTCGACATCGACCTTCGCAGTGCGCGTCCAGTACGCCACCGGTGACGCCCAGCGCAACACCTCCTCGATGGCGCTGGGCCGCAATGCTTCCTGCTCGCGATAGCGCTCGATCTGCTCCGGATTGGTGACGAACGCCTGCAGGCCGGTGGCCAGCGCGTTCTTGGTGGTGTCGCTGCCGGCAAACGCCAGCACGAAGAAGAAAAACTCGAGTTCGTTGGTGGGCAGGCTGAACCGCTCACCGTCTTCACCGGTGATCACCGCGGACGCGAGCGTGCTCCAGATGTCGTCGGCGGGATGACGCCGCTTTTGGGCGGTGAGCTCAATCGCGTACCCGAAGATCGTGGCGTAGAGGTCGATTTCTTCCTGCCGACTCAGCTGCGCCTCGGGCGAGCGGGCCTTCAGAATGCGGTCCAGGCAATCGAAGATCCGCGGCCGGTCGGATTCCGGCATGCCGATGATGTCGCCGATGACCGTCATCGGCAGGGCGTCGGCGACGTCCGCGATCCAATCGCCGCCGCCCTCGGCGAGCAGATGGTCGACCATCCGCCCGGCACGCGCCCGGATCCCTTCCTCGAGTTTGGCGATCGCACGTGGGTTGAACGCGCCTGCGATGAGCCTGCGGCGCTTGTTCAGTTCCGGCGGGTCCATGTTGATGATCGTCGGGTACGACGAGAAGAGCCCGGCCGCCTGGATGAGGGGGCCGTCGACCGCCGTGAACGAGTCGACATCGCGGTGTAGCCGGACCGCGTGCCGGTGCTTGCTGGTCACCCAGAATTCACGCTGGACGGTCCCGGAAGCCAGCCGAGCGACACCGGGCGTCAGGTCGTGCCGGAACAGCGGCCTGGTGCGCCGCAACTCGGCGAACAGCTCGTCGGGAAAACCGTTGCACCACAAGGAGAAATCGGAAAGATCAACTGCCGCCGCCGTCATCGGAAACCCCGCTTCATTTGGACACCACACGACAACCGTGCCGCGCCGCGTTGACGTTCAATGCTTAAAATAGTAAAAATAGACCTGGTCGTCGAACCGCGGTGAGTTAACGGTGGCCCGGCTGCGCTCGGCCGCGCGGGATACGGAGTGCTGGTGACGCATACAATCCCGGACTCGGCTTCAGAGCCGGCCGGAGATCCTTCGGAACGGGAGTTCGGACAAGCCGGCATCGCGCTGTCGATCTACCGGTTCCCGACGGGCTGGTTCATGGTCGCCTTCGCATCCGACCTTGCTGCCGGTCAAGTCAAGCGCGCGCACTACTTCGGTGAGGAGCTGGTGCTGTTCCGCACCCAGTCCGGCCGGGCACACGTAATGGACGCCTACTGTCAGCACCTTGGCGCCAACTTGGGCGTTGGCGGCACTGTGGAAGGCGACAACATCGTCTGCCCCTGGCACGGCTGGCGCTGGCGCGGTGACGGCACCAATGCGCTGATCCCCTACAGCAAGATCGGCTGCAAGAACAACGTCCGTATCCGGACCTATCCGAGTATGGAGTGGTACGGCTTCATCCTCGCCTGGCATGAGCGTCATGGCCGGGCGCCGTACTGGCAGCCGCCGGTGCTGCCCGAGCTGGAAACTAACGAGTACTACCCGCTGCACCCGCACAGCCAGATGCTCAACCGGGTCAAGGTGCACCCGCAAATGATCATCGAGAACGCTGCCGACCCATACCACGTTCAGTACGTGCACAAGGCGGCCAATCCCGCCACCACCGCGTCGTTCGAGGTATCCGGATACCACCTGCACGCCACCGTCAATGCCCATTTCGGCGGGGGGCGGGCGCAGACCTGGTTGACCCCGAACGGACCGGTCGACGCCAAGATCGTTTACGACAACTACTCGCTGGGACTGGGAGTGGTTCGCTTCCCCAGCGAGCTGGTGGCCACGGTCCAGGTCACCGGACAGACACCGGTCGACGAGGACTACACCGGCTACTTCTACACCCAGGCTTCCATTCGTGAGCCCGGCGATACCGGTGACGTGGCCACTGGTCGCGCGGGCAGGTTCCTGGCGCTGCAGCAAGAGGTCATCAAACAGGACTTCTTCACGTGGGAGAACATGAAATATCTGGAGAAGCCGAACCTGGCCCCCGAAGAGGCACACGACTATGCCGCCCTTCGCCGTTGGGCGCACCGCTTCTACCCGGGCGCGCAGCCCTCGCCCGCCGACTTCGGCTACACCGCCGAGGGTGAGCCCGACCCGGCGGCCTCCAAAGCCTGATCAGAGCCTGATTGGAGCCTGATGAGCCCTGACCGGAGCGGACCTCCCGGGCCCTCCGATTTCGGCGTCGAACGCTTCACCGTGTCGGCCGTATTGGATCGCCGGGCCGAGCAGTATCCCGACCGGGTGATGATGTCGATTGCCGGTACCGACGTGACCTTTGAGCAGATGCGGCAGCGGTCTTGTGGCGCGGCGAACATGCTGGCCGATCTAGGTGTTGGTCGCGGCGACTGCGTGGCGTTGTTCACCGCCACCTGCCCGGAATGGGTCTACTTCTGGCTGGGCGCGGCACGCATCGGCGCGGTCAGCGCGGCGGTGACCGCCGCGAACACGGGACTTCCTGCTGCACACACTTCGGTTGTCGCAGGCCAAGGTGATCCTCACCGACGCGCAGCGACGCTCCCGCGTCGACGAGGTCGCCGACGCGTTGGACACGGTGACTGACATTGTGGTGCAAGATGATTCACTCAACGGGGTCTTGAGTCGCGGTGCGGACCGCCCGCTGGCAGACACCCCCGCTGGGGTGGGAGACGTGGGATCGTTGTTCTACACGTCGGGCGCCACCGGGCCGTCGAAAGCGGTTGCCACGACATGGCACTACCTGTTCTCGGTGGCCGCGACCGTCGCGTCGGCCTGGGAATTCGGCCCGGGGGAGGTGCTGTGGACGGCGATGCCGCTTTTCCACCTGAGCGCGGCGCCCA
>DATJBA010000403.1:0-13059 GCA_035515675.1 Mycobacterium sp.
GGCGACGAGGCGATTCACGCCATTCTGGACGTCATGTCGGCCAAGGCGCCGTACACCACGCTGTCGCGCACGATGCATATCCATCCCACCGTCAGTGAGCTCATTCCCACGATGTTGCAGGAGATGTCGCCACTCGATTAATGCATGTCTGCATCACCGCTTGCCGGTTGGCCATGCGGTGATGTCGCCGATGATGCGAAGGGTGGGTGGCGGCGTGGTGCGGTTGCGCTTGACCTGACAGCTCGTCTCGGCGTCGTCACCCTGAACCGGGCCGATGAGCACAGCACCCCGCAGCGACGGGCAGCGCAAGACCGCGCGGCATGCGGCCGCTCCGCCTGCAGTTACCCCCATGGCGAAAATAGGCATTGCGGCACGGGCGGCCGCGACATGCTCGGCGACGGCCACCATCCGTTGGGCAGATCCCTCGATGTTCAGGTGGCTGTGCCGAGGCGACGGTATGAGCGACCAATCATGCCGCCGGCCCGGTCGGACGCGAAACGGCCTCCGCCCGTGTGTGGTCCGGCCATCCGGGATAGGGCGGTGGCGTTCCGCCGAAAATCGGACAGTGTTGCCGGTGGGGGCACCACTCGCACAACCGTGACGGGCTGGGACGGAAATCGCCTGTCTGCGCCGCGGATTGGATGGCACGCCAGATCGCCATCAGCGTCTTCTCGAAGCGCAGCAGCTCGTCATGGCCCGGCGAGTAGTCCAACACCTGGCTGTCGGCCAGGTAGATGAGCCGCAGCCGGGCGGGCAGCACACCGCGTGAACGCAGTAGCGCCACCGCGTAGAACTTCATCTGGAACATTGCCTTGAACTCGGCCAGTGCACGCGCGGCCGGCGGGGCCTTGCCGGTCTTGTAGTCGACCACTCGTAGCTCGCCGGTGGCGGCGACGTCGATCCGGTCGATGAAGCCACGCAGCAGCGTGCCGTCGGCGAGTTCGACCTCCACGCGCTGCTCGCAGCATTGCGGGTCGAATCGGGTCGGGTCTTCGAGCCGGTAATAGCCGCAGAGCAATGCGCGGGCCTCCTCCAGCAGTTGGGTTCGCTGTTCGGGGTCCAACCCGCGGGCCAGGTCGGGCTCTGCGACGAACACCTGGTCCCACGCGGATTCCACGAGCGACCTCGCAGTGTCGGGGCCGCGCCGCACCGCGGGCAGGCCGTAGAGCTGCTCCAGAGCGGCGTGCACCACTGAGCCCCGTAGCTGCGCCGCCGACGGTGCCTCGGGCAACCGGTCGATCGCCCGGAACCGATACAGCAGGGGGCACTGCTTGAAGTCCGCCGCCCGGGACGGTGACAGCGCGGGCCGTGCCATGGGCAGATCGGGCCGGGATGCGTCCGGCTGGTCGGTCATGCCGGCAGCCTAGGGCGGGGCGCCGACAACCCCGAGCACCCGCTGCGGCGAGTCGGCTGGCACGCTAAACGACGTGTCCACAACCGGCCCGTTCACCGCTGGCGAACGGGTCCAGCTCACCGATGCCAAGGGCCGCCACTACACGATGACGCTCATTCCCGGCGCCGAGTTCCACACCCATCGCGGCGCGATCGCCCATGATGCGGTGATCGGGCTTCAGGAGGGCAGCGTGGTCAAATCCAGCAACGGCGCCCTTTTCCTGGTGCTGCGTCCGTTGCTGGTCGACTACGTGATGTCGATGCCCCGCGGCCCACAGGTGATCTACCCCAAGGACGCCGCTCAGATCGTGCATGAGGGCGACATCTTTCCCGGCGCCCGTGTGCTGGAGGCTGGAGCCGGATCCGGTGCGCTGACTTGCTCGCTGCTGCGCGCCGTCGGGCCCGAAGGACGGGTGGTCTCCTACGAACAGCGTGCCGACCATGCCGAACACGCCCGTCGCAATGTGTCGGTCTTTTTTGGCCAGGCGCCCGGCAACTGGCAGTTGATCGTCAGCGATGTCGCCGACTCCGATCTGCCCGACGGTTCCTTTGACCGGGCGGTGCTGGACATGCTCGCGCCGTGGGAGGTGCTGGACACCGTATCGCGGCTGGTGATCACCGGCGGTGTGCTGATGATCTACGTCGCCACCGTCACCCAGCTGTCGAGGGCGGTGGAGGCACTGCGGGCTCAGCAGTGCTGGACCGAACCGCGGGCGTGGGAAACGCTTCAGCGCGGCTGGAACGTCGTCGGCCTGGCCGTTCGGCCGCAGCATTCGATGCGCGGGCACACCGCGTTCTTGATAGCTACGCGACGGCTCGCTCCCGGCGCCGTTGCCCCGGCGCCATTGGGTCGCAAGCGCGAGGGGCGCGACGGCTAGAGAGGCGGAAACGGCGTGGGCGGCTAGCCAGGCCAATCCTCGCTGCGAAGCAGCGAGCGTCGTACCGACAGCAGCTCGAACTCCGGATGTGCGGCTACCAGGCGTTCGGCGGCATCGAGCACATCGACTGCATGGCCACGGTCGCTGGACACCGTGGCCACACCGATGCCCGCCCGCCGATACAGGTCGTGCGAACCGGTCTCCGCGGCCGACACGGTGAACTTGCGCTGCAGTTCAGCGACAACGGGGCGAATGACCGATCGCTTCTGTTTGAGCGATCGCACGTCCCCCAGCAAGACGTCGAACTCCAGCCAGCCGATCCACATCCCGCGGCTCAACCGGGTGGAGTTTGGGTGGGGGCGGGTGGCGGGGCCGGAGCCGGTGCGGGGGCGGGTACCGGGGCTGGAGCCGGTGCGGGGGCCGGGGCCGGAGCCGGGCTGGGAGCCGGAGTCGTCACCGCCGGTGAGTTGCCCATGGCCAACAGCATTTCCGCAGTTCGCCGCGATAACTGCCAACCCCCTTGGAAGGGCGTGAACTCCATCGGGAACGTGAAGTTGCCATTGTTCGCCTGGGCGGTGTTGACGCTGACGGTGGCCATCACATGGGACGGATTCTTGTCCGACCATGCGATGTTGTTCGCCGCGAAGGTCATGGGCAGGTAGCCGTTGTCTCGCAACGCTTTGGTGAACTTGTCGAGGGTGCCCGCGCTGTCGGGGGTTGCACCTTCGATGAGGTTCACCTTGTTGACGCCGGGAACGTTCGGGTCGGCGAGCCGGTTCAGCACGTCGGTAAGGGCTTGGGGCGCGGGTAGGGGAGTAGTCGGGAAAGCAGCGACCGGACTCGACGTGGCCGGTGGCGCTGAGGAGGCCGCCGTCGACGAAACCTTGGGTTGACCGGGCGAACATCCCGAGAGCCCGAACGTCGCCAGGGCTGTGACGGCGCTCAGCGCTACGGTCAGGTGCCGATGCATCCAGTCGGTCAGCCGGGCTATGCGCCCATGCGGGTGGCCGGGGCAATGGGTGCGATAGAAATCACACCGGCGGCTCCCACGTCGATGGTGGCGACGGCGGCTACGCGTGCGGCGAGGGATTTTGTGGTCACGCCTGCCCTTTCGATCGGCTCGACTCGAAAGCGACGTTACCAGCGAGATCACAATTTTAACTTTTCATCGGCATTCCGTTCCGCACATCAGGCGCCAATCGCCGGTAGCGTTGAAGCATCCACAGCACCAATTCCTGGTGTGGGAGAGGAGCGCACCATGGGTGACTCAGAGCGTTCTGAAGCATTCGGTACCCCCCGGGAATCGGACATCTCCAGCGGCGATGCTGCCGAATTGGAAGAACTACGCCGTCAGGCAGCGGTGCTGCGCGAGCAACTCGAGCATGCGGTTGAATCACCCGGCAGCGCCCGCTCTGCCCGCGATGTGCATCAACTCGAAGCCCGTATCGACTCTCTTGCGGCCCGCAATTCCAAATTAATGGAAACTCTTAAAGAAGCCCGCCAGCAACTGTTGGCGCTGCGGGAGGAAGTCGACCGGCTCGGACAGCCGCCCAGCGGCTACGGCGTCCTGCTGTCCACGCACGACGACGAAACAGTCGACGTGTTCACCTCGGGTCGCAAGATGCGCCTGACGTGCTCCCCGAACATCGACGTCGCATCGCTGCGGAAGGGCCAGACGGTCCGGCTCAACGAGGCCCTGACCGTCGTCGAGGCCGGCACATTCGAATCGGTCGGCGAGATATCCACTTTGCGCGAGGTGCTGGCCGACGGTCACCGGGCACTGGTCGTCGGCCACGCCGACGAGGAACGCATCGTTTGGCTGGCCGAGCCACTGATCGCCGAGGACTTGCCGGACGGCGTTCCCGATGCCACCGACGACGACACCAAGCCCCGCAAGCTGCGTCCGGGCGACTCGCTGCTGGTCGACACCAAAGCCGGCTACGCCTTCGAACGCATCCCCAAGGCCGAGGTCGAAGACCTGGTGCTAGAAGAGGTGCCGGATGTCAGCTACCAGGACATCGGTGGTTTGACTCGCCAGATCGAGCAGATCCGTGATGCCGTCGAGCTGCCGTTCCTGCACAAGGAGCTGTACCGGGAGTACGCGCTGCGCCCGCCCAAGGGTGTGTTGCTCTACGGCCCGCCCGGCTGCGGTAAGACCTTGATCGCCAAGGCGGTGGCCAACTCGTTGGCCAAGAAGATGGCCGAGGTGCGCGGCGACGACGCCCGCGAGGCGAAGTCGTACTTCCTGAACATCAAGGGCCCTGAGCTGCTGAACAAGTTCGTCGGCGAGACCGAGCGCCACATCCGGCTGATCTTCCAGCGCGCTCGCGAGAAGGCCTCGGAAGGAACACCGGTGATCGTGTTCTTCGACGAGATGGACTCGATCTTCCGCACCCGCGGCACCGGGGTCTCCTCGGATGTCGAGACGACGGTGGTCCCGCAGCTGCTCAGCGAGATCGACGGGGTGGAGGGACTCGAGAACGTCATCGTGATCGGCGCCTCCAACCGCGAGGACATGATCGATCCCGCGATCCTGCGGCCCGGGCGCCTCGACGTGAAGATCAAGATCGAGCGGCCCGATGCCGAGGCGGCGATGGACATCTACTCGAAGTACTTGACCGAGGCGCTGCCGGTGCATGCCGACGACCTCGCCGAGTTCGACGGTGACCGTTCGGCCTGCATCGAGGCGATGATCGAAAAGGTCGTCGACCGGATGTACGCCGAGATCGACGACAACCGGTTCCTGGAGGTCACCTACGCCAACGGTGACAAGGAAGTCATGTACTTCAAGGACTTCAACTCCGGGGCGATGATCCAGAACGTCGTCGACCGGGCGAAGAAGAACGCCATCAAGTCGGTGTTGGAGACCGGCCAACCCGGGCTGCGCATTCAGCATCTGCTCGACTCGATCGTCGACGAATTCGCCGAGAACGAGGACCTGCCCAACACCACCAACCCCGACGACTGGGCGCGGATTTCGGGCAAGAAGGGCGAGCGGATCGTCTACATCCGCACCCTGGTCACCGGCAAGTCGTCGAGCGCGTCGCGGGCCATCGACACCGAATCCAACCTGGGCCAGTACCTGTAGGGCTCGAGTTCAGGCGGTCTGCAGCGAATAGCTGTTGGTCAGATCGTCCTGTAGCACCTGGGCAGCCTGATTCCGGGTGTCCACGCGCAGCTCGCCGGTGAGCACGCGCGGCTGATAGGTCCAGCCCGCCGGAAGCTCGAGCCGGCTGGCCAGCCCGGGCAGATCATCGCGCGACAGGTTGGGGTCGGCGACCTGGCTCCAGGTCTGCATGACCCAGCGCCGTCCGTCGGGGTCGATGAGTTCGTAGACCTCTTCGCCGGCGTTGAAGACGAAGACCGTATTGCGGCTCACCTTGTTGACGATGTAGGGCGCGGGGTTCATCGAGGACAGCAGGACGGTGGCCTGCTGGATCATCTCGATCCCTCCAAAGGTCTTGGTCACCTGCGGGCCTTGGGATTCCTTTTCGATGTCGTTCACCAGCCAGTAGCGCGGACCGTTGAGCAGGGCTGCGGCCGCGCCGTTTTCGGCGGCGATGGCGTGCGGGTCGAGTGCGGACCACAGCTCGGCGGGGCAGTCGTTGAGCGGGAAGCTGTTGTAGACGGTGGCCTGCGGGCCCGCCTCGCCGGGTATCACGAGAAGAACTTCGCCGTAACGCTTCCCAGACACGTCGGTCACTGGTTCGCTCGCTCCCGTAGCAGACACCACGGTGAAATTAATCATCACGGTCAATGACGTCAACACCGGGGACGTCAACACCGGGCCGCGTACGGCGATCGCTGCGCGACTTCGCACCATCGGCGGCCACGATACCGCTGCGGTAGCGGTTGCGCGCGATCAGGTTGGCATGCAGATCGTCGATCAGCGGATCGACGAATATCGAGCGGTATTCGCTGTCGCCGAGCGCGCGAGCGCTGAGGTACATGAACGTCACCGCGGCGAGGAAAAGAGACATCTGGATCAGCGCCTCCGGCAGCGGGAGCGTCATCCCCAGCAGCGTCCCTTCGCTCGAGCCATGGTTGGTCCATTGAGCAAGCACAGGTGGACTGAGCAGGATCAGCCCGAGAATCAAGAAGATCGTGGCAACGACCACCGCCACGATGAGGATCTGCACCAGCTGTGAGGCGGCCACCACGAACACCACGTTGAGGCGTTCGGGCCTACTCAGCGGCGGGCGGACCGGCGGATCCGGCATCGCCGCAAAGGGCGTGTCAGCCAGCCTTTCGGAGTCTTCTGGCAGGGTGGCGGTCGACTGCAGCATCGGCCTGACCCGGTCCAGTGTCACGGATATGACGAAGGCCGCCGCGATGGTGAGGAGAAACAGCAGCGCCAGCCATAGCCGCCGCCGGCTGATCGTCGCCGCCATGATCCAGGCGTAGGTGTTGAAGAACATCAATACGGTCAACATCACCAGCGGCAATGCCCGGACCGTCATGGTGCCGACAGCCGTCAGGTGCGACAGCGTCATGCGCACCGCCCATCCGAGCACCGCTCCGACTCCGCAGGCGGTCAGGATCAACACCAGGGCTACCAGGACGGCCATCACCAGCAGGTGGGGTGGCCCGTCTTCGATGAATCCGACCATTGCCGCGAAGGCCACCGCTATGGCCGCTGCGACCGCGCGGGTCCGGCTGCCCGACAACCGGGATACCCGCCAGCCGACGACAGCGGCCAGTGGCGGAGTAGCCGCGATTATCGCCAGCAGTCCCCATTCGACAGTTGTTGGGTTTCCGACGATGTCGACATTGCGGTTTCCGGTGATCGCATAGATCGCGAACTTGCAGCCCTCGGCCGTCGCGTATGCCGCCAGCATGGGCGCCGACCGCGGCCAGAGCCGTCGCCATCGGGCCCGCGTCGTCAGCACCAACGGCAAGCCGCGGTCTAGAAACCAGCTTTCAGCTGCGGCGCGTGCCGATTCTTGACGGGCCACCGGCCGGCGGGTGGAAGCGTCCATGCCGGCTCACCCTAATAGCGGTTAAGCCCGCGCGCTGCTCGTCGACCCGGGTTGTCCGACCCGCTGCAGAGTCGCCCGAGAGCGGGTCATTCCGCACTTCGCCTAGGCTTTAAGTCATGCAACGGATTATCGGGACGGAGGTCGAGTACGGCATTTCATCGCCGTCGGACCCGACCGCCAACCCGATCCTCACCTCGACGCAGGCGGTGTTGGCCTATGCTGCCGCTGCCGGCATTCAGCGCGCTAAACGCACCCGCTGGGACTACGAGGTGGAATCGCCACTGCGGGACGCCCGCGGCTTCGACCTGAGCCGCTCGGCCGGGCCGCCGCCGGTGGTCGACGCCGACGAGGTCGGTGCGGCCAATATGATCTTGACCAACGGTGCACGGCTCTATGTCGACCACGCGCACCCGGAATACTCCGCGCCGGAGTGCACCGACCCGCTGGACGCGGTGATCTGGGACAAGGCCGGTGAGCGCGTGATGGAGGCCGCCGCCAGGCATGTCGCCAGCGTGCCCGGAGCCGCGAAACTGCAGCTCTACAAGAACAACGTCGACGGCAAAGGCGCCTCTTACGGGGCGCACGAGAACTATCTGATGTCTCGGCAGACGCCGTTTTCGGCCATCATCGCCGGGCTGACCCCGTTCCTGGTGTCCCGGCCGGTGGTCACCGGCTCCGGCCGCGTCGGCATCGGGCCCTCCGGTGACGAACCCGGCTTCCAGCTGTCCCAGCGCTCCGATTACATCGAGGTCGAGGTCGGGCTGGAGACCACGCTCAAACGCGGCATCATCAACACCCGCGACGAACCGCACGCCGACGCCGACCGGTACCGTCGGCTGCACGTGATCATCGGCGATGCCAATCTTGCCGAGACGTCAACCTATCTGAAGCTGGGCACCACGGCGCTGGTGCTCGACTTGATCGAAGAAGGCCCGGCCCACGGCATAGACCTGACCGATTTGGCGCTGGCCCGGCCGGTGCATGCCGTCCATGCGATCAGCCGCGACCCGTCGCTGCGGGCCGCCGTGGCCTTGGTGGACGGTCGCGAACTGACCGGCCTTGCGCTGCAACGGATCTACCTCGATCGGGTGGCAAAGCTGGTCGACAGCCGCGACCCCGATCCCCGCGCGGCCGAAGTCGTGGAGACCTGGGCGCACGTGCTCGACCAACTCGAGCGCGACCCGATGGACTGCGCTGAGCTGCTGGATTGGCCGGCCAAGCTGCGACTGCTCGAAGGTTTCCGGCGGCGGGAGAACCTGAGCTGGTCGGCTTCGCGGCTGCACCTCGTCGACCTGCAATACTCCGATGTCCGGCTGGACAAGGGCCTGTATAACCGGCTGGTCGCACGCGGCTCGATGAAGCGTCTGGTCACCGAACATCAAGTGCTCAACGCGGTGGACAACCCGCCGACGGACACTCGCGCGTACTTCCGCGGGGAATGCCTACGCAGGTTCGGCGCCGACATCGCCGCAGCCAGCTGGGACTCGGTGATTTTCGACCTAGGCGGCGATTCGCTGGTGCGCATCCCGACGTTGGAGCCGCTACGGGGCAGTAAGGCGCACGTCGGAGCGCTGCTGGAGTCGGTGGACAGCGCCGTCGAACTGGTGGAACAACTCACCAGCTGAGCGTCGTTACCCCGGCAAGACCGGCGTTGACCGGTAGGGTGGAGAGACCGGCCCCGTGTGTGATGCGCGGCCGATGACGAAGCAGGAGGCGGGCGATGGCTCAGGAGCAGACCAAGCGTGGCGGTGGCGGCGGCGATGAAGACGACTTCGCCGACACCGTGGCCGCCGGCCAAGAGCGCCGCGAGAAGCTAGCCGAGGAGACCGACGATCTGCTCGACGAGATTGACGACGTCCTTGAGGAGAACGCCGAGGACTTCGTCCGGGCGTACGTCCAAAAGGGCGGACAGTGACCTGGCCGTTCTCTGATCGCCTGTTCACCAACTCCGCACTTCCGAGAACCCCAGCCGTAGACCTGTCCTCGTTCGCTGACTTCCTGCGCCGCCAGGCGCCGGAGTTGCTACCGGCAAGTCTGTGCGGCGGCGCACAAACCGGCGGAGCTGGGGGCCAACTGCCGCATGGCACCACCATCGTCGCACTGAAATACCCCGGCGGTGTCGTCATCGCCGGCGACCGGCGCTCGACGCAGGGCAACATGATCGCGGGCCGCGACGTGAAGAAGGTGTACATCACCGACGATTACACCGCGACCGGCATCGCGGGCACCGCCGCGGTCGCCGTCGAGTTCGCCCGGCTTTACGCGGTGGAACTCGAGCACTACGAGAAGCTCGAAGGCGTGCCGCTCACCTTTGCCGGCAAAGTCAACCGGCTCGCGATCATGGTGCGCGGCAACCTGGCCGCCGCGATGCAGGGGCTGGTGGCAGTGCCGCTGCTGGCAGGCTACGACATCCATGCATCCGACCCGGAAAGCGCTGGCCGCGTCGTCACGTTCGACGCCGCCGGCGGCTGGAACATCGAGGAAGAGGGCTACCAGTCGGTGGGGTCGGGGTCGATCTTCGCGAAGTCGTCAATGAAGAAGTTGTACTCGCAGGTCACCGATGCCGATTCCGCGCTGCGGGTCGCCGTGGAGGCGCTCTACGACGCCGCCGACGACGATTCCGCTACCGGCGGGCCGGATCTGGTCCGCGGCATCTACCCGACGGCGGTCACCATCGGCGCCGACGGGGCGACCGAAGTGCCGGAGAGCCGCATCGCCGAACTGGCCCGGGAAGTGATCGAAAGCCGCTCGCGCGCAGGCACTTTCGGCACCGACGGCGAGCCCCGGGGTGAGAAGTGAGCTTCCCGTATTTCATCTCGCCTGAGCAGGCGATGCGCGAGCGCAGCGAGCTCGCGCGCAAGGGCATCGCACGAGGCAAAAGCGTGGTGGCGCTGGCCTATGCCGGTGGTGTGCTGTTCGTTGCGGAGAACCCGTCGCGCTCGCTGCAGAAGATCAGCGAAATCTACGACCGCGTGGGCTTTGCGGCCGCGGGCAAGTACAACGAATTCGACAACTTGCGCCGCAACGGAATCCAGTTCGCCGACACCCGGGGCTACGCCTACGACCGCCGCGACGTCACCGGCCGGCAGCTGGCCAACGCCTACGCGCAGGCGCTGGGCGCCATCTTCACCGAGCAGGCCAAACCGTACGAGGTCGAGTTGTGTGTCGCCGAGGTCGCCCACTACGGCGAGACGAAACCGCCTGAGCTGTATCGGATCACGTATGACGGGTCGATCGCCGACGAGCCGCAGTTTGTGGTGATGGGCGGCACCACCGAGCCGATCACCACCGCGCTCAAGGGGTCCTACGCCGAGAACGCCGACTTGCCCGACGCTGTGCGGATCGCGGTGGAGGCGCTGCGGGCGGGCAGTGCCGAAGCCTCGGGCAGCGATCAGCCCTCCCTCGGTGTGGCCAGCCTGGAGGTGGCCATCCTGGATGCCAACCGGCCGCGACGCGCTTTTCGGCGGATCAACCGCACTACCTTGGAAACCCTGCTGCAGGAAACCGGTTCCAAGGTCTCGGAATCCGGCGGCAAAGCATCGAACGCTGACGGCGACTCCTGAAGACTAAGGCCCGGCTGTACGTTGGACTCCAACGACACCAAAGGCTTTGGCCGTGTTCGTCCCGCGCGAAAGCCCCGCGCGAAAGCCTTGTTGCCGGAAGCCCGAATCGGAGCTATTCTGCGGAGGCACCTCGTTAGGCGAGGCTCCTGAACGAACACAGGCCACTGATCTGACGACGTCGAGAGACGCCCAAGATCAGGACAGATCCCCCCGGCTTAAGGGGTGGTCCCAAGTGGCTTTCCCGGCTCCGCGGGGATACGTCGACCAGTGCCAAAGCTCAACGTGTGAGGGCATCGTCGCTCGACCGCTCTGCGGGATCCCTCTTTGTGTTGCGCGCGTCTTAACCGACATCGAGTGTGGAAGGCAGGTGTTCCCATGACCAGCATGATCGACGTCCTTGTCGCCGGCTCAGCCGATGGGCTGCGCCTGACCCCGTATGAGGCGATGGTAGCCGACCTGCTGTGCATCCGCGCGGAACTGGAGATGGCGGGGATTCCTTTCCTTCTCATCCGCGGTGCGGATGGGCGCCCGGCGCTCGTCGTGGACATCGGTCTGCGCGCCCGAGTCGCCGAAACTCTCATGGCCGCATGCCTGGAAGCGCCGCTGCGCGCCAAGGTCCTCGACGGGACCGGGCGCCGCTCGGTGTATCTCGGTGACGGGCTGCTGTCGGCAGACCCGGACCCGCGGCTGCTGCGGGTGTTTCGCCGGCGCGAATGCCCGCGGTCCGGCATGCGTTACGGCGCTTCCGCCGGGGTGGAGCTGCAGTTCTGGGTGTTCGACGGGCAGCGGGCCATCTGCCCGATCGAGAACTCGCTGACCCGGAAGGCGTTGCCGCTGAGCGAGATTGAGTACACCACGGTCGAACTGCACGGTCGCACCTGGCCGACGATCGCCGGAATGTTCGCCCCGCACGCCAGCGACGTCACGTTCGATATCGACATGGTGTTCTCCTGGGTGGACGGCAACGACCCGGAGTTCCGCGCACGCCGTGCAGTGGCAATGGCGGATCACGTTGTCGGCGAAGGAGATGGCGCCGACGGCCGGATCCGTCAGATCGACGAACTGCGCTACGCCCTGCGGTCGGTGCACGCCTTCGCGCCGTGGGTGCGGCGGATCTTCATCGCGACCGATTCGCCGGTTCCCGAATGGCTGGCCCCTCACCCGAAGGTCACCATCGTGCGCGCCGAGGAGCACTTCACCGATCTGTCGGCGCTGCCGGTGTACAACAGCCACGCGGTGGAGAGCCAGCTGCACCACATCCCGGGTCTCGCAGAACATTTCCTGTACTCCAACGACGACATGTTCTTCGGCCGGGCGCTCTCGCCGACGATGTTCTTCTCGCCCGGCGGGGTCACGAAGTTCATCGAAGCGGGCACCCGGATCGGGCTCGGGGCCAATCACCCAGAGCGCAGCGGCTTCGAGAACGCGGCACGCGTCAACCGGCAGCTGCTGTGGGAGAAGTTCGGGAAGGTCATCACCCGCCATCTGGAGCACACCGCCGCTCCGCTGCGCAAGAGTGTGTTGCTGGAACTCGAGCGTGAGTTCCCGCAGGACTTCGTGCGCACCCGGGCGAGCCGATTCCGGGCCAGCACGGACATCTCGGTGACCAACTCGCTGTACCACTACTACGCGTTGATGACCGGGCGTGCGGTGCAGCATGAGTCTGCGAAGGTGCTCTACCTGGACACCACATTGCGGTCTGGGCTGGCGAGACTGCCGCAGCTGCTGAAGAAGCGCAAGTTCGACTTCTTCTGCCTCAACGACGGCAGCTTCCCCGAGGTGAGTGCGCAACAGCGGGCCGATGTCGTCGGCGAGTTCCTGCAGAGGTACTTCCCGGTGCCGGCGCCGTGGGAGCGAGCAGCCGCGGACGAGTGAAAGCCTGCGGTGGGCGGGGGCGGCGTCTGCACTCGCCGCGGGGCCTTCCGTACCGGTTGCGCTAACAACCAGTACCCTCGATTACGTGCTGCGGCGAATCATGGGCATCGAGACCGAGTTCGGTGTCACCTGCACATTTCACGGCCATCGCCGCCTGTCCCCGGACGAGGTGGCCCGCTATCTGTTCCGCCGGGTGGTGTCATGGGGCCGCAGCTCCAATGTTTTCTTGCGTAACGGCGCCCGCCTCTACCTCGACGTGGGCAGCCATCCCGAGTACGCCACCGCCGAATGCGACAGCCTGGTCCAGCTGGTCACCCACGACCGGGCCGGCGAATGGGTGCTGGAAGACCTGCTGGTCGACGCCGAGCAGCG
>DATJBA010000404.1:0-3623 GCA_035515675.1 Mycobacterium sp.
GCTCCCAACGGCGTCGAGCACCGCGACGAGCCCATCCGTCCACGCCTGCATCGCCGGACGGTCCTGAATCGGCACCGCATCCGAGCTTCCCACCCCAAGCAGGTCGGTCATGATCAGACGGCTGAACGATGCCAGCCGACGGAGGTGGCGGGCGACGGTGGGCTCGTCCCACAGCAAGTCGATCGGGAACGGGCCGGTCGGGACGAACAGGAGATCTGACCCGCGGTCGGCGACGACCTGATACGCGAGGTGCGTATCGCCGTCTCGCGCGTAGACGGTTTGGGGCACGGCCGCCATAGGAAAAGCATGCCACTCGGCCCTGGCCCGCTTAGCGCGTGCGTAGCGCTTCTGTGCGACGCTAGCGCCATGGCAACACCGGTCAGTCAACGGGAACTGCGAAACGATAGCGGCGCGATTATGCGCCGCGTACAACAGGGTGAGCGCTTTACAGTTACCCGCTACGGTGTCCCTGTCGCAGACCTCATACCACACAGCGAACCCGGACCCAACCGACCCCCGCGCTTCATTCCGGTAGCGCAAATCGCCGCAGGCACAAGCGAACTTCCCAGTTGGGACGCCGCACGGTTCACTCGTGAGCTCGAAGAGCTCGACAATGCCGTCGACGACAGCGACGCCGACAGATGGCGCGCCACAACATGACCCAACTGCACGAGCGGGCGCTCCTCGACACATCAGTCGTAACCGACTACCCGGCTGGTGCCGTTGCCGCGCACGCATCCACGGCCGCGGTCAGCACCAGCACGCTTGCCGAGCTGTCGTACGGCTTGCACACCGCCGATCCACTCCTCAACGCCGCCCGTGAGCAGCGTTATCACTGGATCACCAATACCTTTGACCCGATTCCGTTCGATACCCGCGCTGCGCGGATCTACGGCGCGCTGTGCACCACGGTTCGAGCCGTTGGCCGAGACCCGAAGCCGCGCCGGTTCGATCTGCTCATCGCGGCGGTCGCCGTCGCGCTGGGCATCCCGCTCATCACCCGCACTGAAGGTGATTTCGCGGGTATTCACGAGAGTTTGACCATCATCGCTGTCAGGTAAGGCCGTGCGGACGCCGGCCATATGGGGTTTGCGACGCGACCGTCGCGCCGAATGGGCGCCGCTGGGCGTCCCGTATCTTCAGCCGCGCGAAGCGCGCAGAAGCGGCGTCGATTCGCTTTCGGCCGTGGAAGAGGTCGAGAAGCTGTGACTCACAAAGGGATTAGCACTGCATTCATGCTGCGCGATTGTATTGCGTTATGCCCCGGCGGTAGCCAGCGCGCCTGACCGGGCTGGAGGTGGTGCACCTGTCCGTCATGCTGTACTGTCGCCGAGCCGGCCACGACGACCAGCACGGCCCCGCCGGCAAGCGTCAAGTCCTGCGGCTGGGCGTCGGCCGGGGTGTTGAGCCGATAGGCCGGCCAGGGTGGACCCTGGCATTCGGTGCGAATCCCCCGTGCGCCGACCAGTGGGGCCGAGGCCGGCCGTTCGCGGTGCAGTTCGACTCCGAGCATGCGGATTGCGGTGGTATTGGGGGGGTGGCCGATGACGCGGTGTATCAGGGGGTGGGTGCGATGCGGTTGGGCGACAATTGTGCCGGTGGGCATTGTCACCCACCCGCCGGCCAGGCTTCGGGTGGCCATCCACCACAGCTGGCGTGATAGCGGCGTCGAACGTCCCAGCCGTGTCCCGGGTATCTGATGCCCCGGCTCCTCGGAGCGGAAGCGACCACCGGCGGTGATGACGTAAAGCGTGTCGCGGGTGTGGCGGTGAAACAGCGTGGCCGTCCCTGGTGGGATGGTGGCCTCGTAGATTCGGACGTCCTGGTTGGTGAACTGCTCGGCGTGGTGAGGCTCGATGGTGACATCCACCCAGTCAACACCGAAATCAGTGCCGCGAGCAGCGAAATTCATGCTCTCTCAACGATTCCCGATGTCACCAGCCCGGCCTTGCTGAGCCAGGTGATCGTGTCGGCGAGTTGTTGTTTCAACGGAGTGTGGACCAGCCCCAGTTCCTCGCGGGCAAGCTGGTCATCGACCTTGAGGTCTCCGACAGCACGCCGATACTTCGCGACGCTCAGTTGTGGTTCGCGACCGCTGACCGCAGCGGCGGCGATCGACACCACACACAGCAGAGCCAGCAGCGGTTTCGGGGTCACCCGGGTGGTGGGCGGCTTGCCCAACAGGTCCTCGATGGTGTTGACGACTTCCTTGAACGAGGCGCGGACTCCGCCGAGAATGATGCGCTCCCCGATGCCGCCAGCGGTCACCGCAGCCAGGTGCGCGCTCACCACGTCGTGCACCCAAACCCAGCTCGCCGACCCAGGCGGCACCAAACGCAGCTTGCCTTCAGCGATGGGCAGAATCAGCTGCTTCGACCAGTTCGACGCGTCGTAAGCCCCAAGTATGTTGACCGGATTGAGGATGACGGCACTGAGCCCGCGCTGCGCACATGCATCTTGAATCAATCTTTCGGCAGCCAATTTGCTCTTCCCGTAGTTGTCCCCCCGCCGAGGAGCATTCGACGGGGTGTGCTCATTGATCACGACCCCAGGTTGATAGCCGAAGGAGGAGATCGATGAGGTATAGATCAGCCGCTTGGCGCCACGCGCCAGCACCGCGTCGATGACTGCCGCGGTCCCCCCAACATTGTCACGGAACTGGGCGCCTCGATTCCTCGACCACGTCGAGGTGTTGGCTGCGAGATGAAACACCGCATCCGTGTCGGACTTCAACGTGTCCATCACCGAGTGGGGGTCGGTGAGGTCCCCGAGCTTGACTTCCACCTCGGGCGGCAACACATCGATGCGGTCGGCGGGCCGGCACAACGCTGTGACCTGCCAACCCTCGGCAACCAGGCGTTCGGTCAGGTGGCGGCCGACGAAACCAGCCGCCCCAGTGACATACGCGGTGGAAGGCATGAACGATCCGTTTCTGGTGCGGCCGGCTGCTCAATGTTTCGGACTAGAGGCATCCGACCACTCGAGCGAACCGCTGCGACAGGGACCGAAGTCCCGCGCTCTCGGGTCGTTCGTCGCCACATCAGCGCCGTCACTGGATCACCGTTACCCCCGCCCCGGTCACGCCTGCCTCACGCCAGCCACACGGGATTCGTCAACGCCACCATCGCGCCGAGCGGGCGCCGCTGTCCGTCTCGAATTTCCAGCCGCGCGAAGCACGCGCAGGCGGCGTCGAGTTCCCATCGCAACATGGTCCGCGCCGACCCGCTCACCGTCGCCCGCCCGACGCAGCCCGACCCGGTGATCAGCGCGGCGTTGGTGCCGGCAGCCCCGGTGACCATGGCGGTCAGGGTGACCGGCGCCTCGGGCGGCACCCGCAGTGTCTGCCCAGGACCGGCCAGTTCAGCGGCACCTGGGCAGGACGCGGTGAGTTCAACTGTGACAGAACGTGATCGCGCGACGTACGAACGGCCGCGGCGCAGCCCGTCGACGAGCGCGGGGATCGACAGCTCACGCGCATGCACCACCGTCTGCGGCGACCCGACCGGCTGCTGTTGGGTATGGGAGTCACTGCCACCGACCGCAAAGACACCCCGACCCTCACACAGCAGCCGCTGCCAAATGCGAAGCGACACTTCATCGTCGAAATTCCACCGGCCGTTCCA
>DATJBA010000405.1:0-29774 GCA_035515675.1 Mycobacterium sp.
GGTCCATCGTCGAGGCGGTGCGCCGGCGGCTGACCGATGAGGTCCTTCAACTGGCCGGCGATGGACTCCTGGACGCCATCGCCCAAGGCGAGCAGGAAGCCGCTGGACTAGCCGCACAATGCGCGGCGTCGCTGAGGGAGCGCGCCTCGAAGGTGATCCGCTATAGGGCCGGCGGCCGGATTGACCTCAGGGCCGGTGAATGTCGGCTGCACGGCCCAGAGTGCCACGAGCCGCGACTTGTTCGGCCGGCTGTTGGCCAGTGCGGATGTGTTCCTGACCAATTGGCTGCCCGGCGCGCTCGAGCGGGCCCGGTTGACTGTCGAAGACATCCGGGCGTTCAACCCCAAGATCATCATCGCGCGCGGCACCGGGCTGGGGGTCCGTGGCCCGGATCGGGATCGCGGCGGGTTCGACGCGGCGACATACCTGGCGCGTGGCGGGGTCGCGTACACGCTCACGCCGTTCGGGTCCGAAACGCCCGCTGTCCAGGGTCCCGGATTCGGTGACCTGCAGGGCGGCGCAACGCTGGCCGGTGGTGTATGCGCTGCCTTGTTCCACCGGGAGCGGACCGGTGAGCCGACGATTGTCGACTCCTCGCTGTTGGCCCAGGCGATGTGGGCCATCGCGCCGTCGATTTCAGCAGCCGATTTCTTCAGTATCGACGCCATTCCGGGCGCACCGCCCGGGTTGGCCGTCAATCCGCTGGTGAACCGGTACAAAACCAAAGACGGCAGGTGGATTCAGCTGGTTTTCTTGCAGCCCGACAAATTCCGGGCCGGCTTCTGCGAACGCATGGGTCTGGCGGAGTTGGCCACCGACGAGCGATTTGTGCCGCCGAGCAACCTGATAGCCAACGCAGCAGCGGGGACCGAGATCGTGGCGAATGCATTTGCCAGCCGTGACCTCGCGCACTGGCAGAAGGTGCTCGAACACGAACCCGGCGTACGGGGCGCCCTGGCGACGCCGCGGGTGACCCTCAACGACCCGCAAGTCGAACCCAATGGGCACGTGGCGATAAACGTCGACGACCATGGCGAGAAATATCGGATCGTCGCCGCGCCCGTTCAGTTCAACGAAACGCCGCCGGCTCCTGCGCGCGCCCCAGAACATGGGCAGCACACCGAAGATATTCTGCTCGAGCTCGGCGTCCATTGGGACGACATTGCCAGGGCGAAGGACCTCAAAGCGATCCTGTGACACCGCTGCTTGCCGGGTTTATTGGTTTCGGTGTCGACCTCGGCGTGCACCATATCGGGGTGTGTCCGCGCCGTTCGCTCGTAAATCGATGCGAAGGCCTAACAGGGCCGACGGTATGTAGCCCAAAAGTCAACCAGCACAAGCGGATTTTCGACAATGGTTGATTTGAACGTCTCATGCGTGAGGCTACTATACCCCCCGGGGTACTATGGTGAGGTATCGCAACAGGACGGAGGATCCAGTGATTGGTGATCAAGACAGCATCGCCGCGGTGCTAAACCGGCTGCGCCGCGCCCAGGGACAACTTGCCGGCGTGATCTCGATGATCGAGCAAGGTCGCGATTGCCAGGAGGTCGTCACGCAGTTGGCCGCGGTTTCGCGCGCTCTCGACCGCGCCGGGTTCAAGATCGTGGCGACCGGATTGAAGGAATGCGTCACCTGCACAACGGCCGGCGGTGCGGCACCGCTGAGCGAAGCCGAGCTCGAGAAGCTATTCCTGGCGCTCGCCTGAGTGGGGGATCTGAGCAAGAAAGGAAATGTCGTTGTGGATATCGCAATAGCGACCCCGCTGCACGCCTCTTTCGAAGACGCGGTCGCGCGCACCCGCGAAGCGCTCGCGGAGCAGGGCTTTGGCGTACTGACCGAAATCGACGTAAAGGCCACGCTGAAAGCCAAACTCGGCCAGGACATGGAGGACTATCTGATCCTCGGGGCCTGCAACCCGCCGCTGGCGCATCGCGCGGTGGAGGCAAACCGCCAGATCGGCTTGCTGCTGCCCTGCAACGTCGTCGTCCGCGCTGACCGCGACCACGCCGGGACGGTGCTCGTCGAAGCCATGAATCCCGGGCTGCTGGTGGAGGTCACCGGCGAGCCGGAACTGCGGCCGGTCGCCCAGGAGGCCACAAGCAGGCTGCAAGCGGCTATCGACTCCCTGAAACGCAGTTCGCCGGTGACCGCCGACGGATAGCCGCAGAAACGACGGGCACAACGGCCCAAGGGTGGATACCCATGGGGGTATATGATCTAGCTATGTCAGACCACCAACATCATCACGAGGTCCTTGAAGACCTATTGCCTCAGCATCGCGCGCTACGCAAGCAGATCCCCGAGGTCTACAAGGGGTTTGCGGCCCTGAGCGGCGCCGCCCTTACCGACCGAGCGCTCAGCCGCAAGGTCAAGGAGCTGATGGCGCTGGCAATCGGGGTTGTGCAGGGTTGCGATGGGTGCATCGCATCGCACGCCCAGGCAGCTGTCCGCGCCGGTGCCACAGCGGAGGAAGCCGCTGAGGCCATCGGTGTCACCATCCTCATGCACGGTGGACCTGCCACTATCTACGGCGCTCGGGCCTACACCGCATTCTGCGAATTCGCTGACGCCAAGCCGTCATAGCCGTCTACCGATCTTGGGGTCCCGACACCCGAACACCAACAATGCGCGGCGAAAGACATCGCCAACCGGTGCCACCAAGTAGCCGCCCCTGGCGCCAAGCATCCAACGCGGTCCGATCCGGCGCGCAGCGCCACGTCGATCAAGAAAGGCCAACCATGACCCAACGCGACTGGAACGCACAGAATCGCGAGGTGATCGCCGAGTTCCGGGCCAAAAAGGGCCAGGTTGGCGGCTACTTCGCCGACAAGCCCTTGCTACTACTCACCACCACCGGAGCTCGATCGGGCCAACGCCGTATCAACCCGCTTGGCTACCGGCTCGACGGCGACCGCTATATCGTGTTCGGCACGGTCGCCGGCTCGCCGCGGCACCCCGACTGGTACTACAACGTGCTCGCAATCCCCAGGTTCAGGTCGAAGTTGCCCGCGACAGCTTTCCGGCCACCGCGGTAGCGGTTAACGGGCCCGAGCGCGAAAGACTGTGCGCTCAACACGCCGCGGAGCACCCCGAGTGGGGGCAATACCTGAAGATGACCTCCCGCGACATCCCGGTCATCGCATTTCAGCGTTCACGGTGACGTCGATTCGGGCCGTGAGAACCGAACCCCGCCATCGGCTGTGGCGCCGGACCGGGCACCACCGCACGACTTGCTACCTGGCCAAAGCCCGGACGGTACCAGTCGGCCGCACAGTTATGCGACGATGTCGCGCGGCGCTCGGGTGCTGCCGATGCTATTAGGAAGCGTATGGGCGCGGAGCGGAGCAGGCTTACGCGCGATACCTGGGTCCTGGTACTACGCTCGCCGACGGGCCGGGCAGCACACCGGCCAGGCGCGTGCTCGGCAACTGACGGCCCGGGCCCCGGGCAGCGAGCTCAAAATGTGAGTTAACAGCGGACGAATGGCATGACTTGTAAGGACCAAGGTCATTGTGTGCCAATAATCTGCTGCCCTTGGCCACCACCAGTCGTAGGTTTATGCCTGGAGCACACAGCCTGGAGCACACATATGACTGCCTTCATGCGCAACACCGACGCCTTCACCTGGGCGATGGAAAGTGATCCACGGCTGCGATCAACCGTGGTATCCGTCGTGCTGCTGGAGCGATCCCCGGACTGGGCCGCGGTGCGCGAACGATACGACCTGATCAGCCGCAAACTACCCATGTTTCGGCAGCGGGTGGTGGCGTCGCCCCAGCCGGCACCGCCCCGGTGGGAGTACGACCCGGACTTCGACCTGGACTACCACTTGCGGCGAGCGGCCGTCCCCGCACCCGGCACGCTCGACGCTGTACTCGAGATGGCCCGGTTGGCCGAGATGCAGGATTTCGACCGGGCCCGGGCGCTCTGGGAGACGACCTTGGTCGACGGCCTGGAGAACGGTGGCGCGGCCATGATCTGCAAGTTCCACCATGCCCTCACGGATGGAATCGGCGGCATCCAGATCGCGATGAACCTGTTCAACCTTTCTGAAGAGCTGTATGAGCATGAACCCCTGCCGCCCGAGCCGGAGGTATCCAGGCCATCGGCGCTTAGGGGTTACCGCGATTCCTGGCGCTACGACACCGGCCTGCTCAGTAACGCCTTAACGGGCGCGCTCAAGTGGACACCCCGACTGGCGTACGACAGTATTCGGCGGCCAGTTGCGACGATTCAATCGGCGGCGGCCACTGCGGCGTCGGTTTACCGGACGGTTCGGCCGATACGTCGGACCGGGTCTCCGTTGATAACGGACCGCGGGCTGATCCGGCGTCTCGGGGTACACGACGTACCGATGCCGCTACTACGGGAAGCGGCGCACCGGTGCGGTGGGGCACTGAACGACGCGTTTGTCGCCGGGGTGGCCGGCGGATTACGCCGATACCACGAGGAACATGGCGTCCCGGTCGGCGACCTGCACCTCACGATGCCGATCAGCCTGCGGACAAAGGCCGATACTATGGGAGGAAACCGGATCACGCTGATGCGGTTCGACGTGCCCGTGGGCGAGGCCGACCCAGCAGCACGAATCAAGGCAATACATCAGCGCACCAACGCGGTACGCGTTGAAAGATCGCTGCCCTACACACAGTTGATCGCCGGCGCCCTAAATCTGGTGCCGCGGTGGTACATCGGTTCGGTTCTGCGCCATGTGGATTTCCTGGCCAGCGACGTGCCGGGTGTCCCGGTGCCGGTCTTCCTGGGCGGCGCCCCGGTACGCGCGCAATACGCATTTGGCCCGACGATCGGCGCGTCGGTCAATGTCACACTGCTCACTTACGTCGACACCTGCGGTCTAGGCATCAACGTCGACACCGCTGCGATACCGGACTACGACGTCTTCCATGACGCTATCGTCGCCGGTTTCGACGAATTGTTGGCGCTCGCAAACTAGTTCGGGCGCAGCTGCTGGCCTAAATTGCCGCCACCGCCCGACGCGCCTCGATACGCCTGGCCTGCATGAATCCGGCCCAGTCGCGGGTGCTGAGGATGGCGGTAGAAGCCAACACCTTGCACGGTCTCGCAAGGAACCGGCTCGATCATGATGACTTTGCCGCGGCGCGTAACCGGGCCAGGTTCTCGCGGGCAAGCTCGACTTGCTGGCAAGCGCGCACCTGGCTGGCGACATACAGAGTGCTGACGCGACGGTACTCCCAGCCGGTGGCGTCTTCGCCCTGAAATTCCGGGGCATAGAACTTGTTGATCGCCAGCGTGACGTCACAGGGCTGTTCGATGTCGAGGAGTGGGTGGACCGGAAAGATGTCTACGATCCCGCCGTCGCACCAGTGAAACCCGCCGAACTCGACGGGCTGGATGAACAGCGGCAACGCGATGGCCATGTGGACGGCGCGTGCCACTGGAAGCTCTGGATATGTTCGGGGACCGATGAATTCAATCCGATTCTGCTCGATGTTCCATATCGGCGTGTACGCCGGAATGGGCATGTCGCCCAGCGTCATGTCGCCGACCAGACGTCGGTATGTGTCTTCGATCGCGTCGCCTCCAATGATGCCGACAAACCCCCGCCCGGCCGTCAGCGCCAGCCGGAGCAGCCGGCTCCAATCCAAGTCGACGTAGTCCTGCGGCAGCAGTCCGAAGGTGAAAGCCGCCACCTTCTCCGCGCTGATCCCGGCCGCCAAAGGAAACCCGAACAATGCCGAGCCAAAGCACAGCGAAATGATAGACGGCCGCAGACCGGCTTCTTCCAGAGCGCGCGCAGCGCCGAACAGCGAGGTCAACGCGCCGCTTCCGCCTGTTGCCGCCAGCGCGATCCGCTGCCCCTTCGTGATACTGGTGACGTACGGCTAGGCCGCGGGAAACGGCTGCCGATTCCGGGCATGTGCCTCACCGGCTGGCAGGCGCAGCGCAGCTCGGGCGGCGTCGTCACAAATCCGGCGTCTTGTTGCAATCCCTGCACCCACTGCCGGGTGCGGGTTATCGCGTTGAAGTACTGGCGGAGGCGGAAACCATTGAGTAGCGCACCAAGCATGGTCACTGACATGCGCGCCCAGTGGATTGCAGCACAGAGTCCTCAGTCACCGATACGAAGGGTCAACCGCCCAGGATGTGCGGCTCATGAGGTGGCAACTGGCCGGTCCCGAAACGGTCACAAGCGCATATCGATGTCGGCGGCGGTCTGGCACAACGGGACGGATCCACAAATCATGGCACAGTGCGGCCTTTGAGGATCACAGTCGCGACGATGCGCACCGCACGGACTCCTCTTCCGCTACCTGGATGGCGGATTTCGTTACGGCGCAACAGGAGGTATTCACACCCATGATGGCGAACTGGGTTCCTGCCCAGACTTCGTGTGGCCCGAACTCTGGTCGCATTCTCGACACGGCGCGGGGCATTCTCATTGGCCTTCGCCGATGCTCTTCGCTCGCGGCTTTCGATGAATTGCACAGTGCGGCACAACGTCACAAGGTGCCGGTATTCGCGATGGCTTGGGCGCTGGTCCACCTGGCGGGCGATGGCGAGAAGACGCCCAGCTTCATCGATGCGCAGTCTGCCGCTCGTCAGGAGTGGGGTCCGCTGTTCGCCAGGTCGGCTGCGGTGACCTGTTGAGTGGCGATCAACCTGGCGCGGCCGGGGTCCCGGGGGGTACCGCGGTCGTAGTCAACTCGCATCAACCCGATGCTAGCCAAAAGCCCTTGGAGCGTGAGGTTTTCCCACTCCAGCTGCATTGGCCGGCGCGCTCACGGGGTGTCAGGCGCCATCGAAGGACTGCGCCGGTTGCGTCCGTGACCGAAATCGGTCACGCGGTGACCTTGGTCCGATGACGCGTTAGCTCACGGGTGCCCAAAGGTCGACGGGCACGACTTCCTGCGCGCGGCCCTCGGGTCCAAGTAGTCGTCCCCAGGATTTCACTGAGCGCAGCACAACGCGGCTCTCGAGTACAGCCACGCCGGGGAATTCGCCCAACAGCCGATGAATCACCGCGCCCAGTGCAGATGCGTGGTGGAGTTGCATCGTCACGAAAAGGTTGGCCGGTCCGCCTACGGTGGCGACGCAGAACCGGGTCTCAGGGTAGTGGACTAGTGCGCGCCCCACAGCGGCCACCTGCGGCCATGCGACCCGTAGTTTGAGCGCCATGCCCGACGGCCAGCCGGCTTCCACCCGCGCGAAATCGGTGCGGAACGCCAGCAATCCCGTGCGGATCAGCAGACCCACGCGGCGACGCACTACGGGTTCCGACCGGTGGAGCGCCGCGGCCAAGTCCTTGAAGCTAAGTCGACCGTCGCGTTGTAGTGCGAGGAACAATTCGCGGTCAAACTCGTCGAACTCATGCACTAGAGCGGTTTTGGCGGGCTCGGGTGCTACGGTGCGTACTTGGCCAGAACTGAGACCGCCTAGCCGCCAGCGGGTACCGCTGAACAACTGGGTGATCAGCGCCGACTCGACCCGCTGCAGTCCAGGGACCGCGGGTAGCGCATCCACGATCAATTTGGACAGCAGTGGCTGGTCCGCGGCCACCAGCAAGGCATAAAGATTGGTTTGGCCCGTCGTGATATTGACGCTGAAGACGTGCGGCCGGGCGGCGAGTTCGGTGGCGACCGACTGCGCGGCGCCGGGTTGGCACTCGGCCTCGAACAGCGCTGCCTTCACTGGCAATTGGGGACCGACCGCCGAGGAGACCCACGCCCGCCCGGTGGATACCAGGCGACGCCACCGCCGCGCGGCAGTCACCGGGGAAATCTCGAGAACCTTGCCGAGTTCTTCGAAGCTCACCTGTGGGTTGACGTGAAGCGCATCCAGCAGCGCGACATCCACCTCGTCCACGCCGTCGCCCACAGCGATAATTGTCGCTCCGATGCGACGGTTTCCGACACAACGAAGCCGATTTGGAGCAGTTTCCGTCAATTTCGGTGCGAGTCGGCCTCAGCTTCGATAGTGGGTACCATGACGCTCGCGGACCCGCGTCAACTCATCGAAAGACCTCTGGCCGCGGTGTCTGACGTGATGAATACCCCGAATTCGGCGGGTAGATACCAGCCGTTTTATCGCCTACCCCAAGCTCGCTGATAACGGAGGGCTTTCGAGCAGCGATCCCAAGCCGCCCAACCCGTGTCCGCCTCCAAGGATCGACCCCAACCCGCCCTTGCCGAGCATGAGCAATAGTCGGCCCAACCCTTCAAGAGGTCTCCCATGTGCCTGCCCCCGGCGGCGCTCACGAGGTACGGCAAAGGACTCGTCGCTTGCTGGTGGCGGTGGTGTCTATCCACGCCACGTAGGGCGCGGCCGCCGATGCCATGGACAACAATACGGGCCCCAACCATGGCCCGCCGGTCAGTCCCGAGATCACCGACTGATAGGAGGTCGCAATGGAATACTGGTGGGCGGCCAGCGAATCCCAGGCCCTCGCCGCGGTCATCATCGGCCCCGCGCCCGGTCCGGCATACATGCGACCTGAGTTAACTTCGGGCGGAAGCACCGCGAAATCCATGGTCGTTCAATTCCTCAGCCGATAGCGGCCGTGTTGGCGGCCTCGGTGGCCGCGTAGGAGCCGCCGCTGACCCGCAGGGTGGTCACGAACATGTCGTGGACCGCGGCAGCGTGCGTGCTGACCGCTTGGTAGATAGCCGCATGAGTAGCGAACTGAATCGCGGTCAGCGCCGAAACCTCTTCTGCCGCAGCGGGAATCACCCAGGTTGTCGGAGCTGCAGCGGCCGCGTTCTGGCTGCTCATCACCGAGCCGATCCCTGCAGGGCCCCGGCCGCGGACGTCAGCATTTCCGGTTCGGTAGTTACGAACGGCATTTGCTTGCTTCGTGTGGGGCAGGTGTTATCGCGGTGGGTGTCACGTCGAGGCGGTCGTGGGGTTGCCGATACTGGTCCACTCGGTGCGGCTGGATCCACGGGGGACCAGGATCGGGTCCGGCCAGCGGGCGGGGGTGTGGCTGAAAGTCACCGGCGGGGCGAGCATGTGGACGCGGCCCATGGGGCTGTCGGCGTCGTAAGCCACGGGTTCTCCGATACTGTGCTCGTCGTCGCAGCCGGCGTCGGCGGGATCGACGAGGCCGAGAGTCTGGTACCACATGGCGTTGCGGGTGAGGTTGACGGTGACGTGCCAGCTGCCACCTTCGGTTTGTTGTTTGATCAGTCCGGCCGCGGCGCCCAAAGCACCCATGTAGCCGGTGATGAAGTCGTTGATCAGCCCGGTCGGCGGCAGCTTGGGGTTGTCAAATCCGCCTTCGATGACCATCAGCCCGGAGGCTGCCGACCCGTTCATGTCGAAACCGCCGCGGTGCGCCCACGGACCGGACGACCCGTAGCAGGTGATCGAGACGTGCACCAGTCCTGGGTGAGTGCGTGCGAGTTCGTGGGGATCGATGCCGAGTTTCTCCAGTTTGAGGTCGCGGTGGTTGTTCACCACGACATGGGCGTCGCGCAACAGCCGATCGACTTTGGCTTTACCGGTGTCCTTGGTCAAATCCAGCCAGGCGCTGCGTGATCCGACATTGGCTTCGAAGTAGACCCAGTCGTGTTCGAAATCATTGGGTCGGGTCGCGCCAAGCACCTCGGCGCCCTGTTCGGCCAGGACGCGTCCCACTGTGGGCCCGGCCACTGCGTGGGTGAACGACAACACCCGCACCCCGCCGAATGGTCGATCGGAGACGCCGAGTTGCCGCGGTGGCGCATCGCCGATGCGGGTCAGCCCGATGACAGGCTGGCTGGCGAGCAGTACCCCGTGCGGATGGGCCAGCCATTCCTCGGGGCTGCGGGCCACACACGCGGGCAACCCGACGGCATTGGCGGCTTCTTCCAGTTCGAAGGCATCCCAGCCGGCGAACGCCTTGGCGACTTTGCCGAAGTCGGGTGGTACATCAAGGAACCGGCACCATTTGGCCGCCTGATGCGGATACACCGCCGAGGCCATCACGGTGCGTCCGTCGCGGGTTCGGTACGGAATTAGGGCGAAAGGGTTGTCCAATACCAACGCAATCGACGGAAATTCGCCGGCCAGGGTGGGCTCCCAAGCGTAGCTGGGGTTGATATGGTGCACCGCCTGGCGCAAATCCAAATGAAGATCCTGGCCTGGGCCGCCACGCCGGCGGTGCATGGCAGCCGCCGCCACCGCGTTGCCCATCATCGGGATGCCGATTGCGGCGCCCAACCGGTGACGGGCCGGGATGATCGGATCCTGGCCGGCAAAGGTCACTCGCCCCCCGGCATCGGCAACCGACAACCCGACGTCGGCGAGCAGATCATCAAGCGCCGCGGTCGCATCGAACGTTGTAGTTGGCATCAACGACACTGTGTCGTTCATCGACGAATTTCCTTACAGAGGTGGGTCAGAATGGCTGGTCCGGTGGCCGTTGTGACTGGCTGGGGCACATTGAATCCACCGCCGTCAGGATGAGAGTCGGCGGATGACGTGCCAAGAAAATGAAGGAAAGTGGTCGAAATTGACCCACCCATGAAGGATGTGGGTGATCACCCCGCCCCGTCGTCGCCGCACAGCGCGGGTCACTGACCGTTGGGGGCCGGTCGCGCTGGTCATCGCAGTCCGCGGCCTGAATGCGGACTCCCAACCAACGCCGCTGGTTCTAGTGCCGCACGGAACGCTGCAGACCGGAGGCTCGAGGACCGCACATCGCCGTGCGTAACGCCCCCGGTGTGGCGTCCCGGGCGGTGCGTCCGATCGCGTCGCGGGTACTTGGCACCTCGGAAGTTAGCGTACGCAATCTGCTGGTGCACTGCGCGCAGGAGATGAATCACTTGGCGGCTTTTCTGCCCGACCTCTACGCGGCCTTCGGCGACGAGTAGAGCGCAGCCCACCGGTTAGTTGGCCAACTGGCCCGCATTCCGGTTGCCTGACGGAACAATGAAAGTTGTTGCCGCGCCGAGCATCTCGACTACCAATGCCATCCATTAAACGGATGGCGTCGGCGGGTGGACAGGACCGATCACAACAAACGCCTCGACCGCCGTGGCCTTTTCGAAACCCTCGACCTCCACGCGCCACTCGTAAATTCCTGGCTCCAAGGGTATTCCGCCCGGGATATAGAGAGTGAGCGGCATGCGAACCGAAGTGCCGTGGATTGCCCCAGGGGGGCGGCCGGCCTCTGCTGACGCTTCAAAGGAGATCCGCTGAGGTCCGTGTGCTCCCGTCATTACCACCGGATTGCCATCGGTGGTCAGTAGTTGGCATGTCAGCTTGTGCTGTTTGTTGGTCTCATTCCAGTCGATGTCCAGGAATAGCACCAAAGAGAAAGCGGGCGTGGGTGTTTGGCACTGCCGCCACCCCAGCCCAAGGGCATTGACCTTCCCGGATTGGACATCGGCCTGCGCTGCGTCCGCGAGGAACAAGCTGATCTTCATGCGTCCGTCGGCGCCGCGATTGATCTTCCGGTTGTCACCGCGAGATCCTGCCCCGCCATTGCCGCCGCCTCACGAGATGCTTGCCCTGCTCTTGTCGGCTGGATGATACGCTTCGACCTGATCAGCCAGCCGGCCGCGCATGCTCACGGGTACTTACAGCTATTCCCGATCATTCCGGGGGCGGTAATTGGCGCGGGTCCTCGGGGGAACGCAGTTCGCGCGGTCCCTCTCGCTCCGTCAACTCCGGCTTGCTGTCACGCTCTGCCGACCCCAGCGATAGGCCGCCCAAATCTTGTGCGGCCACCCGCTGCAACGACGAGTATCGCTCGTGGCTACCTACGCTGTAAGCCTGGTGGGCGGGCTGCTGGTGGGTCCGGTGGCCGCGGTCTTCGCGCGACGATTCGATCCGGCCGGTAGCGGACGGGGTTTCGACAGTCGCGGGTTGGCGCGGCGGCTGGTCGGTGGTGTCGGAGCTTTCGGAGTCGACCGTCACCTTGCGGGTGCGCTTGAGCGAAAACGTGATCTCCTCAACCTCTTCGAACACCTGACGCGCGGTGCGCAGCGGCTGAGTCGTGTTGTCGATCACCCGCGCGACGAACGGCGGCACCAGCGGGCGAATCCAGCGAGCCGCGGCCTTGGTGGCGTCCGGAATCGACGGGATCAGCGGCATCCCGCGCTCATGACGCGGTTCAACCTCGCCGCTCGGCTGGACTGGTGCCGGCAGGTTGTCTGGGGTTTCGACGCCGGCATTCTGCGCGCCAGCAGGCAGTTGGGTGAGCGCTCGGCTGGCAGCTTCGGCTTCCGCGGCGATCGGCAGGTACATGTCTTCCTCCACTGGCTCGAAGGTACGCTGCGACGACGCGCGCACCGGACCCTCGAGAGCTTCCATGACTCGGCGGCGTTGGTGTTCGCGGTCGATTTCGGTCTGAGCCTCGACAGCAAGCCGGGTCTGCATGAGTTGGTGCTCGGCCCACATGGTTTCGGCCTGGCGGCGAACCTCGGCCCGCTTGATCGCGATCGCGGTGTCAGCATTGAGCTCGGCGCGTTCGCGGTCCGCGCGCGCCGTCGCGTGGCGATCGTGGGTTGTCTCACCACGCCACAGCCCCAGAATCAGGGGCAATAGGTAAATGAGCGCGCAAAACGTGATCGCCAGCACACGCAGCATCAGTGCCCCGGTGCTGGCGAAGGTGAGGTCGTTCATGGCGACCCAGCGCGCGCCGAGGCCCCGACCGGCATCCGCGACCACCCTTTGGCGTGCCTCGGTGAGGGCCTGCTGCTCGCGGGGAATTTTGGCGTCCAACTCGGGCGCTTGGCGGTCGCGAGCCGCCAGCGCATTGTCCAGCTCACGCTGTGCGTCGGCGAGAAGCTCGTTTGCCGTGCGTGTTTCGGGCCCGGCACCGGGAACATCGGTGATTCGGGTCTGTGGGCAGGCGGGCGTGGGGTTGTATTCGCAGCGTGCGACGACCAAGGCCTGGTCCTGGTGAGCACGGGCCTGTTCGACGGCGTTGTCGAGCGCATTGCGCGCATCCTTGGTCTGTTGCAGGGATGCCGACGCCTGTGCGACGGCCGGCGCCGAGTCGGCGTTGCGCAGGGCCCGTTCGTCGAGACGATGGTCGATCGAGCTGGAAAGCATGACGAGCGCGGCGAGCTCGCCGACGACAACGCCGACCGCCACCGCGACAGCGGCGCGTCCCGCGGCACCGGGCCAGCTCCGGTTGGGCCCGCTGGCGGTGCCGCGGGTCACCGCGCCGACCAGCAGGCCGAAGATAAGGGTGAGCGGCGCGATGGCAAGGATTGACCAGCGTGCCGACTCGCTCACAGCCAAGCTCGCGATAAGCCAGGCCAGCACGGCTCCGAACAGCACAACCGCGCCAGCGACGGCGTGGGTGGACCGCTCGTGACGCTCACCGAGTTCGCGCCAGTGGCCGCCGCCGAGCCAGGTGAGCAGCACCTCGACCCGGGATACGGCCGAGCGTGGCTCAGTAAATTCGTGGGCGCTCATTAGACTCCAAACATCTCCAAGTAATCCAGCCTCCCAGGCCACCGGCCGACGCACCGAATTGACGCGCCCGTGTGTGATGTTGTTCACAACGCAACGGAATGGACGCCGATCACACAGTCGTGGTACCTATCGGGTTCGCTCGGCCTTGGCCGAGGCGGCATCTGACGGCGAAATTCCGGCGACGCGAGCAGATCAGCGACCGTTCCGGCAGGTGACGTGAGACGGTATAAGCCTATGCAGAATCACGATTATGTCACATACGAAGAGTTCGGGCGCAGATTCTTCGAGGTGGCGGTCACCCCCGAACGCGTCGCCGCCGCATTCGCCGACATCGCGGGTACCGAGTTCGCCATGGAGCCGATTGCTCAGGGCCCGGGCAAAATTGCCAAGGTCAGCGCCCACGTCAAGATCTACGAGCCCCGAGTCACCCGGCGTCTGGGTGACAGCATCACGTTCATCATCCATATTCCGCTGTCGATCGATCTGCTCCTCGACCTGCGGCTCGACAAGCAGCGGTTTGTGGTCTCCGGAGATATCGCATTGCGCGCTACAGCACGAGCTGCCGAGCCGCTGCTACTGATTGTCGACGTCGCGAAACCGCGGCCTTCCGATATCACCGTCAATGTGTCGTCCAAGTCCTTCCGCGGCGAGGTGTTGCGCATCCTGGCAGGCGTTGATGGTGAGATCCGGCGATTCATCGCGCAGTACGTCGCCGACGAAATCGACAGACCCCATTCGCAAGCCGCGCAAGTCATCGACGTGGCCCACCAATTGGACCAGGCCTGGCCTTAGCGAGCCACGCGGATACGCCGTGCTGCCGGCAATCAAGGCTCGCGCAGCAGCAACCGGCGCACCGGCCGGGCCTCGATGGCATTGACCGTCAAGGCTCGGCGGCTGATCTGCCAGCCCGTATCGGTCAGCTCGTAGTCGTCGTCTTAGCGCAGATGCCAGACCACATCGACCACATCGTCCCCGCGCTGGTTCCAGTGGTGCGCGATGCACGCAATGCGCCCTCTGGCGAATCCGGGCCCTGGCACCTCGTCGTAGACCTCACCGATGATCGCGTGCTCGGTACGGGCGACGGTGGCGACGGCGGCGACCGCGGCGGCGATGGCCTCCTGACCGCGGTGCAAATGGATCGGCTCCAGCGCAGCTGGCGGTTCAGGCATCGCCAGCTCGGCCGTTGCAGTGAAAAGCTTTGCTATAGAGCCGAATTGACGGTCATCGATGCTGGCCGCATAGCGGTGCACCAAATCGCTGAGGGCGGTGCGGTCGTCGGCTGAAAGGGTCATCGCAGAGTCGGGCCAGGCTCGAAAGGCTTCACGCGACCAGCGACAGCCGTTGCGCACATGCCGACAAGATGTCTTTGGCCTGCTCGATATCGGTGGTCGGCGGCATGGTCAACACAATCCGGTCGGCGCCCTGATCGATCAGGCTGCCCGCGCGCTCGGCGTCGATCTTGGTAACCGTGTGGCCCAGCGATACTTCCAGGCCCGCCGGATCGCGGCCCGCCGACGCCGCCTCTGCACGCATCAGCGAGATCAATGACGCGAGGTGCCGACCGGTCACACCGAGCGGCTGGAAGCCGTCGCCGAAGCGTCCGGCGCGCCGCGCGGCGGCCCGGCTGTGCCCGCCGATGTGAACCGGAAGGCGTTCGCCAGCAACCGGTTTGGGGCAGCACATGACGTCGTCGAAGCTGAAGAACTCGCCGTGATATGACGCCCCCTGGGGTTGGTCGGCCCACAGCGCCCGCAAGGCAGCCAACTGCTCGTCGGCCCGCCTGCCCCGGCTGTCGAACTCCGCACCGCACGCCTCCAACTCTTCCTTGAGCCAGCCCACGCCCACGCACAGCCGCAGTCTTCCGCCCGAGAGCACATCAAGAGTGGCAGCCTGTTTGGCGAGCACTACCGGATGGTGGTTGGGCAGTACCAACACCCCGGTGGCCAACCCGAGCCGGCTGGTGCGACCCGCCAGAAACGCCAGCAGATCGAGCGGGTAGGGGATGGGGCAGTCAGCCGCCAGCCCAACTCGTCCGGAGCGGTCATAGGGATAGACGCTTCCGTACCGGGTGACCAGGACGGTGTGCTCGACGACGACGAATGATTCGAACCCGCACCGCTCAAGATGGTCCGCGAAGCTCACCATCCAGTCGGGGTCCGCGGTGACACCGTCGGCGACCGGCGCCACGACGGAAACCTTCATGGCACCCGAAGCTAACAGGTAGTCCTTTTAGACGGTCGTAGGCGCGACCACAGCGCGCACCGCTTCGGCCAGGGTGGCTGCCCGGGGATCGGTGAACACGTCCTCGAGCATCACCGGCCGGCCGTCGGGGCCGGTCAGCGGAACCCGCCAGTTGGGGTATTCGTCGGTGGTGCCTGGCTGATTCTGGGTCCGGTGGTCACCAACGGCGTCGGTCAGCGCCACCCCCAATAGCCGCGACGGCGTCCGCCCGAGGTACCGGTACAGGGCGAGGACGATCTGTTCCGGGTCGTCTTCATGGTCGCCCAGCAGCCCAACCCGGCGTAGCTCAGCCATCCAGGCCGCCAGGTGGGCCCGGTCGGACTTGAGCTCCTCCCCGACGGGCCGGGTCAGCAATCCCAGGGACTCGCGCAGCCGCACATGGTCGCCGGCCAGATAGCCGGCGGTCGGCGGCAGATCGTGGGTGGTGACCGACGACAGGCAGTACTCCCGCCAGCGCTCGGCCGGTAATGGGCCGCCATTTCCGTCGCGATCCAGCTCAAACCAGAGGATCGAGGTGCCCAACAACCCCCGTAATAAGAGGTAGTCGCGCACCCATGGTTCGACCGTGCCGAGATCTTCGCCGACGACGAGCGCCCCGGCCCGGTGAGCTTCCAGCGCGACGATGCCGGTCATCGCTTCATGGTCGTAGCGCACATAGGTGCCCCGGGTGGGCGGTGCGCCGTCGGGGATCCACCACAGCCGGAACAGTCCGATGATGTGGTCGATGCGGACAGCGCCGGTATTCCGTAGCACAGCCCCGATCAGTGCGCGAAAAGGTCGATACTCCTGCTCGTCGAGCCGGTCTGGTCGCCACGGCGGCTGAGACCAGTCTTGGCCGAGTTGATTGAACTCGTCCGGCGGGGCCCCCGCGGTCACACCTGGTGCCAGCACATCCTGCAGGGCCCAGGCGTCGGCGCCATTCGGATGCACGCCGACGGCCAGGTCTCCCATGATGCCCAGCGACATTCCGGCCCGCAGGGCGTGCGACTGCGCCGCGGCGAGTTGCTCGTCCAGTTGCCACTGCAGCCAGCGGTGGAAATCGACAGTGTCCGAATGCTTTTCGACGAAACGGGCGATGCCGGCAGCGGCGGGATGCTGTAGGAAATCCGGCCAGTGATGCCAGTCGCCGCCGTACTTTTCGGCCAGCGCGCACCAGGTGGCGAAGTCGTCGAGCGAGCGGCCTTCACGCTCGCGGAAGGCAGCGTAGGCCAGTTCACGGCCCGCCGATCGCGGTACCCGGTGCAGCAGCTTGAGCGCCGCTCGCTTGGCCGCCCATGCGCTGTCCCGGTCGATGGTGTCGAGCTGTCCGGCTCGGTGTTGGACGTCGGACCGCAGCTGGCGCACCCGGCCGCGCTTGGCCAGGTCGGCGAATTCGGGGATCGCCTCAACGCGCAGATAAAGCGGGTTGAAGAAGCGCCGCGATGTCGGCAGATACGGCGACGGCTCCATCGGGGTCGTCGGAGTGGCCGCGTGCAGGGGATTGACCAGCACAAAATCGGCACCATGGCGGGACGCCGACCATACCGCGAGGTCAGTCAGGTCGGTGAGATCGCCGATGCCCCACGATTGCCGGGACCGCACGCTGTAGAGCTGAGTCGCCAGGCCCCACGCGCGGCGGGCGCCGAGCTGCTCCGGCGGCCCAAGCCAATCCGGCGTCACGATGAGCGCGGTGCTGGTCTGAGAATCACCGGAACGCAGATGCACCCGGTGGTAGCCCAGCGGCAGGTCATCCGGCAGGACGAAGCTGACCTCGCCGACCCAGCGTCCGTCCAGGTCGGACGGCGGGGTGAAGTTGCCGACCTGCTGCACCCCGCCGCGCACCGTGCCGTCTTCGAGCTGCAACCACACTTCGGCGGCAGCACCGTGAGTCACATGTACCCAGAACCGCGTCTGTGCGCCGGTGCGCGCAACGATGGTGGCCGGCAGCTGGCGTGCCCAATACGACCGCAGTTGCGCGGTCAGGGCTATGTTGCGCTCCTGCTCGGTGCTGGCGGCCACGCCGAGGGCGGCGAGCACAGCCACCAGCGTGGTCTCGGGGACCAGCACCTGCCGACCGGTCCAGTCCTCATACCCGGTCGCGATGCCGTATTTGTTGGCAAGTTCGACAAGCGAGGGCGCGAGCTCAGTCATGCCGCCCATCTTGCTTCAGGGGCCGCCCGGCGCCCGCGCGGCCCTTGCGGCGACAGCTGGATGACACCGTCGGCCGTCCGAAATTGGGCTGAGTCGGTTGGGGTGAATCGCCATGCGGCCTATCGCTGGTTTTGGGGAGGGAACGCTGTCGCTGTCCGCCGAGCGGGTGGGTCGGCTGATTTTGGTCACGACCGCTGCGGCGTCGGCCTCGGCGTCGGGTGTGGCGGTGTATGCGCGGGTGTGGTGGCGTGCGGCTTCCCGGCATACCGAAACCCGATGGGACGCCCACGTTGTCTCGGTATGTGGATGTCGGCGCGGGTTTCGAGACGCACCGGCTGGTGGTAGAGGCGGTGTCGGTGCTGTTCGAGCTCTACGAGGGGGATGCCGCCAGCTACACCGCGAGCGGCTCGCCGGGTGAGCCGCTGCCCACCGGGTGGCTGGTGACGGCGGCCAAGTTCGAGGTCGACTGGCCCACCGAGGCGGCTCGGGCGGCGCTGGTGCGCTCGTATTTCGGTGCCCGCCGGTTTGCCGACTCATGCCCGGATCGGCCTTACGCGCGTCCAGGTCGGCCTTCACCTGGGCCAGACCCCACCGCAGCGACTTCACCGCATGAGCGGGTCACCAAAACACACTCAACGGCAACGGGAGAGCCGGCGACCTGGCCGCCGCCGGGTAGGCCACCGCATTGTTTTGCTAGGCGGTGGCTTGCCACGTGGCCACTTCGCAATTCAGCAACCTGTTCACTGAAAATGGACATTCGGCAGGACGAGTTGGCCATCCGCCGCTACCATGCCGGGTGAAGACACGTAGAATCCAGCCGGGGGATCGGGTGGGGCGTACGGAAAGTGCCAGCTCAGTGGTGCAAGCTGCTGCTGACACCGTTGGCGTCCGTAACTCGAAAACGGCGGGGTTCGGATACATAGCAAGATGTGAAGAGTGAACGGGCGTGGGGCCACGTGGCGAGGTCAAAGCGGGTGCCTTACGGTTGTCGAGGTGATTCGCGCGCTGGACGATATCCAGGCGTTCTAACAGACCGGATGGTGAATTAAGGTGGCGGAAGAGAGTCGCGGGCAGCGCGGGTCGGGGTACGGCCTGGGGTTGTCGACGCGCACCCAGGTGACCGGCTATCAGTTCCTTGCTCGCCGAACCGCAATGGCGCTGACCCGGTGGCGAGTCCGCATGGAGGTCGAGCCGGGACGGCGTCAGAATTTGGCGGTGGTGGCGTCGGTTTCCGCAGCGTTGGTGATCTGCCTGGGCGCGCTGCTGTATTCGTTCATCAGCCCATCCGGTCAGATCAATGAGTCGCCGATCATCGCCGACCGTGACTCCGGCGCGCTGTACGTCCGCGTGGGTGACAGGTTGTACCCGGCGCTGAATTTGGCATCGGCGCGGCTGATCACCGGGCGGCCGGACAACCCGCATCTGGTTCGGTCAGGCCAACTTGCCAGCCTGCCGCGCGGGCCGCTGGTGGGCATCCCGGGTGCACCGTCGAATTTCGCGCCCAAGAGTCCGCCTGCGTCGTCGTGGTTGGTGTGCGACACCGTGGCCACTTCGACCGGTGTCGGCGCGCCGTCAGGGGTGACGGTGACGGTGATCGACGGCGCCCCGGACCTCAGCGGCCACCGACGGGTACTGACCGGGTCGGATGCTGTGGTGCTGAACTACGGCGGCGACGCGTGGGTGATCCGGGAGGGACGCCGGTCGCGTGTCGATGCGGCGAACCGGTCGGTGTTGTTGCCGCTGGGTTTGACTCCGGAGCAAGTCAGTATGGCAAAGCCGATGAGCCGCGCCTTGTTCGACGCGGTGCCGGTGGGGCCCGAACTGACGGTGCCGGAGGTGCAGAACGCGGGCAGTCCGGCCTCATTCCCGGGCGCGCTCGGCCCAGTGGGCACGGTGATCGTCACACCGCAAATCAGTGGGCCGCAACAGTATTCACTGGTGTTGGCCGATGGCGTGCAGACGCTGCCGCCGTTGGTGGCCCAGGTCCTGCAGAACGCCGGCCCGGGTAACACCAAACCGGTGACCGTAGAGCCGTCCGCGTTGGCAAAAATGCCGGTGGTCAACAAGCTGGATCTGTCCTCCTTTCCGGACACCCCTTTGAACGTGATGGATATCCGGGAGAATCCGGCGACCTGCTGGTGGTGGGAGAAGACTTCCGGCGAGAACCGGGCTCGTGTCCAGGTGGTGTCCGGGTCGACCATTCCGGTCGCAGCGAAGGATATGAGCAAGGTGGTGTCGCTGGTGAAGGCCGACACGGCTGGCCGCGAAGCCGACCAGGTCTATTTCGGTCCTGACTACGCGAACTTCGTGGCTGTCACCGGCAACGATCCCGGCGCCAAGACGACGGAATCGCTGTGGTGGCTGACGGATGCGGGCGCTCGGTTCGGAGTGGACGACACCCGCGAGGTGCGCGAGGCGTTGGGTTTGAAGACGATACCGAGCCTGGCGCCATGGGTGGCGCTGCGGCTGCTGCCGCAAGGTCCGACCTTGTCACGAGCAGATGCGTTAGTGGAGCACGACACCCTACCGACGGATATGTCCCCTGCAGAGTTGGTGGTACCAAAGTGAAACGTGGGTTTGCGCGGCCGACACCGGAAAAGCCTCCGGTGATCAAGCCGGAGAACATCGTCCTGCCGACGCCGTTGAGCATCCCTCCGCCGGAGGGCAAGCCCTGGTGGCTCGTCGTAGTCGGCGTCCTGGTGATCGGCCTGCTGATCGGCATGATCGCCATGGTCTTCGGCAGCGGGTCACACGTCTTCGGAGGCGCCGGCGCGATCTTCCCGATCTTTATGATCGGCGGCGTCGCGATGATGATGTTCGGCGGCCGGTTCGGCGGCCAGCAGCAGATGAGCCGGCCAAAACTGGACGCGATGCGCGCCCAGTTCATGTTGATGCTGGACATGCTGCGCGAGACCGCCCACGAGTCGGCCGACAGCATGGACGCCAACTACCGGTGGTTCCACCCGGGACCCACCACGCTGGCCGCTGCCGTGGGATCGTCGCGGATGTGGGAACGCAAGCCCGACGGCAAGGACCTCAACTTCGGTGTTGTCCGAGTCGGCGTGGGCATGACGCGTCCCGAGGTGACCTGGGGTGAGCCCCAAAACATGCCGACCGACATCGAGCTGGAGCCGGTAACGGGCAAGGCACTTCAGGAATTCGGGCGCTATCAAAGCGTCGTCTACAACCTGCCCAAGATGATTTCCTTGCTGGTTGAACCCTGGTACTCGCTGGTCGGAGAGCGCGAGCAGGCATTGGGACTGATACGGGCGATCATCTGCCAGCTGACGTTCTCGCACGGTCCCGACCACGTGCAGATGATCGTGGTCAGTTCCGATTTGGACGAATGGGACTGGGTGAAGTGGCTTCCACACTTCGGTGATCCGCGGCGTCATGACGCGGCGGGTAACGCGCGGATGGTCTACAGCTCGGTGCGGGAGTTCGCCGCCGAGCAAGCCGAATTGTTCGCCGGCCGTGGGTCGTTCACGCCCCGGCATGCCAGTTCGTCGGCGCAGACCCCGACACCGCACACGGTGATCATCGCCGACGTCGCTGATACGCAGTGGGAGTACGTGATCAGCGCCGAGGGCATCGACGGGGTGACGTTCTTCGATTTGACCGGCTCTTCGATGTGGACATCTGTCCCGGAGCGGACGTTGCGGTTCGACGAAAAGGGCATCATCGAGGCACTGCCCCGCGACCGCGACACCTGGATGGTGATCGACGAGAAGCCCTGGTTCTTCGCTCTCACCGACCAGCTAAACGTCGCGGAGGCAGAGGAGTTCTCCCAGAAGCTGGCGCGCTGGCGGCTCGCCGAGGCCTACGAGGAGATCGGCCAGCGGGTAGCCCACCTCGGCGCCCGGGACATCTTGTCCTACTACGGGGTTGACGATCCATCTGACATCGACTTCGACGCGCTGTGGGGCAACCGCACCGACACGATGGGCCGGTCGCGGTTGCGGGCACCGTTCGCCAATCGCTCCGACAACGGCGAGCTGCTGTTCTTGGACATGAAGTCGCTCGATGAGGGCGGCGACGGGCCGCACGGAGTCATGTCCGGGACAACAGGTTCGGGTAAGTCGACGCTGGTGCGAACCGTGATCGAATCGCTGATGCTTGGCCATCCGCCCGAGGAGCTGCAGTTCGTTCTGGCCGACCTCAAGGGTGGGTCGGCGGTCAAGCCGTTCTCCGGGGTGCCGCACGTATCGCGGATCATCACCGACCTGGAAGAAGACCAAGCGTTGATGGAGCGCTTCCTGGACGCGCTGTGGGGCGAAATCGCCCGCCGCAAGGCCATATGCGACAGCGCCGGTGTCGACGACGCCAAGGAATACAACTCCGTGCGGGCCCGGATGCGGGCGCGCGGCCAGGACATGGCGCCGCTGCCGATGCTCGTAGTGGTCATCGACGAGTTCTACGAATGGTTCCGCATCATGCCGACGGCGGTCGACGTCCTCGACTCGATCGGCCGGCAGGGCCGCGCCTATTGGATCCACCTGATGATGGCGTCGCAGACTATTGAAAGCCGAGCCGAAAAGCTCATGGAGAACATGGGTTACCGGTTGGTGCTGAAAGCGCGTACCGCCGGGGCGGCACAGGCGGCCGGTGTGCCCAACGCGGTGAACCTGCCGGCCCAGGCGGGTCTTGGCTATTTCCGTAAGAGTCTCGAGGACATCATCCGGTTCCAAGCCGAATTCCTGTGGCGGGATTACTTCGCCCGCGGTGTCAGCGTCGACGGCGAGGACGGGCCGGCGTTGGTGCACAGCATCGATTACGTTCGCCCGCAACTGTTTGGCAACGCGTTCACCCCGCTCGAGGTGAGCGTTGGGGGGCCGGATATTGACACCGCGGCCGTCCACTTGAATGGCTCGAATGGCGAGGTGCTCGAGGCGGAGGAGGACGAAGACGAAGAAGGGATCAGGACACCGAAGGTCGGCACGGTGATCATCGATCAGCTGCGCAAGATCCGGTTCGAGCCCTACCGATTGTGGCAGCCGCCGCTGACCGAACCCGTTGCCATCGACGAGTTGGTCAACCGGTTCCTCGGCCACCCGTGGCAGCAGGACTACGGTTCCGCCAAGAATCTGGTGTTCCCGCTCGGGATCATTGACCGCCCGTTCAAGCATGACCAGCCGCCGTGGACGGTTGACACCTCCGGGCCTGGCGCCAACGTCCTGATTCTGGGCGCCGGCGGCTCGGGCAAAACCACGGCGCTGCAGACCCTGATTTGCTCGGCCGCGCTGACCCACACTCCCGAGCAGGTCCAGTTCTACTGCCTGGCCTACAGCAGCACCGCGCTGACCACGGTCGCCGGCTTGCCCCATGTGGGCGAGGTCGTCGGTCCCACGGACCCGTACGGCGTGCGCCGCACGGTGGCCGAACTGCTGGCGCTGGTGCGCGAGCGTAAGCGCACCTTCCTCGAATACGGAATTCCGTCGATGGACGTGTTCAGGCGGCGCAAGTTCGGCGGCGCCCCGGGCCCCGTGCCCGACGTGTTCGGCGATGTCTACCTGGTGATCGACAACTACCGGGCATTGGCCGAGGAAAACGAAGTGCTGATCGAGCAGGTGAACCTGATCATCAACCAGGGTCCCTCGTTCGGGGTGCACGTGGTGGTCACCGCGGATCGCGAATCGGAGTTGCGGCCCCCGGTGCGCAGCGGGTTCGGTTCTCGCATCGAGTTGCGACTGGCTGCGGTGGAGGACGCCAAGCTGGTGCGTTCCCGGTTTGCCAAAGAAGTTCCGGTCAAGCCGGGACGCGGGATGGTCGCGGTCAACTACGTCCGACTCGACAGCGATCCGCAGGCCGGTCTGCACACATTGGTGGCCCGGCCCGCGCTGGCCGGCACACCCGGCAACGTGTTCGAGTCCGACAGCATCGTCGAAGCGGTTGGCCGGCTCGCGACCGGACAGGCGCGCCCAGTGCGCCGGCTGCCCGCGCGGTTCGGCGTGGAGCAATTGCGGGAGCTGGCTGCCCAAGACACCCGCCAAGGGGTTGGTGTGGGCGGAATCGCCTGGGCAATATCGGAATTGGACTTGCAGCCGGTCTATCTGAATTTCGCCGAGAATGCGCACTTGATGGTGACGGGCCGACGCGAATGTGGGCGTACTACGACGCTGGCCAGCATCATGTCCGAAATCGGCCGGCTCTATGCGCCGGGAGCCAGCAGCGCACCAACGCCGCGAGCGGGGCAACCCTCGGCCCAGGTATGGCTGGTCGACCCGCGCCGTCAGCTGCTGACCGTACTGGGCTCCGACTATGTGGAGAAATTCGCCTACAACCTCGATGGCGTAAACGCGATGATGGGTCAGCTGGCAGCGGTCTTGGCCAGCCGTGAACCTCCACCCGGTTTGTCCGCGGAAGAGTTGTTGTCACGGTCGTGGTGGAGCGGCCCGGAGATCTTTTTGATCGTCGACGACATCCAGCAGCTACCGCCAGGTTTCGATTCGCCGCTGCACAAGGCCGCTGCCTGGGTGACCAGAGCCGCCGATGTCGGCTTGCATGTCATCGTCACCCGTACGTTCGGCGGCTGGTCTTCGGCGGGCAGCGACCCGGTGTTGCGCGCACTGCACCAGGCGAATGCGCCATTGCTGGTGATGGACGCCGACCCCGACGAGGGCTTCATCCGCGGCAAGATGAAGGGTGGCCCGCTGCCCCGTGGCCGAGGTCTGCTGATGGCCGAGGACACTGGTGTGTTCATTCAGGTGGCGGCCACCGAGCTTCGCAAGGTGGCGGCCACCGAGCTTCGCAAGTAGGAGGGCTCCCGCTGCGTTGGGGTTAACTGGGGCTGACCCGGGTCAGCCCCAGCTCAGCGGCAATTCCTTGAGCGCGAAGGTCTTTGACGGGAATGCGATGTCGGGCATGTAACCCGGAGGCAATTCGAAGTCGGGAATCTGCTTGAGCCATTCTCCGACGATGATGGTCAGTTCTATCCGGGCCAGATGGGAACCCAGACAGCGGTGCGGTCCGCCGCCGAATCCCCAGTGCCGGTGCACCTTGCCGTCCATGACCAGCTCATCGGTGGACATCGCGTCGCTACCGTCGCGGTTGACTGCGGCCATGCACAACCGCACCAGTGTGCCTGGGGGGAGCGTCATGCCGCCGACGTTGACGAACTCGGTGGTGATCCGGGGCGCCACCGGCGCCGATGGCTCCAGTCGGACGATCTCTTCGATGAAAACCCTGATTTGCTTGGGATTATCGCGAAGCATCGCGCGCAGCCGCGGTCTGCGCGCCAGTTCGAATAGGGAGAATCCGATCGCTGCGGTCACCGTGTCCAGACCGGCCAGGATCAACAGGTGGCTCATGCCCAGCAGCTCGAGATCACTGAAGTCGCCCTCGCCGGTCATCAGTTGCGACAACATGTCAGAGCCCGGGTTTTGCCGGCGTTGCTGGATCGCGTCGCTGAGATATTCCAACAGCTCGTGCGCCTGGGCGAGGTCGGCCTGGGTGGCGTAGGGCTTGTCGGCGACGATGGCGTCTTTCCAGGCGATTACACGGTCACGGTCCTCCAGCGGCAGGCCGTAGAGGTCGAGGAACACCTGAAACGGATACAGGCGCGCGAAATCTGCCATCACTTCGCATTTACCCCGGGCGGCAAGAGCAGCGATCATGTCGGCGGCGTGACGCTGCAGCACCGGTCGGGACTTACTGAGTCCGTGCGGGCTGAAGTACGGTTGCAGGATCTTGCGGTAGCGGGTGTGCTGCGGCGGGTCGAACGCCAGTGGCACCACCGGCAGGGGGTTACTGGGGGGCTGAAGCACCCGTGATGAGAAGACCTCGGGATTGCGGAGCGCAGCGAGCACGTCCTCGCGCCGTGTCAGGTAGTAGTGGCCGTTCATGAACACCACTGGCCCGGCGTCCCGCAATGTTTTCCATCCGACACCTCGGTCGGCGGCCATTGGTAATTTGGAGTATTCAAGCCGCGGTAGGTGGAACGTGCTTGGCTGGCTTTCGCCAAGAGTGCTCATGCGCTCTGATCTCCGCTTGTCTGTCTTCGTTTTTCTTTGGTTGGTAGTCCGCGACGCAGCCAGGTCGTAATCGGAACTTTGTCGTCACCGGTTTGTGGTGGCACACCAATATCGCATGTGCGGCAAAGGGGTACCAATCCGGCTTGGTGGGGTAGGGGCGAGTTTGGGTGGCAGGCCTGGGCCGGCAACCATCTTCTAGACTTCACCCACCGACTAACCTACCTATCGATCTGTTACGTCCGATCTTGCTTATTCTGCGGAGCCGTCGAGGGAGGAAACCTTGTGAGGGTTCGTCTCGAAAAGTCGAAATGTGTGGGCCATGCCCAGTGTTACGCCGTCGATCCAGACCTGTTCCCAATCGACGACTCGGGCTATTCGATCCTCGAAGAGCACGAGGTGAGGCCCGAGGATGAGCAGTTGACTCGCGACGGTGTGGCCTCCTGCCCGGAAATGGCGCTGATTATCGAAGAGGACTGACGGCGCAAGGTTGTGCAACCGGACTCGCGACCGGGCCGGCTGGTGGCCGCTGAACTGAACCGACACGCAAACTGCGGATGAAATTTTGGTTAGCAATTGTGAACAATGGTTGGCCGGGAATGAATAGTGGTTGGCCGGGAATGAACAGTTGGCATCCCGGGTCGGCGTGTCCGGTGTGAGCAGCTAATGTCATTGCCGAGCGGCGGCTCCCCAGAAGCGAGCTGCCGCTCGGTTGCTGGCAGCCGGGTTAATCGAGGCGGAATGTGCATGTCGTTGCTGACCAGACATCCGGGAATCCTGGTGGTGGACCACCTATCCGGGCGCGGCGAACGGGTGCACCATAATGCACCGGCCAGCTGGCTGACGGGATTTGCTGTCCGAAGGATCCGAGTCGATGACTTCCATAGTCGCAGCGGCCCTAAGGTGGCGATGGATCCCGACGCCGTGACTGCGGCCACCGATGGTTCTTATGTGACAGCTGGTTCTTATGTGAGAGCCGGGATCGCCTCCGCGATCGCGGCCAGCTGAGGAGGACGCGGTGTTGGACTTTGGGGCGTTGCCGCCCGAGATCAATTCCGGTCGGATGTATGCGGGTCCGGGATCGGAGTCGATGATGGTTGCCGCGACGGCCTGGGATGAGCTGGCGGCGGAGTTGGGGACGGCGGCTGGTGGCTATGGTTCGGTGATCGACGAGCTGAGCAGCGGGCCCTGGGTGGGGCCCACGTCGGCGGCGATGGTGTCGGCGGTCGCCCCATACCTCAGTTGGCTTAGCACGACGGCCGGCCTGGCCGAGGAGAGCGGCAGCCAGGCCCGGGCGGCGGCGGCCGCGTTTGAGACGGCGTTTGCGCTGACGGTGCCCCCGCCGGTGATCGCGGCCAACCGGGTGTTGTTGATGACGCTGATCGTGACCAATTTCTTCGGGCAGAACACCCCGGCGATTATGGCCACCGAAGCCCAGTACGTGGAGATGTGGGCCCAGGATGCCGCGGCCATGTACGGCTACGCCGCCTCCTCGGCGATCGCCACACAGTTCGCCCCGTATCAGCCACCGCCCAATACCACTACCCCGGAGGCGCTGTTCGACCAGGCCGTTGCGGTTGCCCAAGCCGCCGCCCAGCCGGCGGGCAACTCCGGGCAGACCGCAGCGGCCACGACCTCGCAGCTGACCTCGGTGGCCACAGTGCCTCAGTTACTGCAGCAACTCTCGTCGTCGGCTGCGGGATCGAGTTTCTTGTCGGGCATTCAGGGGTCAATACAAAGCTTTCAGAATCAACTACAAAGTTGGCTTTTGGTCAGTGTTCCGTCGAACTGGGCCAACCCGATACTGAAACAAACCTTCCAAGCCTACTTCGGGGTCGGCATCGGAAACTTTGGTTACGGTCTTGGTCAGCAGACGTTCTGGGGTCTGGGAACAACGGCCGGTGCCGGTGGTGCCTGGTATGCGACGCCGCAATTTGCCGGCCTGCACCTAGGCGGGCTAGCCGCCAGCAGCAATACCTTCGGAGCCGGAGGGGTGTCGGCGAATCTGGCTTCCTCGGCCAAGGTCGGGGGGTTGTCGGTGCCATCGAGTTGGGCCTCGTCGACGGGCACGCTCGAGGAATCGGCCACCCGCGCGGTGGAGGTCAATGCCGTCACCGCCGCGTCGCGGCCCGAAGGACCCGGAGCGAACGGCTTGCTTCAGGGAATGCCGATGACCGGCGCTGGGCGACGCGGCGCCACCGCCTTTACTCACAAGTACGGATTCAAGCGAAGCGTGCTCACCCGCCCGCCGTCCGCCGGATAACGAAAGGCTGCTGCATGATCGTCCAGTTAAGGTCGTACCTGCCCGGGACTGCGCCGAAACAGCATGAGGGGCCCGCGGTTTTCTGATGCAGGTAAATAACAGTTGTCCACCAATGAACAGTTGGAGCTAGGGAGGCGACGACCGCATGATCCGTTTAGTCTCATTTTGCGAGCCATGTCTGAAGTGAGCCGCAGACCATTCTCTGAAGGTCATCGAGGCTAAGGGTTGAGGAGGAATTCAGATGTCGTTTGTGACTACGCAGCCAGAAGCGTTGTTGGCGGCGGCGGGCACGTTGCAGGGTATTGGCTCGGCGTTGAGCGCCCAGAATGCTGCGGCGGCCGCGCCGACGACGGGGGTGGTGCCTGCGGCTGCTGATCAGGTGTCGGCGTTGACCGCGGCGCAGTTCGCCGCGCATGCCCAGGTGTATCAGGCCGTGAGCGCGCAGGCTGCGGAGATTCACGAGTTGTTCGTCAACACCTCGGGCATGAGTTCGGGGTCTTATGCGGCCGCCGAGGCCGCCAACGCGGCCGCGGCCGGTTAAGGGGTCAGGATATGTCAATCGATTTCGGTGCGTTACCGCCGGAGGTCAACTCCGGGCTCATGTATACGGGTCCGGGGGCGACGTCGCTGACGACTGCGGCCTCGGCCTGGAACGCGTTGGCCGCCGAGCTGAATTCGGCTGCCCTGGGCTATGACGCCGTGGTCACTCAGCTGGCCGGGGAGGAGTGGCTGGGGCCGGCCTCGGCGTCGATGGCGGCGGCGGTCAGCCCCTATGTGGAGTGGCTGAGTACCACCGGCGCTCAAGCCGAGCAGGCCGCCGCACAGGCTCAAGCGGCGGCGGGGGCTTTTGAGACCGCGTTTGCCTCGGTGGTGCCCCCGCCGGTGATCGCGGCCAACCGCGCCGAGTTGGCCCAGGCGTTGTCGACCAACGTGTTGGGTCAAAACAACGGGATCATTGCGCAGTTGGAATCCCAATACGCCGAATTCTGGGCTCAAGACGCCGCGGTGATGTACAGCTATGCTGGCAACTCGGCGGTGGCCTCGCAGGTCGAGCAGTTTACCGCGGCACCCGAGGTTGCCAATCCGGCGGCGACGGCCACCCAGGCCGCCGCGACGAGCGCGGCCCAGGCCGGCCCGGCCGCCTCGATCCAGAGCCAGATCACGGGCGCGCTGCAAAATCTCATCACCAATTTCAACCAGGATCTGCAACTCCTGCAGACGCCCACTGGGACGGCCAAGCTGGTCACGGGAATCCAGAATGCCAACCCACCGCTTGACCAGCTCTATTTCCTGCTCGCCGGGTCGACCACGCTGCCCTCAAACTTCTCGACGTTTGTTAGCGCCTACAGCCCCTACGCGAGCTTCTTCTATAACACCGAGGGTCTGCCGTACTTCAGTGTCGGTATGGGCAACTTCGGTACCCAGATCGCCAAGAGTGCGGGGTGGATGACAGCGCCGGCGGCCGCCGCGGCCGCTGTCCCCAAGGGTCTGCCCGGCTTGGGCGGACTGCTCGGCGGCGGCGCCGGCGCCGCCGCGCACGCGACGGCGGCGCTGGGCAACGCGGGTTCGGTCGGCAAGTTGTCGGTGCCGGTCGCATGGTCAGGGGCCGCCCCGCCGGTAAGCCACGCGGCCGTGCCGGTCAGCGCGGTCAGCGCCGCCCCGGAAGCCACTCCAGGGTCCGGAAACCTACTCGGTGGCATGCCGCTGGCCGGTGTGGGCGCCCATTCAGCCGGCGCCGGACCCCGATACGGATTCAAGCCCACCGTCATGGCCCGCCCACC
>DATJBA010000406.1:0-12989 GCA_035515675.1 Mycobacterium sp.
GCATTCGTCTGCCAACGCTGCGGTCACACCGCGCCAGCAGATGAACATGCTGCCCGCAACATACTCAGGGCTGGACTGGCCCTACACGCCGCCACCACGGCGTAAAAGAAGCCGGTCGCTTCCAGCGGCCGGAGAAGTCACCAATCCGAGCACAACCCGATCGATCCAGCCCCGAGCAGCCTGAACCCCCGACGAACTGACCCGAGCGGGACCACTTAGTTCCACCACAATAGGGTGTTAATCGCTTAGCCCGCTGACTGCCGTCGAACTACCATTTGGTGTTCTCGTTATTCAATAGAGGCTAGGCGCACTCGTTGCAAATGAGCTGGCCACCCGTGTCGCTGGCCAGCCTGCTCCGGTGGTGCACCAGGAAGCAGCTTGAGCAGGTGAACTCGTCCTTCTGCTTGGGAAGGACGTTCACCAGCAAGAGCTCTTCGCCCGAAAGGTCTGCCTCCGGCAGCTCGAAGAACTCTGCCGAATCGGATTCATCAACATCGATCACCGCTGACAGCGCCATGCTGCGCTGCGTCTCCAGGTCGTCAAGCGAGTCCTCCGCCAGGTCGTCGGTGTCGGCGGCCCGTGGTTTGTCGTAGTCCACAGTCATCGCATTGCCCCTCAGGAAAAAGTTGCAGCCATGTACTAGCGACAAACGCCTCGGACCGACCAGACGGTGCCAAGTCGTGGCGAGTACGAGTGTGATTTGCACCACCTCGCCCGCTCCGGGAAGCCCACCGGCACGGGATGGAGCGTGGAAGAGATCGCCGACGCCTGGGAGACGCTCATGCTGCGCCTAGGCTACGACCGCTACGGGGCCCAGGGTGGCGATTGGGGAGCAGCCGTCACCACACAGATAGGACGAAACCGCGGCCACTGCGTGGCCATCCATCTGAACATGCCGATCGGCAGGCCCACAGCTGAAGCGCTGGCCAATCCCACCGCGAAAGAGCAGTGGGCCTTGGCCGCGTTGGCCGAGCACCGGAAGTGGGGCACCGGCTATTCCAAGCAGCAGTCCACCCGGCCGCAAACATTGGGCTAGGGGCTGGTCGATTCGCTCGTGGGTCAACTGGCGTGGATCGTCGAGAAGTTCTGGGCGTGGATGGATTGCGATGGGCATCCCGAGAACGTGCTCGGCCGCGATGAGTTGCTCGACAACGTGATGATGTATTGGGTGCCCGGCACCGCCGCTTCTTCGGCCCGCTTGTAGTGGGAGAGCTTCAAGGTCTTGGGGACAGATGGCGCGTGTCGAATTGCCCACTGGTGTCACCGCTTTCCCCGGTGAGGTCCTACGCGCACCGCGGTCGTGGTGCGAGCCCGTCTACCACATCACGCACTGGACAGTAATGCCGCGCGGCGGGCACTTTGCCGCATTTGAGCAACCGGAGCTGTTCCTCGAGGACGTCCGCGCGTTCTTCGCCACGCAACGCTGAGGCGCGGGCATCGTCGTCGACTGTGAATCTGACGACGCGACACGCGGGAAGCACGCCGCAGGTTTCACACTCGGCGCGGTTGGCGCAGCCGAAGCGGACGTCCCTAGACGATCCGTAGGCCCCGTCGTGCGCGGAACCGCTTGTCTCACAAGTAAACCCGATAACCGAAGATCCACGCCCGGTGCGGAATCAGCCGGTCGGCCAGCCGCAGGGCGGCCAGCAGCCACTCGAACCGGCGTTGCTGGCTCTCTGACCAGTCCAGCCGCATCAACGCCCGGAACTCAGGGGCCACGCCGTCGTCGCGAACAAGTTGAACGGCCCCGCCAGCGGTCGCAACGGCCACGGCAGAAACGCCAACGAAGCCACCCGCGCAGATGCTCTCGCACCGGCGGGTCGATGCGCAGCTCGTCGAGAGAGCGCTTCCGGTACTCATCGAATGCGACCCGATCCGGCGGCCACATGCACTCCGGCACCTGCAGCGTGGTACCCAACCGCTTGGCGTCGCGATAGACGACGGCAGCGGCGGCGTCATCCAGCGGACCGTGCAGGAACTCGTGCTGATCAACGAAGTAGCGGTACAGACAGGAAGCCACCCACAGCTGGAACTTGGGGTCAAACGCGTTGTAGGAGACCGGGCTTGACGACGTCGACCGAACCTGCCGATGTGCGACGTCCACGGCGCCGCGGATCAAAGCCCGGTCGGACTCGGTGCCGATGGTTGCGACGGCCAGGTAGGTGCCGGTGGTGCGGGCCCGCTTGAACGGATGCTTGTAGACCCCTTATCTTTCAAGCCGCTGTCCACCTGACTTTCCAGCACGCCATAACCGACACCCGGCAACGACAGCTGCATGATCACGTTCGCGGCGGGCAGCAACATGGCTGCCGGGTTCAGCAGGTCTGCGACCCGGGTCGCGGGCCGCTTCATCGCGGATGTCGCCTCATGGAATCGAGTAGATCACGTGTGAGACGCTGCCGAGGTGTGTGCGACGACACGGCAGGCCCGGATCGTCGGCGTGCTGGCCGGCTACCTGGCTGACGTCGTGTTCGGCGACCCGAAACGAGGTCATCCGGTCGCGGTGTTCGGCCAAGCGGCCGCCAAGTTGGAGCAAGTCACCTACCGCGACACCAAGGTTGCCGGCGTGGTGCATGTTGGCCTGTTGGTCGGTGCGGTGGGTGTACTGGGCGTGGCGCTGCAGCGGGGCGCTGGACGCCGGGGTCGGCTCTGGTCGGTCGCGGTCACAGCCGCGGCTACTTGGGTATCGCTGGGCGGAACGTCACTGGCGCGCACCGGCCTGGAAATGGCGCAGCTGCTGGATCGCGGCGACGTAGAGGCTGCGCGACGGCTGCTGCCGTCGCTGTGCGGGCGTGATCCGGCCCGGCTGGACGACGCGGGCTTGACGCGGGCGGCACTGGAATCGGTCGCGGAGAACACGTCCGACGCCCAGGTGGCGCCGCTGCTGTGCGCGGCGGTGGGCGGCGTGCCCGCGGTGCTGGCATACCGCGCCACCAACACCTTGGACTCGATGATCGGCTACCGCTCGCAGCGTTATATCCGATTCGGTTGGGCCGCAGCGAGATTGGATGATGCAGCCAGCTACCTCGCGGCGCGGGCGACCGCGGCGCTGGTGGTGATCTGCGCGCCGCTCGTTGGCGGATCACTGTCGGGTGCCCTGCGCGCCTGGCGTCGTGATGCCGCCCGTCATCCCAGCCCCAACGCCGGCGCCGTGGAGGCGGCCTTCGCCGGGGCGCTGAGCGTGCGGCTCGGCGGGCCGACTCACTACCACCATGAACTGCAGATCCGGCCCACTCTCGGCGACGGGCGCCAGCCAGGCGTGGCCGACCTGCGCCGCGCGGTGGCGCTGTCGCGCGTAGTTCAGGCAGGCGCCGTGGTATTCGCAGGGCTGTTGGTTTACCGCCGGCGGCCGTAGCGGTCGGCGAGTTTCTCCTCGACGGTCATCGGCGTCTCTGGGGGTGGCGCTCCCGCGCTGGCGGGTGGCGCCCCCCGTCCCCCGCGAGCGGGAGGTGCCCCCAGCTTTTCTTGGCGGCGGGCGCGGATCTCGGAGTAGGCGAAGTAGCTCAATCCGATGGGCGCGAGGATGCCGAACGAAATCCATTGGATTCCGTAGGACAGAAACGGCCCGGCATCCAGGTGCGGCACCCCGATCACGCCGAGTCCGCCGGGTTGGTTGTCGACCAATTGCAGATAGGACCCGGCCAGCGGGACTTTGGTCAACGCCGCGACCTGCTCGGTGTTGATCGAATACACCTGCTGGACACCGTCATGAGAGAATGGATCCCTGCCCGCCGCGGTGGGCTCGGAGTCTCGCAGCCGCGCCGTGAGGGTCACAGTCTCCGCCGGTGGGCGGGGGATCGGCGGCACCCGAGAGCCCTGCTCGGGCCGCACATAGCCACGGTCGACCAGGACGGTCGGCCCGCCGTCCACGACGAATGGTGCCAGCGCCTCGAACGCCGGATTTCCCTCCACCACCCGCAACCGGGCCAGCACCGCAACGTCCGGCAGATAATGCCCGGTCGCCGTCACCCGGCGCCACTGCGCGCTCGGGGCCGACGAGTCCTGCTGTGGTAGCACGGTTTTCAGCGGTACCGGTGGGGTGTTGAGGGAATACTCGATTTGCTGGTTCTCCCGCGAAGTCCTGGTGTTCTTTCCCAGCTGCCACGGCGCGAACACCATAAAGCACAGGTAGGTGAACGCGATCACCACTAGAGCCAGCGCTATCCAGCCCGGTCGCAGCAGGAACGTCAGGCGACGCATCAACCGTGTCCGTTCTGCGCGAGTCGCTCGTCGACCCAGTCATGCAGGCCGGGCAAGGCGGCCTCAATGACGGCGAAAACCTCCTCGAAGTCGGCGTGGTCGCCGAAGTAGGGATCCTCGACGTCGAGGGCGTAGGCACCCGAGCGCGGGTCGAATGATCGCAGCATCCGTATCCGGCCGTCCTCAACGCCCAGCGCTCGCAACATGCGAACATGGTTGCGGCCCAATGCCACCACCAGATCGGCCGCCAGGTGGTCGGCGTCGAGCTGGGCGGCGCAGTGGTCGGTCGGGTAGCCGTGGGCACGCAGGACCCGGGCTGCCCGCGCGTCGGCGCAGCTGCCGACATGCCAGTCGCCGGTACCCGCACTGGTCACCCGCACGGCGTCACCCAGCCCGCGCCGCTGCAGTTGGTCGGCGAACATCTTCTCGGCCATCGGCGAACGGCAGATGTTGCCGGTGCAGACGAACGTGACGTGCAGCGCTTTTGGATCAGACACCCAGTGCCCTCCGCAGCTCGTCGATCGTCGCGGCATGTGTCACGACGGTGGCCCCGGCCGGCGTCTTCCCGTCAGCAAAGTCGGCCTGCCCGTAGCCCCAGCCGACCACCACGGCGTCGATGCCGTGTGCGGCCGCGCCGTCCACGTCGTGGCTGCGGTCGCCGACCATGAGCACGCGCTCGGGGAGCGGCTGCAGCTGCGCCAGCGCGCGGGCCACTACGTCGACCTTGGTTTTGCGTATGCCGTCGGGACTCGCGCCGGCGACGACCTCGAAATGCTGATCAAGCCCGAAGTGGGCGAGGATGCGCCGTGCCGTCGGTTCCAATTTGGAGGTGGCCACAGCCAGCCGGACACCGGCGGCACGCAGATCGGCCAGCAGCGGCGCGATCCCGTCGAACAGGGTGTTCATCGCCCAGCCCCGGGTACCGTACTCGGCTCGGAAGGCCGCGATCGCCTCCTCGGCGTCGTCGCCGAGCTCCATCGCGCGGAAGGTGTCGTCCATTGGCGGGCCAACGATCTGCGCGGCCAGGTCGCCCTCGGGCACCGGGGCGCCGATGTGGCCGAGCGCGTGGCGGAAGCTGGCCACGATCCCCTCCGCCGAGTCGGTAAGCGTGCCGTCGAGATCGAAGATCACCAGCTGCGCCGCCGGACCCGCCGACGACGCGCGTCGTGCCGCGGCGCCGGGGCTGGTCTCCGAACCAGTCCCGGCCGAGATCGTGTCTGTCACCCACCCATTGTCGTTGATGGAGTATTGCGAGGCATTACAGGTACGAGATCAACCGAAAAGATCGAAATCAATCACCTGGCTATAACGGCGACCGGCGGTTCTGACCCGGCCTTCTGATTTAAGTATTCGCGGTTGCGATTATTCGAGGCTGCCGCTGAGAAGCTGAAGGCGTACGTGGTGCAAAAGTCGGGTTCGGCACTGGACGTCCGTGCGTCTTTGTCCCGGGGGGCACGTGAGTCCGTCTCGGACCTGGGTGACGCAGATATACATTGGTCGGGCGCAACACTGGCTCCGCCGGCGGTCGCGGCGATATCTCCGGACCGGTAACCGGATAGTCCGGACGCGAGCTAGTCATTGCGCGGGTCGGCGTGCTGCCTCACGCAATGCGGTAAAGCGTTCTCGCCGGCTGGCATCCGTTGACAAATAGACTAGTTCGCTTCTAGGGGATTCTTACTCTGGGTGGCAACGGGTTTGCGGCATAGCTTGCCTACGTACTACAAGAACTTACATGCGACACCGAATTGGAGGACGCATGGCCGCATCGCTTGACGATCTGCTCAACATCAAGGGCGTAGTTGCCGCCGGCGAATTTGGGCTCGACGGCTCACTGGTGGACTACAAAGCCAACGTGGATTTTTCGGAAGAGCAGGCACAAACCACAGCCCGCTTCACCGCAGCCGCGACGCAAGTGTTCAACGTGCTTGCCGAGTCATCAAGAGCTCAAGTTCGTTCCGCAACAGGGTTGGGCCTATGCGGGCGGTGACTGGTCGGTGGCGGTTGGCGGAACTCGCGGTGTGTTCGTCAGGACCGCCGACGCCGACTACAACCAGTTGTTTACCGAGTTGGTGGGCCGGCGAGGAGCCTAATTTGTTGCAGCGCAATCGGTTAACGCGCAATGAATCCGCCTGCTTCAGGCCCTCGGGAAGGGCGAGTTGACCCGCCGCCTGTTGCGTCGCTAGCCAGCACAGGTGGTGCCGTCTGTTTCAACAATGGGCAGCCGACGTCGGCTGACTAACGACTGCATGAGCACCCAAAACTGCGACCCCGGGAAGGAAACACCATGACCGACAGCACTGCAGCTAGCACCATCGCCGTCTGGGAACAGGCGGAAATCGAAAGAGCCAACGCTTCAGGCCTAACTCCGGTGGTATTCGTGCATGGTTTGTGGCTGCTTTCCAGCAGCTGGCAACGCTGGCGCGACCTGTTCGAAGCCAGCGGCTACACGACCATAGCTCCCGGCTGGCCGGACGATCCCGCCACTGTCCAGGAGGCTTTCGCGCATCCAGAAGTGTTCGCGGGCAAGAAGGTTCAAGGTGTCACCGATCACTACCTGGACGCGATCACGCAGTTAGACAAGAAGCCGGCGGTGATCGGTCATTCCTTCGGTGGCTTGATCGCGCAGAAAATCGCCGGCGTCGGTGCGTCTGCAACCACGGTGACTATCGACAACGCTCCGTTCAGAGGTGTTCTGCCGCTGCCGATCTCGTCGCTGAGATCGGCTTTCCCGGTCTTGGGAAATCCGGCCAACTACGGCAAGGCAATCGCACTGACTTTCGAGCAGTTCAAGTACGGCTGGGCCAACAACCTCGGCGACGCCGAAGCCAAGGAACTTTACGAAACATTCCACGTCCCGGCCCCGGCCGCCCCGCTCTTTCAGGCGGCGGTCGCGAATTTCAACCCGTTCAGCGAGACCCGGGTGGACTCCAAGAACTCCGACCGCGGTCCGTTGCTCGTCATCGCCGGCGACGGCGACCACACGATACCGTCGGCCATCAGCGAGGCTACTTTCAAGATTCAGTCCAAGCACAACCCGGGCGTCACCGAGATCGAGCACATCCCCCGGCCGGGGCCACTCTCTGGTCATCGACAACGGATGGAAAGAGGTCGCTGACGTGGCCTTGCGATTCATTCAGCGTTTCGTCTGATTTCGATCACCCGGCGCCGTGTCCAGGTTCAGTCTCCGGGACTGGGCTCCGCTATCACGGGGTTCTCAAGGGTTCCGTTCTTGTCGATCTCGACTCGCACGACATCGCCTGGCTTCAGGTACGTGCCGGGTCGATGCCGGGCGATACCGCTCGGCGTGCCGGTCGACAGGACGTCACCAACTTCAAGGGTGAAGGCGCAGGAGAGGTAGGACACCTGTTCGTAGATGTCGAACAGCATGTCTCCGGTGCGTCCGTCCTGTCGGAGGTCATCGTTGACGTACGTGCGCAGGCCAAGGTCCGACGGGTCGCCGATCCCGTCGAGAGTCACGATCCACGGCCCGATCGGGCCGTGAGTGTCGAAGGACGTGCTCACGACCATCCCGGGTTCGGGTGCTTGCCAATCGCGAACACTCGCGTCATTGATGATCGTGAATCCGGCGATTACATCGAGAACGGCCGACTTGTCGTTTGGAGCATTCTTACACCGTCGACCGATCACAATCCCCAGCTCGCCTTCGTAGTCGATCTCGTCAGGAGCGATCCGGGAGATCCAGACGCCGTCACCCGGGCCGACGATGCGGATGTGTAGCGTCGAGTGATCGGCTGCGCGGCGGCGCACTAGTGTGTCACGGATGGCGAGTCTGCACCCGAGCCCGCCTGTGGCGGCGCGCTATCACGGTGATCAAGCCGTCGCGCCCGGGATGCTGGATTTCGCCGTCAACGTCCGTCATGCGCAACCACCGCAGTGGCTGGTGCAGCGGCTGGCGGCGCGGCTGCCGGACCTGGCGCGATATCCGAGCGCCCAAGACGTGCACCGGGCGCAAGACGCGGTCGCCGAGCGACACGGCCGAGCCCGCGATGAGGTGGTGCCGCTGGCCGGGGCGGCAGAAGGGTTCGCCTTGTTACCCAACCTGCGTCCGGCGCGGGCGGTGATCGTTGCGCCCTCGTTCACCGAGCCGGCTGCGGCGCTGACCGCGGCCGGAGTGCCGGTGGACCATGTCGTGCTCGAGCCGCCGTTCGTCCTGGGCGGTGCGGACGTGCCCGACGACGCCGACCTTGTCGTGGTAGGCAACCCGACCAACCCCACCTCGGTGTTGCACACCCGCGAGCAGCTCCTCGCGCTGCGCCGGCCCGGGCGGATTCTGGTAGTTGACGAGGCGTTCGCCGACTCGGTTCCCGGCGAGCCGGAGTCGCTGGCCGGTGACTCGCTACCCGATGTGCTGGTGCTGCGCAGTCTGACCAAGACGTGGGCCCTGGCCGGATTGCGGGTGGGCTACGCCCTCGGTTCGCCAGAGGTGTTGGCGCGGTTGACCGCCCAGCGCGCGCACTGGCCGGTGGGGATACTGCAACTGACGGCCACCGCGGCCTGTTGCGCGACCGAAGCCGTCGCCGACGCGGCAGCCGATGCGGTGCGGTTGGCGGACCTGCGCGCCGAGATGGTGGCCGGTCTGGCATCGGTGGGTGCCGTCGTGGTCGATGGGGCGGCTCCGTTCGTGTTGTTCCGCCGGCCGGATGCCGTTCAGATACGAAACACCTTGCAGAACGAGGGAATTGCTATTCGCCGGTGTGATACATTCGTCGGCCTGGACGAGCGGTATCTGCGGGCGGCGGTGCGCCGGGACTGGCCGCTGCTGGTCCAAGCTATCTCCGAGGCGATCGCTCACACGAATAACGGGGGGCACCGGTGAGCGTGAGGCTGGCGAAGGTCATCGAGGTGCTGGACGAGGCCTACCCGCCGAGGCTCGCCCAATCGTGGGATTCGATTGGCCTGGTATGCGGCGACCCCGACGATGTGCTGGACTCGGTGACCGTTGCGGTCGATGCGACGCCGGCGGTCATCGACGAAGTTCGGCAGGCCGGCCTGCTGCTGGCTCATCATCCGTTGCTGTTGCGCGGGGTCGATACGGTGGCGGCCAGCACACCGAAGGGTGCGCTGGTGCACCGCTTGATCCGAACCGGGCGTTCACTGTTCACCGCACACACCAATGCCGACTCGGCATCACCGGGTGTGTCCGACGCGCTGGCCCACGCTCTTGGCCTCACCGTCGAAGGTGTGCTCGAGCCGCTATCGGGCGCGGCCGATATCGACAAGTGGGTCATCTACGTACCGCACGAGAACGCAGAAGCGGTGCAGGCGGCCGTGTTCGAGGCCGGCGCCGGCCATATCGATGACTATTCGCACTGTAGCTGGAGCGTCAGCGGTATCGGGCAGTTCCTACCGCATGAAGGGGCGTCGCCCGCAGTGGGCAGCGTCCGTACCGTCGAGCGGGTAGCCGAAGACCGGTTGGAGGTCGTCGCACCCGCGCGGGCTCGGACCGCTGTGTTGGCGGCGATGCGCGCAGCCCACCCGTACGAAGAGCCCGCGTTCGACATCTTCGCGCTGGTGCCCCCGCCCAGCGATGCCGGGCTCGGCCGCATCGGCGCGCTGGCAGCACCCGAACCGCTGCGCAGCTTCGTCTCCCGCGTCAGCGCCGCGTTGCCGCAGACATCGTGGGGCGTGCGCGCGGCGGGTGACCCCGACATGCTCGTGTCGCGGGTGGCCGTGTGCGGCGGTGCGGGGGACTCGCTGCTGGCCATGGCAGCCGGCGCGGACGTGCAGGCCTATGTCACGGCTGATCTGCGGCACCATCCGGCCGACGAGCATCGCCGGGCCTCGAATGTGGCCCTGATCGACGTGGCGCACTGGGCAAGTGAATACCCCTGGTGCGATCAGGCCGCCGACATGCTGCGGTCCCGTTTCGGTGTTGCGCTACCTGTGCGGGTGTGCACCATCCGCACCGACCCGTGGAATCTTGGCAACGAGACCGGAAGAGATCAGTTATGAAAGCCGAAGTAGCACAGCAGCGTTCGCTACTCGAGTTGTCGCAGCTGGATGCTGAGCTGTCCCGGATCGCGCACCGGGCCACCCATCTGCCGCAGCAAGAGGTCTATGAGCGGATGCAGGCCGAACACAACGCCGCCGCCGACCGGCTGGCCGCGGTTCGAATCGCGCTAGAAGACTTGGACTCTCAGGTGTCGCGATTCGAGTCAGAGATCGAGGCGGTGCGCCAGCGCGAAGACCGCGACCGGTCGATGCTGGCGTCGGGTGCGACGGACGCAAAGCAACTGTCTGATCTCCAGCACGAGATGGAGACCTTGCTTCGCCGTCAGACCAGCCTGGAAGATTCCCTACTGGATGTGATGGAGCGCCGTGAGGAATTGCAGGCTCAGCTAAATGCCGAGCTGGGGGCAATCGAGGTGCTGCAGGCCGAGCTGGCCAGCGCCCAGCAGGCCCTCGATGCCGCACTCGCCGAAATCGACCAGGCCCGCCAGCAACATTCGTCGCGGCGCGACACGCTGACCGCGACATTGGACCCCGCCCTGTCGGCCCTTTACGAACGACAGCGCGCCGGGGGAGGGCCGGGCGCCGGACCGTTGCTGGGACATCGGTGCGGCGCCTGCCGGATCGAGATCGGCCGCGGCGAACTGTCCCGCATCTCGGCCGCCGCCGAAGACGACCTGGTGCGATGCCCGGAATGCGGCGCGATCCTGTTGCGGGTCAAGGGATTCGAGCAGTGAAAGTAGTCATCGAAGCCGACGGCGGATCGCGCGGCAACCCCGGACCGGCCGGATACGGCGCCGTGGTGCTCAGCGCCGACCGCTCGACCGTGCTGGCCGAGACCAAACAGGCCATCGGCCGGGCAACCAACAACGTCGCCGAATACCGAGGCCTGGTAGCCGGTTTGGACGACGCCCTGAAACTGGGTGCCACCGAGGCCAGGGTCTTCTTGGATTCCAAGCTGTTGGTGGAACAGATGTCCGGGCGGTGGAAAGTCAAACACCCTGACCTCGTCGAACTCCACGCCCAGGCCCGCAAGCTGGCGTCGAGGTTCGACCGGATCAGCTACACGTGGGTCCCGCGGGCTCGCAACTCGCACGCCGATCGGTTGGCCAACGAGGCGATGGACGCTGCGGCTTGGGTCGATGACCCGGCGGAGAAATCCGCGCCACCGGTTACCGAGCCCGCGAATACCGTTGCAAAGCAATCTCCGACAGGACCCGGCTGGACCGGCGCGCGCGGTACGCCGACCAGGCTGCTGTTGCTGCGACACGGGCAGACCGAGTTGTCAGTACAGCGCCGCTATTCCGGGCGTGGCAACCCGGCACTCAACGAAGTCGGCCGACGGCAGGCTGGGGCTGCGGCGCGGTATCTGGCGCAGCGCGGCGGGATCGCTGCAGTGGTCTCCTCGCCACTGCAACGGGCCTACGACACCGCGGCGACGGCCGCCAAGGCGTTGGGCCTGGACGTGACTGTCGACGACGACTTGATCGAGACCGATTTCGGAGCCTGGGACGGGTTGACGTTCAACGAGGCCGCCGAGCGCGATCCGGAGCTGCACAGACGCTGGCTGCGCGACACCAGTACCGCGCCACCAGGCGGTGAAAGCTTCGACGATGTGCTCGACCGGGTGTTTAGGGTACGCGAACGGATCATCGCCGGACACCAAGGCGCGACGGTGCTGGTGGTGTCACATGTAACGCCGATCAAGATGTTGTTGCGGCTGGCGCTGGACGCCGGGCCGGGCATCCTGTACCGGCTGCACCTTGACGTGGCGTCGTTGAGCATAGCCGAGTTCTATTCCGACGGAGCATCTTCGGTGCGGTTGGTGAACCAAACCGGCTATTTGTAGCCCGCCGACGATGCGTGCCGCGCTGGGGGTGCCGCCCAGCCGCGGTGGGGGCACCACCCGCTTGCGGGGGACGGCGAGGGGGCGAGTCGGGCAATCAGGTCGGAGCCGGAGTGAACTCGACTGGCAGCGCTGCCGGCGAGCGAAACGCCACCCCCGCGACATGCGGTGTCGGAGCGCTCGGGTCCAGCCGCAGATCCGGCAGCCGGTCCAGCAGCGCGTTGATTGCCACCGCGGCCTCCATCCGGGCCAGGTGCATGCCTAAGAATTGCCCCGTTATTGGGGTCATGCGGCGCTAAACAGCTGGGGGGCTGTTTTTTTCGACTGTTCCCGCGACGTCCAGGCGTCCTGGTCTGTTCGGGGGTAGGTCGAGTGCCGCGTGCTCAGCAGAGGCCACCGGTTGGTGGCTGCCGGTCCTGGCCAGTCTGGCATCTGATGACGCTGGTGGCTGGTGCCGGTTGACTGAGCCACCCCACTCTTGCTGGGGTGCCAGCCACGCCTGTAGGGCGTGGGCAAGTTTGTAATCGACCCGCGCGGTGCGCGGGTCGGCTGGGTCGATGAGATCGACGCAGGCGGCCAGCGCCGCCGATCTTCTGCTGCTCGGGGGTGCAGATGACCTGATCGGTGACCAGCTCGCCCGGGGCGGTAGCGGGAAACGGTGCCATCGGCAGCGCGCCATGGCACTACCCCCATCAGGCATGGGAAGTGGGTTAGGGCGTCACGACCGCCCTCACTTTCAAGCCACATGCCTTCCCATGCCAGTCGTGGTGACCGAAATGGCGTAAGGACCCCCAGGCCAGCGGCGATACTAACGGGCCGTGGTCGCTGACGCCCACCGATTTGTGAGCCGCGCCGACGGCGACAAGTGCCCGGACCCGTTCGGGGGCAAGCGTTTTCAGTCGGCGCCGGCGGGCGTGGTCACCGATGCCCGCGTGCCACCGCCGATCGTCGAGGTGAGCTTCATCGATCCGCC